>JAMCQB010000004.1 GCA_023382175.1 Nitrospirota bacterium | reverse complement strand
TCATGAGGATTCTGGACCGCTTCCCCAATCTCATGTATTGCATGGCCCAGCAAGTGGGGGACAGGATGAAGGAATCCCACGAGACCCTGAAGAACATAGCACTGGAAAGGGTCGAGGCGCGCATCGCCTTCCTTCTCCTTAAATTGTCAGATAAGACGGGTAAAAAAACGGATGACGGGGTCGTCATTGACATGAAACTCACAAAACAGGATATCGCAGAAATGGTCGGCACCACAGTGGAGACCTCCATCCGGACCATGTCCAAGCTCAAAAAAATGGGCATCGTGTCCGAGAAGGAGGGAAAGATCGTGATAAAGAACATTGAGAAGTTAAAGGCCCTCTGCTACTGAACTATACGCTATTTCTCTTCAGACGGCCTTTCTGTATGTCTTCACTTCCTGTTCCAGACGTTTGCCGAGTTCTTCAGAAGCCACGTCCAAGTCATATTGTGACTGCAGACCGCTCCAGAGCTTTGGGGTATTTTGCGGTCTGCCTCGATACGGAACAGAATGCCTTCGGCCTTTGGGAAGACAACAAGGACGCGAAGTAGAGGGCGTTGGGAATATCAACTGAGTCCCGGGAAATCTTAGAATTTCTTGGGGCAGGCAAGGCAGACCAAAGCCGTTGGCGTTAGAATTGTGAACTTGTATGCAGCCTTGTTCCGTGACATCCTCCCATCCCGCCACTACAGCTTGAGCCTGGATTGGCAGGATGTCCCATGCCACTGTTGATCGTATGGCAGGCATCACATATGCTGTACCAGTAACCAGCAGTTGTTACGGTTACGGACCTGCCGTTTATACTCTCCCTTATGAGGAATATATTTCCTGAGCCGTGAGGGGTGTGACAGTCCGTGCAGGCAAGGACAAGGTTTCTGCTATAGCCGGCACTATAGGTAAGGTAGGGGTCCTCAAGGTCTCCCCGGTTCGTGCCAGAGGCAGCGACTGCGCCATGCTGGACCGCTGTCCAGTTTATGGCATCGAGGTTTCTGCCCTCTGTGGTGCTATATACCTGGGTGTCATGGCAGGTGAGGCAGAGGTCATTGGAGTCGGAAGAAGGTAGGGGGGGTGAGGGATTTTGTGATGTATCAAGCACAGCCATGTTATTTGCATCCTTCTGTTCAACCGACTGCTCCACCGTAAGGTTTGGATAAAACTGCCCAGCAGGCGAGTCATCCCTTACGCCGTGGGGCCAGTGACAGTTTATGCATGCACCCTGGAAGGCTGCAGGGACTGGCTGAAGGTTATTTCCCAGGGATGTGTTCTCAAGAGGTATAAGGTTGCCGCTACCATCAACCCTTGCATAAGTGGAACCATACTGCCCTCCAGGCCAGAGAAGCCCTGTGGTTGGGCTCAGGTGGACTGTCTGAGAGAAGGTATGGCACTCATAGCATACATCCTTGAGGGTGTCATCTAAAAGATAGCCATCTCCTGCCCCGCTGTTTGCTCCGCCAGAGTCTGTATAATGGGGGGTGTGGCAGGTCTGACACTGGACGTTCCCGCTACTGTCAAGGTCAAGGTTTGGAGGTGTCTGATAGGCGCCACTGCCTGGTATAGAAACCCCAACAGGGTGGGACATCTGTGTAACAGTCGGGCTGGCTACATCCCTGTAAGCATGACAGTCCTTACACATCTGGTCCATGTTGTTGTCAATCCTCTGGAAGTGCCTCCCAGCCCCTGTGCCAGGACCACCATATGAAGGGGCAGCAGGGTCCCAGGGCTTTGCAAACTGACTGTGCTGGTCATGGCAGACAGAACATGTGGCCACGCTATTAAAATTCTGAAGTCTTTCATTCATGGCTTCACTCTGGACCTCATCAGGAGGAGGATTAGAAGGGTCTGCAGCAGGCTTTCGTAACCCGTACTGGTTCATAGGGTCAGAGGTGGCAGGCATTATTCCGTCCCACCTGTGGGAGGCACCAGTTACGCCCGGCTCTGCCTGCATGGCATCATTAAAAGGCTTAGCTGTTGCCAGGCCTCCAGAGGTATGACAACTCATACAGAGGTTTGAGTTAGATGCATCCTCTGTAAGGGACGGACCGGGGGCATTATGTGTGGTATGACACTCTGAACAGTCGATAGAGTTTGAGTTGTCATGAGGAGGGTCTAAGGCCAAAGCCTTACCTGCATATACCAGAAAGCAAGATATTAAAATCACTGTAATTAAAGCCCTCTTCATTTTCCACCTTTCTTACAGCGCCAATGATCGCTCTTGCAAGGGAGCTTTTCGATACCCAGAATCTCAATTCTCTGATTGTTGGTATTTGTTACTAAGAGCCTGCCAAGTTTGTCAAAGGCGGCATCCATAGGAATCCTGAACTCTCCATCACCTGAACCGTAGTTACCTAAATAACCCAGGAATTTTTCAGTGCTCCCATTCTTGGCTCTCTCATAAACTGCTAATGTGCTGTTATAAGAGTCCACAATGTATAGCCTGCCAGAATCAAGAGCAATCCCCTGGGGCCTAAGGAAGTCTCCACCTCCGAACCAACTACCACCAGCATCGATTTCCCTTAAAAAATTACCATCCATAGTAAAGACTACTATCCTTTTGTTATTGTGATCCGAGACAAAGACCTCACCGATACTATCATCAATAACGATACCGGTGGGGAAATTGAGCATTTCACTTCCAAAGGAAAATTGAAAGACTCCTTCAGTGGAGTAAACCATCACCTTGTTTGCTTTGCTGTCAGTTATATAAATTCCATAACGAGTACCATAATGAGTACCATAACGAGTACTAATAGCGATATCGTTTGGTATACCGAACTTACCCTCCCCTGCATCTAAATAATAAAGGAGTTCTCCTTTATTATTATAGACACCGACAACCCCGAGTGCCTCATCACCTATATAAATCCTGTTCATACGGTCAGCAGCTACACTCAATGGCCTTTGAAAGCCCTTTAATCTCATTAGGAGTTTTCCGTTGTGAGAGTAAACAAGCACCTCCTTAGAAAGGGGACTCGTTACATAAGTCCTTCCCGTGTAATCTACTGCAATCCTGGTTGGTGCACCATCGGGAAGAGGTATGTTCCCCTGCCCCTGGGGACTAAACTGTGACATCTCTGCCCAAGCTGTAAGGGGCAGTAGGATGATTAACAATATAATTGCAGTTCTTATAATAGTCATAGTCATTCTTATCTTATAGGGTATACACTAATCATAGCAAAAGATGGGGTTTTGTCAATATCAAGCACGGCGACTTCCCCTGTTTATGATTCGTATTTGAAGATTTTTTGCGGTTCTGCAATGGATTCTTTAAGGATCCACAAGCCTATAGAAGTTGAGGTGAAAGACTGATATTCCCGGAAAAATGGGGACAGCCATCCTTGGTGACCTCCGGTGTTGACGGATAAACAAAGCTCAACCTTAACCTTTTCGAGTTACGCTTCTGACTTTGCGTAGATCGTTGCGAGCATATTGTAGAAGAATAGGAATATGGAAACCGCCTCTATAAGACCGAAGGCAGCGGTCAATCCTTTGTACATGCTCACCTCCGGATTAAAGCTCCCGAGGGTGTAGAAGAGAAGCATTCCAATCAGTCCGATATTCGCTAGCCAGAACTGGATCTCTCCCATCTTCGGGCTCTTCAAGGGCTTTCCGGTGAACCTCGGCAGGATGTGATAGCCTACGCCAAAGATCATCATAGATACCCATCCCAGCATGTTCAGATGGGAATGGACAAACTTCATTGTGAGCAGGGAAGGGTGAGCAAGCATCACGATGCCGAAAATTGACGCGATAAAGAGATAGACAATACTCATCCCGATGAAATTCTTCACAAACCGATCCATACAATTCCTCCTCTTGTTTTCATTTATGATTACATTATAGCAAAGCCGGCTTTCAGTGCTATGATTGCCGTCATACGGAAAAGAATCGGACCATATGATATACGTCATAGCAAGGTGCAGCGTCGAGGAGGTATGCTTGTATCATGATTACGAAAAAACCATCAGGAGGAGGTTAACATGAGCAAGCATATGAATGATGAATGTCCGTCGTGCTCCAGCATCGGTGCCATAACGGTGAGCGAGACAGAGGAGAACCCAAGGCTCTCTCATTGGCCGATACAGATCAAGCTGATCGGGACAGTGGCTCCCTTTCTCAATGATGCTGATCTTCTTGTGGCCGCAGACTGCACAGCCTTTGCCGTGCATGATTTCCACAGGAGATTTCTGAAGGACAAGAAGGTGCTGATCGGCTGTCCCAAGCTGGATGACGCGATGCACTATGTTGAGAAGTTCGCGGAGATATTCGGCAACATATCCATCAAGAGCGTTTCATGTCTCAGGATGGAAGTCCCGTGTTGTGGCGGTATGACAGCGGTCTTAAAGGAAGCGATCAACAGGTCAGGAAAGAAGATTCCCCTCACCGAAATCGTTATCGGGGTGAAGGGTGACCTGTTGGGCGAGCGGCAGATTTTCTAATAAGGAGGGAAACAATGGAAGCAGCAAAAGAAGCGACGAAAAAGAAATTTACCAAGGACTCACTCATCGGCGATGTCATTCATTCAAGCCCTGCTGCCATGAAGGTCATTGAGAAGCATTTCGGCAACGGATGCTTTACCTGTCCGGGAGTGAAGATGGAGTCCCTCTCTTTTGGGGCCATGATGCATAATATGGACCCTGAGAAGATCGTCAAAGAACTGAACGAACTGGAGGAATAAGGATGGAAGTCAAGTGCTTCGTCTGCGGAAAGAATGAGAAGAGCGCGGTGTATCTCAGGTGCGTCCACGAAGGTGAGGACAAGCTTGTCTGCGCACGCTGCCTGCCGGTATTGATACACGGCGGACATTAAGAAGGACGCAGGGACACGGGATTTTCCTTCTTCTCCGTGTCAATGCGTCTTCAACGGCAATCTCACCCTGAAGGTGGTTCCCTGTTCGCTGCTCTCCACAGTGATGGAGCCCCGGTGGGACACCACGATCTTGTGAACGATAGCCAGGCCTAATCCCGTTCCCCTGTCCTTTGTGGTATAGAAGGGCAGGAATATCTTGTCGTGAATTTTTTCGGGGATGCCGTGACCTGAATCGGATACGGTGATTCCCAGAACGTTTCCCTGTTGTGTGAACCCGAATCCCAAATCTCCTCCCTGGGGCATGGCATCCACTGCATTCTGTATCAGGTTGGTGAAGGCCTGTCTCAGCAATATCTCATCACCGGGTACGGGGGGAATGCCCTGCGTATTGAAGTGCACTCTGATGTCTTTCCTGTCCTCTGCAATGTTTGCAACACATCTTCTGATGAGCTGATCCAGGTCCACAGAGGAGACGTTCAGTTCCGTCGGTCTTGCAAAGGAGAGAAAATCAGCGATTATCCTGTCCATCACCGCAACCTCTGTAGCTACGGAATCCACAACGTGGAGAAGGGAGGGATCAGCTTTCTTCGAGAGCATCTTTGTGTACCCTGCGATGACTGCCATGGGATTCCTCAGTTCGTGGGCCATTCCTGCAGCCATCTCTCCGAGGCTTGACAACCTGTCCCGAAGCACCGCCTGAGCCTCCAGCGCCTTCAGTTCCGTAAGATCAGTAAAGACCATCAGCTGGCCGATGCTCTCCTTTGCCTCATTCAGGAGGGGAGTGACGGTAAGGCCAACGTGAACCTCCTTGCCCGAATGAACCGTATACTGAATCTCTCTCCGTTGAATACTCGTTTTGCCCTCAAGGATGCTTTTCAGGGGTTCCCTGAAGATCTCGTCGTAGCATTTCCCTATGGCATCTTCTGCCTTGAGACCAAGGATCCTCTCGGCGGCAGCATTCACCTTTGTGATTATGAGATTGCGGTCAAGGCTGATGACGCCACTGGGAACGCTCTGGAGAATATACTCACTGTAACTCTCGACTACGTCAGCACGTTCCTCCGCTCTTTTCCGGAGGTTCTCCAGTTCCTTTTCCTTTTCTTTGAGTTTCGCAACCAGCTCATGGAATGTGCCGACGATAAAGCCGACCTGCGTCTCCTCTTTCTTTTTTGAACTTTCCCTCTCTTTTCCGAGAAGCCCGGCCACGCGGAACAGAAATAAGGCAATAAAGACAGCGAGGAGCAGGAAGGATGTTATGACTACAATACTTTCGTTCATCTCTTCAGGTAAAGAGAGGCGAGCTCCTGCCCGTAAAAGAGGCTTATGAGCGCCCCCACAGCAAGAAAGGGTCCGAAGGGTATTTTGGTCCTTCTGCCCTTGCCCTTGAGGACCATGAAGAAAATGCCGGCAATGGAACCCATCAGGCTTCCGGAAAAAGTCGTCAGGAGCACGGATTTCCAGCCCATGAATGCCCCGACCATGGCCATCATTTTTATGTCTCCTCCGCCCATTGCTTCTTGTCGTAAGATCCTGTAGCTGACTTCAGCAATGAGAAAAAAAACAGCTCCGCCCGATACAAGTCCGAGGATGGACTCCCGGAAGCCAAGGCTCGAGAATCTGTCAAAGGGGTCGGGAAGGATCAGCGAGCCCGCAATAAAGCCCACAACCATTCCCGGAAGGGTTATGGCATCGGGGATGATCTGGAAGTCAAGGTCGATGAAAGTGATAACGATCATCGCGGAGCAGAATGCAAAGAGGAAGGGCGTATGCCATCCCAGACCAAAGCGCCAGACCACAAGGACGAAGAGAAGGGCGTTCAGGGCTTCCACAAGGGGATATCTCGGGGATATCTTTGCCCTGCAATGTCTGCATTTTCCCCTGAGGAAGATAAAGCTTATCAGGGGAATGTTGTCGTGCGGTTTGACGGGCGCGTTGCATGCCGGACACCGGGAAGGGGGGAGGATAATGGACAAATCCCTGGGTAGGCGGTAGATGCAGACGTTCAGGAAAGAGCCCACGATGGACCCCACTACGAATGTTATGATGTACAGCGCGGTCATGCCTCTATTTTCTCGATCTCCGACGCCTTTTTCCTCACATCCTCTATCTCTGCATTCAGTTCCTCAAGGGCCTTCAGCGCATCCAGTATCACGGGATCCCTGAGCACCTGCCTTTCGGGACCGTTTTTCAGCTCAAAGACCCTTGCTCCGATGGCCTTCATCAGAGCGACCCTTTTTTTCTCCATTTCAGCAGACTGATAGAGGAGTTTGAAGAGAGAGATTTCTATCTTCATCCTCTCGTTCAGCAGAGACGAAAACCACTTCACTTTCTCTATGCCCGCATCGAGATTGTCCTTCACTCTTTTCCACATCGGTCCCTCCCTTCAGCCCACCACTGTCATTGCGAGGTACGGAGTTCCGAAGCAATCTCAAGGCAAGATTCCTCGCTTCGCTCGGAATGACAATAATGAGAGTGCATCAGCCTATCTTGAATATGTCCGTTTTCCCCTGCCAGAACATCTCCACAGTTTTCTTGAGGCGGGGTGATTTTTCGAGATAAGGATCACGGTCAACCATGGCGAAGGCCTCTTTCCGCGCCAGCTCCAGAAGCCGCGCATCTCTCACAATGCTTGCAACCTTGAGATCAGGCATTCCCGACTGCCTTGTTCCGAAGAACTCTCCGGGTCCTCTGATGTCAAGATCTTCCTCTGCGATCGTGAATCCGTCGGTGGTCTTCACCATGATCTCCAGTCTCCTTTTCGCTTCCTCCCCCACAGGCGGATATGCGAGGAGGAGACAGTATGACTGGTCACTGCCTCTGCCGACTCTCCCTCTCAGCTGGTGAAGCTGGGCAAGGCCGAATCGCTCGGCATGGACGATGAGCATCATGGTTGCGTTGGGCACGTCCACCCCCACCTCGATCACCGTGGTGCTCACAAGGATATGGATCTCCCTGTTTTTGAAGGACGCCATTACCGTCTCCCTTTCCGCAGTCTTCATCTTACCATGAATGAGCCCTATTCTGTACCCGGGGAACATCCTCTCCAGGGCGGTTTTGCCGAGCATTGCTGATTTCAGGTCAGAGTTCTCCGATTCTTCGATAACAGGATAGACCGCATACACCTGTCTCCCCCTTTTCACCTCCGAAGCGATGGCCTGATAGATGACCTGCTTCCGGCTCTCGTAGAAGAGCCTTGTGAGCACGGGGCTCCTGCGGGGGGGAAGTTCGTCGAGCACTGAGTAGTCCAGATCTCCGTACACGGTCATGGCCAGAGTTCTCGGAATGGGAGTGGCGGTCATGACCAGGACGTCGGGGTTCCGGGCTTTTTTGCGGAGCAATGCACGCTGCATCACTCCGAAGCGGTGTTGTTCATCGATCACCACAAGTCCCAGTTTCCTGAACTTCACCCCTGCCTGTATCAGGGCATGGGTTCCCACGATGATGTGCATGCTGCCCGAGGTGGTCTCTCCTGCCGGTCTCTCTTTCTTGCTGCCGGTGAGCAGACATATCCCGAGACCGAGATCTTCCACGAGCCTGTGGATGTTCAGGTAATGCTGTTCCGCGAGGATCTCGGTGGGCGCCATGATCGCGGCCTGATAACCGCATTCCACAGCAGAGAGCATGGCCATGAGGGCCACGATGGTCTTGCCGCAGCCCACGTCCCCCTGGATCAGCCGGTTCATGGGATAGGGCTTTTTCATATCGTTCAGTATCTCTCCGAAGACCCTTTTCTGGGCGCCGGTCAGCCTGAAGGTGAGTTTCTCCAAGAGCCTCTTCACCAGTATACCTTCCGGGGTGAAGGCGATGCCCTTTTCCCTTGTTTCGCCTTTCTTCATTACTGCAATGCCAAGCTCCAGGTGAAAGAGTTCGTCAAAGGAGAGCCTTCTCTGGTAATCACTTACTCCTTTGTTCAGACTCTCTATGTCAGCTTCCTGGTTGGGGAAATGGACATTGCAGATGCTGTCCTTCAAAGGAGGAAGGTGGTATTTTGCAGGGAGTTCTTCCGGCAGCGGATCTTCCAGACGCTCCGTGCATGCGCTGATGACATTGAACATAATGGACCGCAGGAGCCTGACGCTCATTCCCGCAGTGGTGCGGTACACCGGCACAACCCGGGAGGTGTGAATGAGGTTTTCAGCGTCGTCATCGGTGAATTCGTATTCGGGGTTCTCGATTTCGAGGCCGATGCCCCAATAGGGGTTGCGTTTCACCACTCCGCTCAGAATCACCTCCCGCCCAAGGGAAAAGTTTTTCTTCATGAAAGGCTGATTGAACCATTTGCCCTTCAGCACACCAGTCCCGTCGGAGATGACGAGTTCAAATATCTTGAAATGGCTTCTGGGGAGCTTCACCACATCCATGGAGACGATCTTGCCGGTGGCGGTCTCCATGATGCCGTAACTCAGGTGGCAAATCTTTTTGATGTTCCGGCGGTCTTCATAACGGTAGGGAAGGTAGTACAGGGCGTCCCGGGCAGTCCTTATATCCAGGCGGCCCAGCAATCTCGCCCTTTGGGGGCCTACGCCTTTTATATACTGGATCGGGAATTCTGAAGGGTCCCTATCCATAAAAGCGGCGTGAAGGGGTTATTCCGGTGAATTTTCTGATTTCCCGGAACCCTTGTCTGTTTTCGGTGATTCCTTCCTGAGACTGTCCGGAAGCGCAGCGTCGGATTCTTCGCTCCTCATCTTTGAGTATTCGGAATCGCTCAGGATATCGATATCCCACCCGGTAAGCTTCATCGCGAGCTTCACATTCTGCCCCTTCTTGCCGATAGCCAGGGACAACTGCTGGTCATTTACCACTACCATGGCGGTTTTTTCTTCTTCGTTTATCCCGATCTTGTCCACGGTGGCCGGACTCAGCGCCCGGGAGATCAGTATCCTCGGGTCATCGGTCCAGGGGATGATGTCTATTCTCTCGCCGCGCAGCTCACGCACGATGGACTGCACCCTCGTGCCCTTCATACCGACGCATGCGCCCACAGGGTCTATGGTGTGGTCTTTGGAGAATACCGCGATCTTTGTCCTTTCCCCCGGCTCACGAACGATGTTCTTTATGACCACGAGCCCCTCTGAGATTTCGGGCACCTCCATCACGAAGAGCTCAAGGACGAATTTCGGGTTGGTTCTTGAAAGATAGATAACAGGTCCCTTGGGGGTAACCCTGACGTCCTCTATATAAGCCCTGACCGTATCCCCTCTCTTGAGGTTCTCTCCGGGAAGGGACTCCTTCTGAAGGAGGAGCGCCTCGGTCTTGCCGATATTCAGGAAATACATGCCCCGCTCCTTGCGCATCACCACCCCGCTGATGACACGACCGACCTTGTCTTTGTACTCCTTGAATATGACGTCTCTCTCTGCCTCTCTCACCCGCTGAAAGATCACCTGCTTGGCGGTCTGGGCTGCGATCCTTCCGAAGTCCTGAAGGAAAATGGGGACCTCGACCTCGTCGCCCAATAATTTTCCGGGGGAGATCTTTGCGGCATCCTCCACTGTTATCTCTTCGTTCTTATCGTTCACTGTCTCAACGATCTTCTTTGTTTCAAAAACAGTGATGGCACAGGTTTTGGGGTCGATCCTGAGGTTGACGTTCGTCCTGCCCCCGTATTTTTTCCTGGCAGCAGAAAGCAGGGCAGATTCGAGGGTGGCAATGAGCATCTCCTTGGGGATACCCTTCTCCCTGCTCAACTGCTCAATGATAAAACAGAGTTCTTTTGTCATTTCAGCTCTATCTCCAGCCTCGCTTTTGATATGATGTCAAAGGGAATGACGACTTCCTCCCCGCCTTCTGAAACAGACAACCTGAGGAGATCCCCGTTGACTCCCACAAGCCTGCCCAGAAAGAAGCTGCGGTTGTTAATGTTTTCCTTTGTCACGATCCTCACTAGTTTTCCTATACTTCTTCTAAAATCCTTCGGGTTCTTCAGCGGCCTGTCGAGGCCGGGGGACGAGACCTCCAGCGTATATGAACCTGCAATAGGGTCTTCCACATCAAGGAGGGCTTCAAGCCTCCTGCTGAATACCTCGCAGTCATTCAGGGTTACTCCTCCCTCTCTGTCAATGAACACCCTGAGCAGGGTTCTTTTTCCCCTGCCGAGCAGACTTACCTCTACAAGCTCGTGACCACACTCATCGGCAGCCTGAGCGGCCAGAGCCCGGATTTTCTCTTCCACATTTCTGTCCATAACAAAAAAAAAAGTGGTTTGACCACTCTTCAAAAGGAACTGCGCTTTTTCTATAATAAAATGATTGCCGGAAAAAAGCAACATCAGGGGTGGGTTTCCCACCCCTGACATTTTAATGAATAACTATTTGCCCGGTGCCGGAGCTGGCGCTGGCGCTGGCGCTCCAGGTGCCGGTGCCCCGCCCTCTGCCGGCTTCTCTGGCGCCGGAGCAGGAGCTGGTGCCGGTGCCGGCTTCGGTTCCTCAGCCTTCTTGCAGCCCACAGTCATGGTAAACGCTACTATGAGCAATAATGAAAGTAACAAGGCGATAATCTTCTTCATTGAACTGTCACCTCCTTCCTGTTAGGACTCTTTAAACCTTCCAATTATTACCATATATCAATAACAAAGTCAAGAAAAAATTCACGTTACATGGTAATACGGACTGCCAAAGGACCTCATAAACGCGGGGACTTATCTCCCTCCCGGGACTTCTTAAGCTCCGGCCCTCACTGGATTTTTTTTGCATGGAAGGACAACGGGGACCGGAATGGTATAATGAAGAGTACATCATAGTGCATATGCAGGTGGGAAAATGAACTCGTCACTGGAGCACGGCTCGTGGAAGATAGGAACTGTTATGGGAATCCCCATAAGGGTGCATTTCTCATGGCTTATCATCTTCGGCATGATTACATGGTCGCTGTCCACCTTTTATTTTCCGAAGGCTGCGCCTCAGTTGCCGACCCTCTCCTTTTGGGTCGCGGGCGCCATTGCCGCCATACTCCTCTTTGTATCCGTAGCGCTCCATGAGCTTGCTCACTCCGTCATTGCCCTGAGATATAGACTCCCCATAGTCAATATCACCCTGTATATCTTCGGAGGCGTGTCACAGATGAAGGCCGAGCCCCCGGATCCCGGCGCTGAGCTCAGAATTGCCGTTGCAGGGCCGCTGTCGAGCTTCGTTCTCTCCTTCCTGTTTCTTCTCCTTTACTTTGCGGTAACAGGGGAGCTGGCAAGGGCCCTCTTTTCGTATCTTGCCCAGCTCAATCTCATACTGGGCGTGTTCAACCTCATTCCCGGTTTTCCCATGGACGGAGGAAGGGTGGTAAGGGCTTTTATCTGGAAGAAGAGCGGTGACTTCTTTTATGCTACCCGGAAAGCATCCGGCTACGGCCAGAAGATCGCTCTGTTTTTCGTCTTTTTCGGTCTTTTTTCCCTGTTCGCCGGTCTTACCGGCGGCCTATGGCTTATGCTCATCGGGTGGTTTCTCCATACTGCTGCCCAGGCAAGCTATCAGCAGGCAAGTCTTCAGCAAACCCTTGCCGGTGTGAAGGTCAGAGCTATCATGACACGGGAAATCATTACCATGCCCTCTGATATGACGGTGGAGACTGCGGTAAACGAATACTTTCTCAGGTACGGCTACGGTGGTTTCCCGGTGATGGGAAAGGAGAGGTTCCTCGGATTTGTGACGCTGAAGGAGGTCAAGGATGTGCCGAGGGAAAGATGGCATGAAGTGAAGGTCTCCGCAATCCTGACCCCTCATGACAGAAGAGGGGAGGTTTCCGAAAATGATGACGCGCTGAAGGCCCTGGAACTGATGATCAGTGAGGATCAGGGAAGGCTTGCGGTGATGGAGCAGGATAAGCTGACCGGACTGATCACGAGAAACGGCATCGCAAAATACGTCCAGCTCATGGGGCGGTGACCAGGATTATATCAGGGAGAAACCCTGCATTTCCCCTTGCGAATCCGCTATTTATTTGATTTTTATTGGATTTTCCGTTATCATTTCTCTATGGAAATAAAGAAAGTCCTTGAGGAATCGAGCCACTATATCATGAACACCTACGACAGATTCCCCGTTGTTCTCAGAAAGGGAAGGGGGATGCATGTCTGGAGTTCTGACGGCAAGGAATATCTCGACTTCGTGGGAGGCATTGCGGTGAACATCCTCGGCCATTGCCACCCCAAGGTCGTGGTTGCGCTCCAGAAACAGGCCCAAAGGCTGATCCACGTGTCGAACCTCTACCACAACGAACCGCAGATAAAACTTGCGAAACTCCTTGTGGAGCATTCCTTTGCTGAAAAGGTCTTTTTCTGCAATTCCGGGGCAGAGGCCAACGAGGCTGCCATAAAACTTGCACGGAAGTACGCGAAGGAGAACATGTCAGGGAACCGGTTTGAGATCATTACCGCTCTGAACTCGTTCCACGGCCGGACTCTTGCCACCCTCACCGCAACAGGGCAGAAGAAGTTCCAGCAGGGTTTTGAGCCCCTTGTCCCGGGTTTCAGATATGTGGAGTTCAATGACATCGATGCCCTGAAAAAGACCATAACAGGTGAGACCTGCGCCGTGATGCTGGAGCCGGTGCAGGGGGAAGGCGGAGTCAGGCTTCCCTCCCACGACTATCTCAGGCGAGTCATGGAAGAATGCGACAAGCATGGACTCCTCCTCATACTCGATGAGGTCCAGACGGGTATGGGGAGAGCAGGCAAGCTCTTCGCCTATGAAAACTTCGGCGTTGTGCCTGATATCATGACCCTGGCAAAGGGCCTTGGCGGCGGCTTTCCTATAGGAGCCATGCTTGCTACCAATAAGGTCTCTGCGGCCTTTCAGCCGGGCAACCATGCATCGACCTTCGGGGGCAATCCCCTGGCCTGCGCCGCAGCCATCGCCACCATGGAGACGCTCCTTGAGGACGGGTTCATTCTCGACCAGTGCAGGAGAATGGGAGAGTATCTCCTGAAAGGTCTCAATGAGCTGAAGAAGGAGCACCCCAGTGTGATTACCGATGTGAGGGGCATAGGTCTCCTCGTGGGCATGGAACTTACGCGGGAATGCACCACCATTGTGAAAGCGTGTATGGACAGGGGCGTGATTATCAACTGCACCGCCGGGAATGTGTTGAGGTTTACGCCGCCTCTCATTGTGCAGGAAAAGGACTTTGACCACATGCTGGACATACTCGACGATATTTTAGGGAGATTGTCATGAAAAGGGATTTTCTTACTGTCTGGGATCTCTCTACCGGAGAAATTGACTCTATCATCAGGAGGGCGCTGGAACTCAAATCCGGGAAGGACGGCAACCGGTGTCCTCTCATGGGGAAAAGTATCGGTCTTCTCTTCGAAAAGGCATCTACGCGGACAAGGGTATCCTTCGAGGCAGGGATATACCAGTTGGGCGCCCAGGCGCTTTATATGAACCACGGCGAACTCCAGATGGGGAGGGGTGAGACCATCGGGGATACTGCCCGAACCCTTTCGCGGTATTTGAATGCTGTTGTCATAAGAACCTCTGAGCATTCGAGGCTCGAGGAATTTTCATCCCATGCATCTATCCCGGTGATCAACGGTCTTTCGAACCGTCATCATCCATGTCAGGCCCTTGCCGACCTCCTGACAATACAGGAGAAGAAGGGCGGGCTCAAGGGCATACACCTTGCGTTCATAGGAGACGGCAACAATGTGGCGAATTCATTGATAGAGGCCGCATCGAAGATGGAGATCAATCTGTCCATGGCATGTCCCGAGGGATACGAGCCTGACCCTGATGTCCTTGAGAGGGCGAGGGATGCTGCAAAGAGCGAGATCATTATCCTCCGGGATCCCCGGGAGGCTGCAGGCAGGGCTGATGTCGTCTACACTGATGTATGGGTAAGCATGGGACAGGAAAAGGAGGCCGAGGAGAGGAAACGGAGGTTCAGGCCCTATCAGGTGAATAATGCGCTCCTTTCCTGCGCAAAAAAGGATGCCATCGTGCTTCACTGTCTCCCTGCCCATCGCGGAGAAGAGATAACAGATGAGGTCATGGACGGATCCCGCAGCGTGGTTTTTGACCAGGCGGAAAACAGGCTCCATTCCCAGAAGGCGCTCTTGGAATTCTTGCTGGCGTAATTGAATAACTCCCTTTCCATAATTCCCCTTGGCGGGGTCGAGGAGATCGGCCTCAACTCCACGGTATTTGAGTATTCCGACGACATCATCATCGTGGATGCCGGCCTCATGTTCCCCGAGGAAGACATGCTCGGCGTAGACTTCGTCATTCCCGATTATTCCTATGTCTTCGAAAACAGGGAGAAGATCAAGGGGATCATCATTACCCACGGACATGAAGACCACACCGGGGCTCTCCCTTTTCTGTTAAAGGAGATCGATGTCCCTGTGTACGGGACTCCCCTCACCATCGGTCTGATAAAGGAGAAGCTCAAAGAGCACCATCTGGAGCGCATCAGGCTTATCGCGGTGAGGCCGAGGGACGTGATCCAATTGGGTGCGTTCAACATTGAATTTGTGAGGGTCACCCACAGTATTGTGGACGGAGTGGGGCTTTGCATAAACACCCCCCTGGGGAGAGTGGTCCATACCGGTGACTTCAAGCTCGACCCCACCCCTGTGGACGGCCAGCTAATGGACTTCCATCGATTTTCGGAGTATGGGGAAAAAGGGACCCTCCTGCTGCTTTCCGACAGCACGAATGCGGAAAAGGGCGGTTTCACCTTCTCCGAAAAAGAGGTGAGGAGGGCCTTTGAGGACATATTCTCGAAGGTAAAGGGCAGGATCATCATCTCCACCTTTGCTTCTAATATCCACAGGATACAGCAGGCCATTGATGTGGCGGTGATGTACGGGAAAAAGGTGATCCTCTGCGGAAGGAGCATTGTGTCCAATTCCCAGATAGCCCTCGACCTCGGGTATCTCAGTATCCCGGCAAATACATGGCTGAGGCTTGAGGACCTGAACAAATTGCATGATGAAGAGGTGGTCATCATTACCACAGGAAGCCAGGGTGAGCCCATGAGCGTTCTCTCCCGGATAGCCATCGGCGAGCATAAGACCATACAGATAAAAGATGGCGACACCGTTATCCTCTCGGCGAAGATCATCCCTGGCAACGAACGCTCTATAGGCAAGATCATCAATCACCTCTTCAGGCGCGGCGCTAATGTCATCTATGAAAAAGTGTCGGAAATCCATGTTTCGGGGCATGCTTCAAAGGAGGAGCTGAAGTTGATGCTGAACATGGTGAGGCCGAAATACTTCATGCCTATCCACGGGGAATACCGGCATCTGAGGTATCATGGGATGCTTGCGGAAAAGACGGTGGTACCCAAGGAGAATATTTTCATCCTTGAAAACGGAGAGGTCCTGGAGATCTCTGAAGCAGGCGCTGCAAAGAACGGTGCGGTGAGTTCAGGAAGGGTCTTCATTGACGGCAAAGGCATGGGCGACGTGGAGGATATGGTGCTGCGGGACAGACGGAGGCTTGCCCATGACGGCATTGTTCTCGTGCACATTGCTGTTGAAAAACTCACCGGAAATATTGTGTCCGGTCCGGATATTATTTCCCGGGGTTTCGTTTTCGAGGACGCTTCACCCGATGTAATGAACGACGTAAAGGAACTGGTATTGGAGACCCTGAGTCACATGGACAAGGAGATGATTACCGATTCGTCTCTGCTCCAGGCAAAACTGAGAAGCACCCTCAAGAAGTATCTCCGCAACACCATGGAACGCCGTCCCATGATCATGCCGATTATTGTTGAAGTGTGAAGAGGGTAACTGCCGGTTTTTCCCCTGACTGTTATCCTGACTGTTATAATGTCTCTCGGAAACCTTGTCCGTTTCAATCTGTTATAATCAACTGTGGCAGTCCAGGAAGGATGATAATACCTTAACGTTGCATAAAAAACCGATCATGCTGCACGTTGAAGACGATCAAGATAAAGTAATAGTTTATGTTTGACGGCAGAATTGGCATTCATAGACATGGTAAGAGTCCCTCCGGGCCAAGTGAT
>JAMCQB010000149.1 GCA_023382175.1 Nitrospirota bacterium | reverse complement strand
CCCTCGGTCCTGCCGAGCCTGTATGGTGCCCATCCCACAGAGATCACCGTCGGCGTCCAGCAATACCCGTAGTCTCTTACGTATACCCATTTTCCGTACTCGTCAAAATCATAACTGTAGGGGCTCAGTTCGCTGGGGAGATAGCGTGTGCTATACCTCTTTTCAAGCTTCCTGTCCATCTCCCTGTTCCACCTCTCCCAGTCATCAGCAGGACCGAGGGGAGCGAGTTCTGCATACGTATCTCCTCCAACGGAAAGGATATTGCCCGCAGTCACCCTGGTTTTGCCGTTCCGGCCTTCCGTAAATACTGCGCCGTTGAAGACCGATACGTCGGTAAAGCCATTATCGGAGACATCGACCCTGAACCTTGCCCTGTCATAAGCGCGGGAGGAAGAGACAGGGGTATCCATCTGGAAGAGCGTACCTTGCCGTCCTCTGAAATTCACATATGCATGGCCAAGGGAAAGGTAAAACTGAAAAGAATCATCCCCTATGGTGAGCACTTCGAAAGAGGAGTTTTCATTGAGTCTCACATAGGTGCCGTCCCTCAGCTGGATCCCGGCCCTCCCTCCTTCAGGAACCCAAAGGGCATCGCCGCTCATTAACGGCATATTAATGGAAGCGGGAACCCATTCTGATGTATCAGCGGTTTTTACCTGGACATCACCGGCAAGGTAATTTACGCGCAAATCTCCCAGGGATGCGGAATATGCATAAGCCGGAACGAGGGAAAATATCAGTGCAAATAAGGCTGCTTTTAACAGTTTCATCTTTCTAACCTCCTTTCTTTTAAGTTTATCATAGCCCATTTAATCACACATTTATGAAGGAAGTATGAATTCCCGGAGCATACCATTCTACCTACGCGGCCCTTTTCCCTATTGTGTGAATCGTGAGCAGGTTTGCCTTCGCCTTTCTTCTGTTCATTCCTTCAGCATTCTTCCTTTTTCCCACAGGATATGCCTGTTCCCGTCATCACCCCTGAGGGGAAAATCCGACCGGAAGTGTGCCCCGACGCTCCCCTTTCTTTCAAGCGCCGCTTCAGTGATCAAACGGGAAACCATGAGCATGTTTCTCAGTTCCTGCTCCTCTCTTGTAACAGAAATTTCATTCACCTCAGGTTCCCACTGTGAAAGGCTGTCCTCTGCTATGGATAGCGACTCCGCACATCGTATGATCCCTACCCTTTCCCACATCAGCCTCCTCAGGGAAGTCCTCATCCCATCCAGGTAGGAAGAGCTGAAGCGTGAAAGGGTTGAGGGAGCATGATGCAGTCCCTGAGCTTTCGGAGTTCCGTGCATCCGGCCTTCTGAGCCATGCTGCGAAGCAGCAATTCCCGCCCTTGCCCCAAACACAAGCCCTTCGAGGAGGCTGTTGCTTGCGAGCCTGTTTGCCCCGTGCACGCCTGTGCAGGCAACTTCTCCGGCAGCGTAAAGGCCCTTTATATTGGTCGCACCGTTCAGATCGGTCCTGATCCCACCCATGATATAGTGGGCCGCGGGAGACACAGGGATAAGATTTTCCGTGATATCAATGTTGTACATCCTGCAGGTGAGGTTGATGCGGGGAAATCGCCTTTTCACAAACTCTTTGTCGAGGTGGGTCAAATCGAGATACACATGGGCGCTCTTCGTCCGGACCATCTCAGATATGATTGCGCGGGATACCACATCCCTCGGCGCGAGTTCTGCAGAGGGATGATAGTTTTTCATAAAGGGTTCCCCGTGGATATTCTTGAGGAGAGCGCCTTCTCCACGCATCGCCTCGCTCAGGAGAAAATGGGGCGCCCCCGGCATGTAGAGGCTCGTGGGGTGAAACTGAACAAACTCCATATCTTCAAGAACAGCCCCGGCCCGGAAAGCGATGGCCATTCCATCCCCTGTTGCCACTGCAGGGTTCGTCGTCCTTTCATAGATCTGCCCGGCTCCACCGGTGGCGAGGATGGTCGCCTTTGCAGAAAGGTGGATGACCTCCCCGTCCTTCACCATAGAGGCGCCAAAACATTCACCTTCATTGACCATCAAGTCAACGGTAAACGCAAAGGGATATTTCTTCACGGACTGGTACGTGCGGACCTTTGCAATGAGCACCCGTTCCAGTTCCTTCCCTGTGGAGTCACCGTGGGCATGGAGGATGCGGTTTTTCGAATGCGCCGCTTCCCTTGTGAAGGCGAGCTTCGTGCCTTCCCGGTCAAACTCAGCGCCCCAGGAGATCAGTTCACTGATCCGCCACGGTCCCTCCTCCACCAATACCTTCACCGCGCTTTCTCTGCAGAGACCGTCTCCGGCCCTCAGTGTGTCTTCCAAGTGGATACCGACCTCGTCTTCGTCGCTCATGGCAACGGCGATACCTCCCTGGGCATACTCTGTGCTGCTTTCGGTGGGGACATCCTTTGTGGCGATGAGGACAGTGCCGTGGTGAGCCAGTTCTATGGCAGCCCTCAGGCCTGCGACACCGCTGCCGATGACGAGAAAGTCCACGGACTCTTCTTTCATACTTGAAGGATAAAGGATAAGTGGTGATAAATCAAGGGTTGTGAAAGGCCGACTTTTTGTGCTATCTTTTCTACAGCCGGTGTGGTGGAACTGGCAGACGCGCCGGACTCAAAATCCGGTGAGGGCGACCTCGTGTGGGTTCGATTCCCACCACCGGCACTCTGAAGAATCAATGAGCCTCATTTACTCTGTTGTACCTGTCGAATAATGCTCTTGTCTTACATGGGGGTATCTTCATATCTTAGTACATTAAGAATTCTTAATCCAATTTTAATCCTTTCTTAATCTTCGGAAAGTACTATAGTGGTGGCATCACATCATTTTGTAACTGAGAATATACTTCATTTTGAAATGCAACGGATTGGGACTATCATGGATGGTCGGCAGTGCTGTACTTCTTGGTTTCAGGTTAACAGCACGGCTGTAATCATTTAGTGGTGGATAAGAGTCAAGGGGAAAAAGTTATGGGATGTACTTTTCTAGAAGAAAATTACTTATCATGCAGGGCCAATAAAGAAGTTTATGTGCCAAGTGTTTTTGAATTTCGAAAATACTGCACGAACAAGCACTATAAGATGTGCCAATTTTATTTTAAAACTATTATGGCATCCTGGAGGTTCTGTAAGAGACCCTTTAAACTTGTGCCGCCGCGGATTATGAGGATAGAGTGAAGAACTATAATTGTTGCCCGAGTGAAAAAACGAGAAATACTTCCTATACTGTAAATTTGATGCTTCCAATATAACTGCAGATTTCAACAAGTCCCCAACAACGACTACGTTTCCACTCCATAACAGCCCGGATTTTCCCCGGATTTTTCAGTAGACAACGCTATTATTCTGTGATATATATATCTTAGATAATAGCGATCCCGACAAAGCCAAACCCTTTGTGAGAAGGGGGCGGAAAGCGGCGGGTCTTCATTGGGAAGATGGCCGAGCTGCCGAAGATAATTCTTTGGTAAGTTCGGCCTTCTTGTTTGGAGAGGGAACGATTGAAAAGGACGGTGTGAGCTTTGAACTGCCTTCGCTGCTTTCTCGGTGGGGAAATTCTGGCGGGAAAGGATGGGGAAAAGGGAAAATGAAAATGGCGAAGAAGCTTGCCTTGGCTCCATTTTCAAACCTTCAACTGATAAATAGCTGGAGAGGAGGAGAACGTTATGCCATTCATTCGTAGACGACGTATTTGGTGGGAAGCTGTCCCAGGAGTCACAAGCTATGTGGTATATGCGAGTACCGACCAAACAGTTTATGATCCTAATAATTTCAGATGGGAGTCCACTCCGGGAATAACTTTCAAGGTGGTTTCGGGAAAGACCGAGATGATCATTCCTGATGAGTGGCCTGAATTCCCCACGGAACAGGGAATGTACCATATCGGAATTACCTCAAGAGATGATGCGGGGAATCAAAGCGACCCTTTCGTATCTTCGGGGCTATTCAAGTTTATGGCACCACTAGCCCCACCAAGAGGCGGGATCGAGAGTTGTTAATGGATCGGTCTTTGTTTATTGGCTTAGTTCATCGTGCGAAAAGCATCCTGGGTTCTATCGAAGACCTTGCACATCTTTCGCATGAAAAGTTTATTGATAGAGAATTCGGTGAGGCGTTCTACAAAAAACTCACGAGTGACATCGAAAAAATTGATCTGTTGATGAATGGTTTTCTCAACTTTATCAAGTCCACCACGCCCATAATTAAGAAAGACACTGTGAACACCCTCATCGAAGAGGTGTTAAGGAAACATCAGGCCAGACTGGAAGAGAGGAAAACCAGGATATTGAAGAGATTTGAAAAGGAGCTGCCTGAGACCATCGTCCCCGATGAACAAGTGACCTTTATTTTGGATACAGTTCTTAAGTATGCGATGGCCTCGATACCTTCTGGTGGGATCATTGAGTTCTTGACGAAGTCATTTGTCCCCTTGAAGGCAATGGGCCAAGAGCGCGCCAAAAATATTGAGATCACAGTAACCTTCAGTTATCAGAAACCGGGTGAACAACTTACGAAGGAATTAGGATCACCGCTCCCTCAAAAGGAAATAGGATTGGACATGCTGTTGCAGCTGGTTTATGTTATTGTTCAAGAGAACCAGGGAACAATGGAATATGAATCCGATGAAAGGAAGGAGAAAAGATCGATCGCTTTGAAATTTCCTACTGATAGAAGAAAGGCAGCCAAGTACCAACCGGTAGATGCATAACCTTTTTCCCTGGGACTGTTAAGTTCGCAGAAAGCAGTTCCGGGAGTTGTTTGGTGGCATTGAAGCGAGCTTGCTCCGTTTCACGCGCAATAACAATTTTCTATCGGCGATTTTGCGATCATCAGTTAACCCTTGATAAACAGCCAATTGTGCCTGTAAAATACCACGAGAATTCATTTTTCCCCGAGGTGATATGAGGTATTTTCTGATCGTTCTTTCCTTTCTCTTCCTGACCGCTGAGGCTCCGTCACCATGGAGCATCGATGAACTCGTGGGGAAGAAGGCTCCCGAGTTTACCCTGAAGGACATGAACGATAAAGCCGTCTCTCTGTCTTCTCTTAAAGGGAACGTCGTGCTGATAAGCTTTTGGGCCACGTGGTGCCCTCCCTGCAGGGATGAAATGCCCTCCCTCAACAAGCTTTACCGGGAATACCGAAACAGGGGTCTAGTCGTCGTTGCGGTCTCCACGGACAGGAGCAGGTCGTCAGTTAAAGATTTTCTCGGCAAGAATCCTGTGGGCTTCCCTGTTCTCATGGATTCCGACAGCAAGGTCGCAAGACAATTCAAGGTGTTTTCTCTTCCCACCACGTTTCTCCTGGACAGAAACGGTGCTATCGTTCAAAAGTATCTCGGCGAAGAGGAATGGGATTCCGCCAAAATCCGGGATAAGATTACAACGCTCTTAGGCTCTCAGTAAGTCGATTCATCACCCGTTGTCGTAAGTGATCTAATAAGGATTCCAGAGGTGGCAGGAGACGAGCCTCCCGCTGAATCCATGCCCTGCCGGCTCTTTCAATTCAGGCGCTACTTTATGACAGGGCTCAAATCTCTTCGGGCATCTCGGATGGAAGGGACATCCGCCGGGTATGTCTATGGGGCTCGGCACGTCGCCTTTGAGGATTA
This sequence comes from Nitrospirota bacterium, assembly GCA_023382175.1. Taxonomy (GTDB): domain Bacteria; phylum Nitrospirota; class Thermodesulfovibrionia; order Thermodesulfovibrionales; family UBA9159; genus JAMCQB01. The sequence goes on along the minus strand of JAMCQB010000149.1, from coordinate 11,272 downwards.
TCCGCTTCTGACTGTCAGGTCTGATCTTGGGCGCTGACGAGAGAAGGACAACTGTGTAGGGGTGAAGCGGTTCGTTAAAGAGGTCTTCTGCCTTTGCATTTTCCACGATCTTTCCAAGGTACATCACTCCCACCTCGTCACTGAAATACTGCACCACCCGGAGATCGTGGCTGATAAAGAGGAACGAGATATTCGATTCCTTTTTCAGATCCTGGAGGATGTTCAGCACCTGCGCCTGTATTGATACATCCAGCGCTGAAAGAGGTTCATCCGCTATGATGACCTCCGGGGATACCGCAAGGGCCCGCGCAATGCATATCCTCTGTCTCTGGCCCCCGCTGAATTCGTGGGGGTAGCGGTCCAACACATCGGGCTGGAGCCCGACACTTTTCAGAAGGCTCACCACCTTTTCCTTAATTTCTGTCTTCGGAACGATCTTATGGATATTCAGGGGTTCGGAAAGGGTGTCGAGGACCGTCATCCTCGGGTTCAGGGATGCAAAGGGGTCCTGAAAGATGATCTGGACAGATTTCCTGAAGGCCCTTAAGGATTTTCCCTCAAGTTCGGAGACCCTGCTTCCTTTAAACAGCACGTCTCCCCCGCTCGGTTTCAAAAGCCTGAGGACCAGCCTGGCCACAGTGGATTTTCCGCAGCCGCTCTCCCCCACCAGGGAAAAGACCTTTCCATGCTTTATGGAGAAAGTCACCCCGTCCACCGCCTTGAGAGACCCCCGTTTCATAAACGGCCCGGCTTTCACGGGGAAATATTTCCTGAGGTCAACTACATCGATAATGTCCACTGCATCTCCTCAGCCCTTATGCACCGTGCGAAATGACCCTGGATGATCTCCCTGAGAGCGGGCTCCTCTTTCCGGCAGTCGGGAATCATATATCTGCACCGGTCCGAGAACTTGCAGCCCGGAGGGAGTTCCTCCGGTCTCGGCACCGAACCAGGGATCGGTTTGAGGGGGATCCCCTTTCGCTTGGGGAGGGATTCCAGAAGTCCTATGGTGTAAGGATGCTTCGGCGTTTCAAGCACCTGTGAGACCCGGGAGATCTCCATGGTCCTTCCTGCATACATGACCGCCGCCCTCTCCGCATTTTCAGCAATTACTCCGATGTCGTGGGTGATGAGCAGGACTGCCATCTTTCTTTCCTCTCTCAGATTCCTCATGAGTTCAAGGATCTGGGCCTCAATGGTCACATCCAGGGCTGTTGTGGGTTCATCCGCAATGAGAAGGGAAGGATTGCATGCGATTGCCATGGCGATCATTATCCGCTGTCTCATCCCCCCTGACATCTGATGGGGATACTCCTTCAGCCGTATCTCGGGAGAAGGGATCTTCACCGCCTTCAACAGTTCCACCACCTTCTCCGTTGCGCTTTTCCCCATGTGCGTGGTGAGAACCTCTGCAATTTGATAGCCTATGGTGAGCACAGGGTTAAGGGAGGTCATGGGCTCCTGGAAGATCATGGATATCTCTTTGCCCCGAAGCCTTCGCATGGATTCTTTATCCGTGGTGAGAAGGTCCCTGCTTTTGAAATGGAGTTCGCCCTCTGCAAAGGAATTCTCCGGCAGAAGGCCCATAATGGCAAGGGCAGTGAGACTCTTTCCGCAACCGCTTTCGCCCACAAGACCGAAGACCTCCGCTTCATTGATCGAGAAGTTCAGTTTGTTGACGACGTTAAGGGGGCCCGACGATGTGCTGAAGGAAATGCTAAGATCCCTTACCTCGAGGAGGGACACTCTCCTATTTGTCCTCTTTCCGCAGGAGCCGAAGGTAGGTCTTTGCCTCTTCGAGTTTCGGGTTGTACCGTAATGCGTTCTCCCATTCCTCAAGGGCAAGACCTATCATGCCTTTCATATAGTAGGTAAGACCGAGCTGCACCCATCCCTGGCCGTAATCGGGATTGATCTCCTTGGCCTTGACAAAATAAATGACCGCATCTTCATATTGCCCTTTGCTCCTCAGGGCGATGCCGAGCTTGGTATGGACATCAGCAGCCTCGGGATGGAGTTTGACCGCCTTCTCGTATTCCTCAATGGCATCATCCCACATGCCGAATTCAAGATAGATGTTCCCGATCTTGTAATGCTCGTTCGCCAGCTTCCTTGCCGCAAAGGGGTCCAGGGATGTGGGAGTAGGATGAGCTATCTGCGCTGCCAGGGAAAATACCTCCTGGGCCTTCTTGAACTCGCCCATCTCATTATAGGTGATGGCAAGGTTCAGGGACGCCTCGGTATACATCGGGTTTAACACGAGGGCGCGCTCAAAATACTCGGATGCCTCCTTGAACCTGCTGTTTAAATGCGTGATAATGCCGAGTTTATTGAGCACATCAGCATAGTTGGGATTAAGCTTGATAACATCACGGAGGACAGGTTCTGCCTCGGTATATCTCCCCGCATCGAAGAGGTCATTGCCCATCTGGTAGAGTTCATAGAGGTCCTGGCTCATATGGTGAGAGTATAGGGGTTCGCCGGATTCTTTGTCAAGACAACGGGCTAATAGATCGAGCGAATTCTTCCTGTCTTTCTATCGAAAAGAATCTTGTCGTACAGCCGGTTGTCCCTGTATATGTCTGCCTCGATAAACCGATCCTTGTGGCGCATGTTCGTTGCCCGTAATCCCTTGCCCGCAAAGTATTTCTCGATGGCGATTTCAGCTTCTTTCGGGCCGAGATTTTCCCTGCATATGCCGTAGGCGCTGTTCCACTGGGGATAATCGCCATAGGGCATGGCACGTTCTGCCGCGTAACCATTGGCCGCGGTTATCAGCAACACTATGAGCGGCAGCACATAACGCATTGCTCTCTTCATATTATAGCTATCATTGTAGAAGAAAACCGTGAAGGAAATGTGAAGAATCATATCTTTTCCACTCCTTTGATCTCTATGAGCTTGTGCCTGGAGGACAACCCCTTAATGATATGAATGGCGCTTTTCTTCACTCCCAGCCCCTCAGATAAAACCTCAATGAGTTGTTCGTTGGCAGCGCCCTCTGCGGGGGGGGAGGTGAGATACACCTTGACGGTATCACCGGCAACGCCTTCGATCCCCTTTCTTGAAGAACGGGGCTGGACCTTCACCTGGATGGAGATGCCGTTCTTTGTTTTCTTAAAAGGAATCTGCATACTCAGAAAAACCCTGGTTAAGGCTGGGGTTAAGGGATTTCTCAACCTCAACCTTGACCTTTATTATATTTTTATCGGCAGCCATACCCTTATGGCGGTCCCCTCTGCCACTTTGCTCTTTACCTCGATCCTCCCGCCTATTACATCAACAAGCTCCTTTACCAGCGCAAGGCCTATGCCCACTCCTCTGTCCACTGCGCCCCTGCCCCGGTAGAATCTCATGAATATCTTCGGCATCTCATCTTCCGGGATGCCTATTCCGGTGTCCCTCACTTCCATAAAGAACTCCCTGCCCTCTCTTCCATAATCGATCCATACCCCGCCTTTGCCCGTGTATTTTAGGGAGTTCGAAATGATATTCTTCAGTATCCTTTCGAGTTTATCCAGATCAGCCGTCACTTCCATGTCGCCCCTGTCAACCACAGAGAACTGAAGTCCCTTTTCACGGAATATAGGCTCCATGGAGCTTTCCGTTCCCTTGAGGAACTCCTTCAGGTTTATCCGCCGCTCTTCGCCCTGAGAAAAAAAACTGGCCTCTGCCTTTGTCAGGTCTTCGATCCCTTCCACAAGGCGCGTCAGTTTTTCAATCTCGTTCCTGATATTTTCGAGCCCTTCTCCCTTATTTTCGACGACTCCGTCTATCATCGCCTCTGCCTGGGCCCTCATCACCGCAAGGGGCGTCCTCAGTTCATGGGCAATATTTGAGGTGAGGCGTTTCCTGAGCAGTTCCTCCTTCTGGAGGGCCTCCGCCATATAGTTAAAACTCTCTGAAAGTCTCCCGATCTCATCCCTTGATACCGAAGTCACCCTGGCGCTGAAATCACCCTTGGCTACCCTCTCCGCGGCAATCTTCAGTCTCCTCACCGGCCGTGAGAGGGTGAGGCTCAGAAAGATCGCCATGGCCACTGCGCTTATCCCGGCAATGAGAAAGGATATGATCAGGAAATTCCGTCCCCTTTCCTTGAAAATGGTCCCTTTCACCTTCAGGGGCCCCTCTTTCTTCAGAGATCTGACAGAGAGCGTCCCCAGTTCGCTGCCCTCTGCATACAGGGGGTACTGCTCGTATTCCCCTTCTGCCGAATGACTGTGGATGATGGATTCCATCCTGCGCTTCATCATCGGGGGGAGGGAATCCATTACCCTATGGGAGTTCGTTATCTCCCTGCCCTCCTTGTCCTCCACCCTGATATCGAACCCGAGCATCATGCCCCAGTGGACCGCCTCGGACAGCAGGTTCATGTCCCATCTGCCGTCCTGATAACTGCCCTCCATCGCCGCCAGGACCCAGTAGAGGTGGTCTTCCCTGGTGCCCCGGGTATATTCATCAAAATCGCGCATGATGAGCCGTTCAAAGATAAGGTTGGAGATAAGGGCAATAAGGATGACCAGAACGAAGGCGAGAAAAAGCTTAGTCCTCATCGAGGATGCCTGTGAACTTGTAGCCCACTCCGTAGACGGTCTTTATGAAGAGAGGATTCCGCTGGTCGTCCTCTATCTTCTGCCTCAGGTTCTTTATGTGGGCGTCCACGGTCCTGTCGTAGCCTTCGAAATCGTATCCCTGAACCATATTGATAAGCTGGAGCCTGCTGAACACCCTTCCCGGCTTGTCAGCGAGGATCATCAGGATCCGGAACTCCGTGGGAGTAAGGACCGCGGGAACACCTTTCTTTTTCACTTCATGGTTGTCGGTATCCATGGTGAGAAAGCCCTGATTGAAGCTCAATACCCGCCGGGTTCCTTTTTTTGTCCTCCGCAGCTGAGCCTTTACCCTTGCCACAAGCTCCCTGGGGCTGAAGGGTTTGACCACATAGTCATCAGCCCCTAACCCGAGCCCCCGTATCCTGTCTTCCTCGCCGCTCTTTGCGGTGAGCATGATGATAGGGGCATCCGATGTCTCTCTGATGGCGCTGCAGAGCTCCTCCCCCGAAATATCCGGGAGCATCAGATCAAGGATGATCAGATCAAAGGGCTCGTTGAAGCGCCTCATCGCCTCTTCCCCGGTACCGGCAGTTCTCGTCACAAAGCCTTCCCTCTTGAGGTAAAGCTCAACGATGTCAGAGATCTTCTTTTCGTCCTCAATGATTAATATTGTTCCTGACTTCCCAGTATCCATAGTATTTTTCTCCAATGAAAAATGTAATCGCTGCGAGGATCATGCCCCCGATGACATCAACCACATAATGGTACCGGCAGTATACCGTAGAAAAAATCAGCATCGCCACCACCGGAAGGGCTATAGAGAAGAATGCTTTATGGAACCTGTATGCAAGGCCCAATACTACCAGCGCCACCCCGGTATGCCCGCTGGGAAAGGCGTCCCTTTTTACACCCTCAAGCCTGTTGAGGAATTCCTGCACGGGCTCTGCGAGGAACAGGCCTTGAAGATCCGTCGACTGGAGATGGTTCATGGTGTAGCGGGGACCCAGGGCGGGGAAGAGCATATAGCCCACATAGGAGAGATAAAAGCAGAGGAGGATCAGGAAGACCGTCCGGTCAAATTCTTCATCTCTTTTCTGGAACTTCAAAATGACGCCAAGGGAGATGGGCAGAAAGTAATAGCTGGAATAGGCGATCTGAAGCATATCGGTAACCAGGGGATTCTGGAAGGATTCAAGCATTACGGTAGGATAGCCCTTAAAGATAAGGTAGTCAAGGCGGATGAGCAGAGGGTCGATATCCCTTGGATTGATATCGTGAACCAGCCATTCCAGACTGTCGAATATTACAAGAACGCATATCACCGGGAAAACGACACTGCGGACCATATCCAGAACCCACTTAATCCCCCCTTCCCCCCCTTTTTGTAAAGGGGGGATGGGGGGATTGGGACGTGCCTTCCGGTTTCTGATAAGGAAGATCTGCACGGCCAAAAGGACCGCGTACGTGAGGATGAGGGCCTTCACGTGGGTTATCTTGGCATGGAAACCCAGGGACACCATCATAAGGAAGAGGAGGAAAATGATGGTCAGGGAATCCGCCGGCCGCAATTTGAAAAGTGTCCTCATCAGAGCTTTCCCAGCGCCCTTTTGATCGTCTTTTCTTTTTTTGACAATTGCCGGGCCCTGCCCCTTCTGGAGCCGTCCGTTTCCTCTTCGCCTTCCTCTTTTTCTGAAAAGGAAACATCAGAGCCCGATTGCACTCCCGACTCTGCCGGTTCGAGGAAAGGGAGGAATTTTCCCGACCCTATGGGGATGGACCCCGTCGCCCATGCATGACCGGCGATCTCCCTGTCAGAGCTCACCACGATCCATTCACGCCTCTCTGAAGAGAGTATACGCTTTATCACCGCATCGGCCTTCTCTCCAAGCCTCGAATAAATGACCTTCACTCCTCCTCTCACTGAAGAACTTTCGATGCCCGTTCCTCCCTTCCACCCGTCGAAGACAACCACGATGTCGTGGCCTTTCCGCTTCCTGTATTCTATCAGGAGTCCAATGAGCTTTTCCCTCTGTGCCTCGAGGTCTTTGTGGTAAATGCCGATGAGATTATATCCGTCGATGATGAGGGAAGAAATGTTTTTACTCCTCTAATCGAAGTCTTTTATCGTGAGGATGGAATATACCGGATAGCCGAGCCGCTCGATATTCTGTCTGCCGTCGAATTCGCCCCTGTCAAGGAGGATGATCACCGCGATGATATTCAGCCCCGCCTTTTTCGCCGCTTCTACGGCCTTTATGGTTGACCCTCCCGTGGTGACCACATCGTCAATGATGATCACATCATCGCCGGCCTCTACATTTCCCTCGATCTGGTTCATGGTGCCGTGGCCCTTCGGCTCCTTCCGGATGACCATGGCCTCGAGAGGTTCGTTCCGGATATATGAGGTATAGGCAGTGGCCGTAGCAATGGGATCGGCGCCCATGGTGAGACCGCCGATGGCCCTGGGCCTTAATCTCAGTTCCTTCATCTTGTCGAATACGAGGTTGCCCACGAGATATTGACCTTTTGGGGAATAGGTTGTCTTTTTGAGGTTGAAATAAAAGGTGCTGAGGTTACCCGAAGAGAGCTTGTAAACCGGCGTTTCGCTGCGCTGGAAGGAATGTTCCTTTATGTATGCGATGAGCTCAGCCTTATGGTCCATTGTATCAACTATAGCAAATAATCCAGGAGAATGGCAAAAGGCGGTATGCACAGTACGGGACGTGCCCGCTGACGACGAGGCCCGGTTATCCCTGCCATTTTCTGTCAGAATTCTGTCACAATCTGTCACATACCACCTGCCGGGGTTTCACACAGTAAGGACTAATAGCTAAAATCAATGAATGAATTCAGTGGTTTCCTATCCCTTAAGTTGGCACGAGATGTGCTTGTTACTGAACAAGGAGTGGTTGGATGGATATATCCAGGACACAATTTCTTCTCTCGATCCTGAGTTCTTTTCTCTCAAGACGTCATCCCTCTCCGCTCAGGACCCGAAAATACGGTATGGACGAAGACGTGGAGGTAGGATACGAGTCGAGCTGGGCAGGAATTTTCTCTGAGGCACGGGATGCGGTAACCAAAGGGGGTGGTGAATTTCACTCCACGTAAGCAGAAGGGCGGCAAACACTTCGCCTACGAAGGTCGGATTAAAGGAGGGAGATAAGGTTACGATCGAGACACTCCTGTACGCCGCCCTATCAAAGCGCACATCATTTCAGAGCCGATTACTCTGATCTTTTGACTAACGACTGCAATTTCTTAAGGGAACGATTCTCCCTGCCGCTGCATCTTCTTCATTCCCCATTTTCCCGCTGAAGACAAGCATGTACTTGCCCGGTTCTTTTGCGCCTGGTTCTCACAGTAAGCTGCGGTTGCGCATTCTGATCATTCTGTGGGGTATGAGCGGAAATCTCTGCAACAGCAGATACGCGGACAAGGCGCAGACTGCAAGAAACAAGACCACATCGTCGACGATGATCACATCATCGCCGGCCTCTACATTTCCCTCGATCTGGCTCATGGTGCCGTGGCCCTTCGGCTCCTTCCGGATGACCATTGCCTCGATAGGTTGGTTCTTGATATGTGATGACTACAATAAGCATATCCAGGTCTGGCAGGTGGATACGGACACCTTCTGCGCTGTGGTCCGGTATCAGGGCTCCTTCGTCACAGACGACGGTCCGAGCCCTGGGAACACCGACACCATAGCCGCCGGGATCACGGGCACGTTCGAAGGAGGATATCGAGCCATCATTACCGGAACCCTTAACCCCAGCCCTACGTATCGCACGAAAGGAAACATCGGCACATTTGATTATGGGTGCGATGTGGACACGGACCCTGGTGACTACAGTTCCTGCACAGGAATCTTCCGCTGGGTAGGTACATACTTCGCCCCTGGTTATTTCACCTATGACTGGTGGGTGGGTCTACCACGGCGGGAGCAATGGCACGTGGGTCAACTCATCGGACGGCAACCAGGGGGACATCACTGATTGAGTTATGACGACCGAGCATAAAAATTAAGCTCTGATGTTACCTGAGGCAAGACGGCTGCCGAGCAAAATGCCGTGTTACCCTTGGTTTGCCTCATGATCACTTATCGGGGTTGCCGATTTTCACAACGGTTCGTAAAAATCGCCTTCGGCGACTTCGGCAACCCGAGACAGTTAGGCGTTCATTGCAGGAAGGATAAAGAAAAATTGAACTAAATTTTAGAATGTATGAAAAGAGGTAAATACCATGGTAAGAATCTCTCTATCGTATTCTTCGCAATTGCAGTATTGATACTTGGAGCACAAACAGCCCTTGCCTCTACTTTAGACCTCTTAGGGGTTGGCTGGAGCAAACCAGAAGTCACGGTCTTGATAAAGCCTGCGCAGGCTGTAACTCCACAGGCTGTGGCTGATGTTGAAATGGCTATTAATCTATGTGGGACGTGGGGGACGGCAGGCTGTCCCCAAAATGGGTAGGGAGGCTTTAGCCTCCTACATATTGGTTCGACTAAAGTCGAACCTACCCCTTAATTGGGGCGGTGATAGAATCAATTCGAGTTTTGGGACAGCCTGACGGTTCTACTTAAAGAATGCCTGCAACGGACAGCTAACAGAGAACAAAACTAAAGATTCATTGCCTTTTTATTGATTCCAATCTGCTATAATTTATCAGGAGGTAAACAGTTATGGAGATTGCTCCAAGAATTACAATAGACGAAAAAGTCCGATTTGGTAAACCTGTGATTAAAGGAACTCGTGTTCCGGTAGATTTGGTTCTCGGCAAACTGGCTGGAGGAATGACCTACGAAGAAGTTATGACAGAATATGACCTTACCAAAGAGGATATACTGGCTGTGCTGGATTATGCTGCAAAGCACTTAGCAGATGAGGAAGTCAGAGCAATAGCATAAAATGCTCAAATTTGTGATCGATGAAGACATGCCTCGGTCAACAGCAACGGTTTTAAGGAGTAAAGGTTATGATGTCCTCGATGTACGGGATTGTGGTTTAAGAGGAAAAAGTGACGAAGAAGTATTTGAATTTGCACAAAAAGAGAAAGCTATCCTTTTGACAGGTGATTTAGGTTTTGGAAATATTCTTCATTTTCCTGTTGGTAGTTATGCGGGAATTGTTATTGCACATTTCCCTAATGAGATGTCTACGCTTGAGTTAAACAATCAAATCATCAAAGCCTTTGATACCTTCGCAGAAACAGACTTTAATGGAAATCTTATTACCCTGGAGCCTGGAAAGATTAGAATCAGAAAAAAATAGGTTGTCTGCAACGGACGGCTATCATGGCTCAAAGGAGATCCCTTCTGGTACTTGTCATGCTATATTAAAAGCAGCGGGCATAAAGGAATAAAAACAAGGAGGAAAGGCAATGATCGAGTTGGAATATACCTTAATAGTTGAAGCCACCGAAGATCCACAATATTTCGGGTTTTATTCACCTGATTTAGAAGGTTTTTCGGGTATAGGTCATTCCATTGAGGATTGTATTTATAAGGCGAAGTGGGGGATGAGGGAGCATGTCAATTTGCTGAAGGAACAGGGTCTACCTATTCCACCTAAAAATCCGAATCCCAAAATTATAGTTCAGAACGAGGAAAAAGTGTTTGCTGTTTAAATGTCATACTTCCAATCAGAGATTAGCAGGGGAATTCAAAATGAAGCTTGTACTTTTTGACATAGACGGGACATTGATGGATTCAGGGGGAGCGGGAACGAGGTCCATGAGTCTCGCCTTTGAGGAGATATTCTCTGTCAGTGACGCATTTATGGGAATCAATATGGCAGGGAAGACTGATATTCAGATCATGAAGGAGGGCCTTAAAAAATACGGCCTGAATGGAGAGGACGGGAATATCGGCCTCCTTACTGACCGTTACATCAGCCACCTCAGGAGAGAGATCGAGACCCCAAGGAAACATCTAAAGCCCCGGATTAAAGAGTCCCTGGAACTCCTGAGCCGAATGGATGATATCTTCCTGGGCCTGCTCACCGGCAACATAGAGGCAGGGGCGCGGATAAAACTCGATTCCTTCGGCCTCAACAGCTATTTCCCCTTCGGGGCCTTTGGTGATGACGACGAGGACAGGAACAAGCTCCTCCCTGTTGCCGTGGAAAGGTTTCGATCCTTCCGGCGGCGAGAGGTGCAATACAAGGACTGTATCGTCATCGGAGATACCCCAAGGGATGTGGAGTGTGCAAAGATCTATGGCGCGTACGCCATTGCCGTTGCTACAGGGCCCTACCTCTATGATTCCCTTGTTGCCTCAGGGGCAGACATGGTCCTGAGAGACATATCGGAGCTGGACTACTCCCTCATCCTCTGTCCTTGATCGTGCACAGGTGTGAACTATTTATACGAAACTCCTGAACAAGCTGGTCAGGATGTTTTTTCTTCAGTCTCCGGCTCGCTCTTAATCAACGCCTCCCACTTCTTCCTGAACTCGCCGAAGGTGCCCGACGCTATGGCATCTCTCATCCCTCTGAAAAAATCCATATAGAAATAGAGATTGTGCATGGTATTTAACCGCATGGAGAGTATCTCCCGCGTGAGGAAGAGATGCCTGAGGTATGCCCTGGTGTAGTTCCTGCAGGTGGAGCACCGGCAATAAGGATCCAGCGGTCCTTCATCCGCTTTAAATTCCGTCCTCTTGATGCTTATCCTTCCTGTGCTCGTAAACAGGGTGCCGTTCCGGGCATTCCGGGTCG
>JAMCQB010000121.1 GCA_023382175.1 Nitrospirota bacterium | reverse complement strand
TCAACGCCTGCCGCGAAGATAAAGGTCCTCATCCTGGAAGATAACTACACCGTCCCCGACAAAGACGAAAAATTGGTGATGATGGGACGTTCAGCGGGCGACCTCCTCATGAACGGCACTCATTACAGTGGCAACATCGAAGTCTGGAGGGGCGAGAAAGGGCTTTACCTCATCAATGAACTCCCTCTGGAGGATTACGTAGAAAGTGTGGTCGCTTCCGAAGTCGGCGCGAGCTGGGATCTGGAAGCCCTTAAAGCACAGGCGGTCATTGCACGGACTTATGCGGTTTACAGAAAAATCGCCGGCGGCAATCCCCGATACGACCTCACCTCCTCTGTACTGCATCAGGTGTATAAAGGCAGCAACCCCCAGATCCAGATCTCATATGCAGTGAGGGAAACAGCGGGAGAGATTCTCACCTATGAAGGGAAGCCCATTGAGGCCCTGTACCATTCTACCAGCGGCGGCAGGACAGAAAACCCCGAAGAGGTATTCGGAAAGAGTTACCCGTATCTTAAGTCCGTGGAGTCCAATTGCGAACTGTCCCCTTACTGGGTATGGGAACGAAAGATTCCGAAAGAGGAGATCGAAAAGGCCCTCAACATGAAAGGCATAAAAGGGGTGACCATAAATTCTTACACGTCCACAGGGCGGGCAAAGGAGCTTCTTATTGAGAAGGAATCCGACCAGGCAGTGCTAAAGGCCACTGAATTCAGAAAGCTCCTCGGCTGGTCCCGGTTGCCCAGCACCAATTTCACTATTAAGGTGAACGGTAATTCCATAACCTTTGAAGGAAAAGGATATGGACACGGGGTCGGGCTCTGCCAGTGGAGCGCCCTTCAGATGGCAAGGGAGGGAAAGAGTTACAAGGAGATCCTCTCCTTCTTTTATCCGGGGACAGAGATGCGGCTGTATGAAGGTAACTGACTTCGACTTTTATCTCCCCGAATCGCTCATAGCAAAAAGACCGGCAACACCCCGGGACAGTTGCAGACTTCTTGTGCTCCACCGGGATGGCTCCTCAGAGCACAGAAGATTCTTCCATCTGCCCGAATACCTCCGTAAAGGTGACCTTTTACTGCTGAATAATACGAAAGTATTCCCCGCAAGGTTGACAGGGAAAAAACAGACAGGAGGGAGAATTGAGGTATTCCTTGTCAGGGAGACCGAGCCCGGCGTCTGGGAAGTCCTCACCAGAGAGAGATACACAGGAGAAATACAGATAGCAGAGGAACTTTCAGGGGAGATGTTCCAGGGGAGGTCCCTGAAATTTCACTCTGGTGCAGAACACGCATGGGATTTCAGAAAAGTCTTGTGGAACCTGGGATCAATGCCTCTTCCCCCTTACATCAAGAGAAAACCGGAGGAGATGGATAAAGAGTGGTATCAAACGGTCTACGCTTCCAGGGAAGGTTCCATTGCCGCCCCCACTGCCGGACTTCACTTTACCAGTGAATTACTGTCAACGCTGAAGGAAAAAGGGGTACTCGTCAGGTCTCTTACCCTCCATGTGGGGACCGGCACGTTCAAGCTCCTTCGGGTTGAGAATCCCGAAGAGCACCGTATGGATGCGGAATTCTTCGAAATCGGCAGTGATCTGCTGGAAACGATCAGGGAAGTGAAAGAATCTGGTAGAAGGCTGGTCTCGGTGGGGACAACCACAACGAGGGCCATTGAAGGATTCCTGAGCGGCAGATACAGGCGCATTGAAACGAAGAAACGGGGGAATGGAGACAGGGGGTCTGTCCTTCTTCCCAGCGTCCCTGCGTCCCCACGCCATACAAGAATTTGCGGCTCTACCGACATATTCATCTATCCCGGCTATCAGTTCAAGGCAGTTGATTCCCTCATAACGAATTTCCATCTCCCGGGATCCACCCCGCTCATGCTCACTTCCGCTTTTTCAGGGGTGAGAAATCTCCTGGATGCCTATCGGTCAGCCGTGAGCATGGAATATAGATTTTTCTCCTATGGAGATGCTATGCTTATTTTATGATGGGTAAGGCATCGAATTTGAGTCATTTTCTGACAGGGAAAGTAGTGCTCGCTCTCTTCGTAGTGACCGCAGCAACAGGTGGCTTTTTGCTGGGGTATTTTGTGGGTAAGAGTGTATCTTCCCCGTCCATACCACCGGCGGCCCGACAGCCCCTTAGTGAGGGGGAAAGCGCTCCTCCGGCGCCCGTTCCCGGGCCGAACCCTATGGGTGAGGGATCATCAGCGGCCGTTCCTGTTGTGCAGAGCCCTTCAGCGGAAAATAAACAGGCTGAGATTGCACCCTCCGTACCTGAAAAAACTCCCCTGAAGGGAGAAGCAAGGGACGAAGGGAAGGGCGCCAAGGATGTATCGGGGTCTGCAGGTTCATCCTCCGGTAAAGTTGTTTATACGGTGCAGGCGGGGGCCTTCAGGAATCAGAAGGATGCGGAAGCCCTGAAACGTAAACTTGAAGCAAAGAAGTATAAGACATCAATAAAGAAAGAGGCGGATGCTAAAGGTGTGGTCTTTTTCAAAGTGAGAACCGGCGAATTCGAAAATAAGAAAGAGGCATCGCTGTTTGCACTCAAACTGAAGACGGACGGCCTGAATGCCTTTGCCACGGCAAAGAAATAAGAAGGAGCGAATACGGTTACCACGCAAATAGATCTTGACGCCGAAAAGGAACTTCCCCTCCTCCATGGCAGTCTCACCAAGAATCTCAAACTTATCGAAGAGTCCCTCGGTGTTGCCATAAGCGCCCGGGGGAACAAGATTTTCATCCAGGGTGATGAACCCGCAGCCCATAAGGCGGAGAATCTGATCAATGAGCTGCGTTCATTGAGTGAAGAAGGCTACCTGCTCAATCCCGAAGATATCCGTTTTGCGGTAAGGGCCATCTCCACGGGAGGCGAGGGATCTCTGAGAGACCTTCTCACAAACCATATACCCGTTTCCTCAAAAAAGCGCTTTATCATTCCGAAGACAGAGGTCCAGAGGCAGTATATCGAGGCGATAAAGATTCACGACATCGTGATCGGCATCGGCCCTGCAGGCACGGGAAAGACCTATCTCGCCATGGCCATGGCAATTAATGCCTTTCTGAAAAAGGAAGTGAGCAGGATTGTCCTTGCACGGCCCGCCGTTGAGGCAGGGGAAAGGCTGGGCTTTCTTCCCGGGGACATGTACGAAAAGGTGAATCCTTATCTGCGGCCTCTCTACGATGCCCTTTTTGACATGATGGACCCGGAAAAGGTCGGCAAACTCATCGAGCGGGGCATCATCGAGATCGCTCCCCTCGCCTTCATGAGGGGGAGGACCCTCAATGATTCCTTTATCATCCTCGATGAAGCCCAGAACACCACCTCCGAACAGATGAAGATGTACCTCACACGGCTGGGGTTCAGTTCAAAGACCGTAATCACCGGAGATACGACCCAGATCGACCTGCCTGCAGGAAGGACATCGGGTCTTATCGAGATAGAACGGATACTGGCGGGGGTTGAGGGGATCAAGTTCATCTATTTTTCCGAGAAAGATGTGGTGCGTCATAAACTGGTACAGGAGATCGTAAAGGCATATGAAAGGCATGAAAAACGGAGTGCAGATAATCCAAAAACCCCGGAGTGAGATTACGCCGGCAAAAAAGTACAGTCTTCTCATCATCCTCTCGTTACTGACTGCCGTCGCCATCCAAAACAGGATCAACGTTGAATCCCTCATGGGCGGGTTTCTCGTGGCCTGCATGCTCCTTGCCATTCTCTATCGGGACATCCTGAGGTACAAGCCCCAGTATATGGAGAAATACAATATGCTGGTCCTCCTCGGCCTGATGATCCTCACCACCATTATAATGGGAAGGGTCTCCCATTACGTGCTTCTGAATCTATCGAAAGGAGTCGGTTCCCTCTCTGTTGAAGGGGCGGTCTACGGAGTGCCCATAGCAGGGGGCGCCATGCTCGTGACCCTGCTCTTCGACTTCCATACCGCCATCTTCTTCTCCTTTATTGTCAGTCTCCTTTCCGGTCTCTGGTTGAACGATGCCATTTACCCGGTCTATGCGTTCGCAGGAAGTCTTACCGCGGCCTTCAGCGTTATCAGGTGCAAGAAACGTTCTGCGCTCCTTAAAGGCGGTTTCTATGTGGGCGGGGCGAACATTGTCACTGCCGTTGTTCTCCTGCTTTTTCAGGGCGACCTCTTCACTGAAAAGGCCGTTTCCACACTCGTCTATGCGATCTCAACGAGCATCAGCGTGACCGCAGTAGTGTCATTGCTGCTGCCCGTCCTCGAATATGCCTTCAATGTAACCACCGACATTAGCCTTCTCGAACTGCTGGACCTCAACCAGCCTCTCATGAAGAGTCTTATGATCAATGCGCCGGGCACCTATCATCACAGTGTCATCGTGGGGAACCTTGCGGAGTCGGCTGCAGAAGCCGTGGGGGTCAACCCTCTCCTGACACGGGTAAGCGCCTACTATCATGACATCGGCAAGATAAAGATGCCCGACTATTTCGTGGAGAACTCCTCGGGCATGGTAAGCAAACATGAAAAGCTGACGCCTCACATGAGCGCGATGATCATCACCTCCCACGTAAAGGAAGGGGTTGAACTCGTTCGCCACCAGAAACTGCCCCAGTCCATCATCGATATTATTCAGCAGCATCACGGCACAAGTCTGATGACGTACTTCTGGCAGAAGGCAAAAGACCTGGCTGCGGGAAATCATCCATCCGAGGAGGATTATAAGTATCCGGGGCCGAAACCTCAGACCCGGGTGGCAGCCCTTGTGATGATGGCGGACGCGGTGGAGGCCGCCTCCAGGGTTCTCACCGATCCCACTCCGGCGCGGATCACTGCCCTTGTGGACAGAATAATTAACCACATATTTCTTGAGGGTCAGCTTGACGAGTGCGAACTTACCTTGAAGGATATATCCCAGATAAAAACGCATTTTTCGTATATACTAACAGGGATTCTCCACAAGAGGGTGGATTATCCCGGCTTCGATTTCAGCGAGGAACCCAAAAAAGGATCAAAGGACAGTGAAAGGGGGCTTGCGGGGGAACCACAGCATGCCCTGAATGTTGATGAAGGTTATCATAAAGAATCATCAAAGGCTCATAAGGATAAATCTCAGGAAAATAAAGAAGGACTCCCTGAAACTCCTCACATCGTTCAACCTTGATAGGGCTGAACTCGGGATACTCTTCGTCGGTGACAGGCGGATGAAAGGCCTTTACCGTATTCACCGGAACATGAACAGGACCACCGATGTTCTCTCTTTTCCCCTGTATCACAGCATAAAGGAGATGCCCTCCGACTTTGAGTTCCTGCTGGGGGATGTGGTGATAAATCCTCATGCTGCACAGAGACAGGCGGTCACATACGGCGTCAGCTTCAATGAGGAGATGAGAAGACTCCTCATCCATGGGTTCCTCCATCTCCTGGGCTACGACCACGAGGGGACCCGTTACCAGGCAAAGAGGATGAGGGAGATGGAAAGGGATCTGAGGGATACCCTTGAGACGCTGGATTAAAAGCGCCAATTTTGCCATAGAAGGAATTCTCCATGGGACCAAGACCCAGCGCCATCTCAGGTATCACCTCTACTCAGCGGCATTTATCCTGATCCTGAGTTACGTACTCGGCGTATCAAGGAATGACTTCCTCATCATAGCCCTCATGGTGATTGTTGTGTTACTTGCCGAGCTCTTCAACACAGCCATCGAGACAGTGGTGGATTTAGCCTCCCCGGAACATAGTGAGAAGGCAAAAATTGCCAAGGATGTTGCGGCAGGGGCGGTGCTCATCACAGCCTTCGGGGCTGCGGTAATAGGATACATTATACTCTTGCCGTATATCCGCAGTGGGTTTCAAAGGGGATTCCATATCGCAAAGCACTCGGCAGAAGAGATCTCTGTCATGGCGGTCACCCTTGTGCTGATCCTCGTTGTGGTGACCAAGGCCTACTTCGGGAAAGGGACCCCTCTGCGGGGAGGGATACCCAGCGGCCACTCAGCCCTTGCCTTCTCAATTTGGGTCGTGGTCATTTACACCACAGGCAGTCTTGTGGCATCCGTGGTCTGTTTTATCCTGGCAGCGCTCATCGCAGCAAGCAGGGTGGTTTCGAAGATTCATACCCCGTGGGAAGTCATGCTGGGAGGTCTGATGGGCGCTCTCCTCACCTTTATCCTGTTTGCGGTATTTTCGTAAATCTGCTTCTTTAAATCTCGGTTATTCACCAAAAGACATTGCCGTTGAGACTACAGACCTACGTCATAATTTCTCTTCGTGAGATTGTCATTTCCCCATGAAACAATTTTACCGGCAAGCCCCGGAGAATAAAAGCCCGGATATGGACATTGTTGCTTGCAAAAAAGGGAAAACCACGGTAACGTATTACCTATGAAGAAGAACGACAGGACAAAGGCGAAAACACCAAAAGGTTTCCTCTTTTCTGCCGTTGAAGCGGCTATCAAGAAACCCGGACGGAAAGACCTCGCCCTCATCTGTTCCGAAAAAGAGGCGGTGATGTCCGGCATGTTCACCACCAATACGGTCAAGGCAGCGCCGGTGAAACTCGATATGAAGAGGATTAAGGCCGGAAAAGGGCAAGCCATTATTGTGAACAGCGGAAATGCCAATGCCTGTTCAGGGAAACAGGGGGCGAAGGATGCAGCGGAAATGACCGGACTGATCGCCGGAGGATTGAAGTTGGACCAGGGAGCGGTATATGTCTGTTCCACGGGCGTAATCGGGACTCCTATGCCCATGGACCGGATACGGGGGAAGGTTCCTGAACTGCTGAGAGGTCTCGGCACAGGAACTATCCACGATGTGGCTGCTGCGATCATGACAACAGATACCTTTTCCAAGGTGGTGACCAAAAAGATTAAAGTGGGGAATAAGACAGGCACGATCACCGGAATATGTAAAGGAGCAGGGATGATATGTCCTCATATGGCCACCATGCTCTGCTTCATCGTGACCGATCTTAAGGTCGCAAAGACAGCCCTTGATAAGGCGTTGAGAGGAGCTGTGGAGAATTCCTTTAACAGGATAACTATTGACGGGGACATGTCCACCAACGATACTGTGCTGATCATGGCAAACGGGATGGCGGGGAATGAAGTAATAAGAGAAAGTTCCGGAGCCTTCAAGACCTTTGTATCCGCACTTTCAGGCATTACCCATGAATTGAGCAGGCTGATAGTGATGGACGGGGAAGGCGCCACAAAGATTGTGGAGATCGAGGTGAAGAACGCCTGGAACAAACTGGATGCGGAGAAGGCGGCGTCTGCCATAGCCAACTCCCTCCTCGTAAAGACCGCTCTTTACGGCAACGATGCCAACTGGGGACGGATCATGGCAGCCCTGGGATATTCAGGGACCGCGATCAGGGAGGATAAGACCGATATCTCTTTCGGGAAGGTGAAACTCGTGAAGAACGGCATCGCCACAGGAAAAGACAAGGAAGCTACCGCTGTATTGAAGAAAAAGGAACTGAGAATAACCGTTGACCTCCACATCGGCAAGGCCTCTTCAAAGGTTCTCACCTGTGACCTCACCGAGGCCTATGTGCGGATAAACGCGGAATACCGGACGTAACTGAAAAAGCCATGAACCGGCAAGAGACCATCGATGTCCTTCTGAAGGAACAGAGAAGGTTTCCCCCTCCCCCGGAGTTTCAGTCAAGGTCACTGATAAAAAGCATCGAAGAATATGAACGGCTCTACCAGTGGTCTGTGTCCGATCCCGAAGGATTCTGGACAAAGATCGCCGAAGAAAATATCACCTGGCAGGAAAAATGGGGAAAGGTCCTCCAGTACGATTTCTCCGTCCCCTTTGTAAAGTGGTTTATCGGAGGAAAACTCAACGCATCCTTCAACTGCCTTGACAGGCATATCTCCACTCCCAGGAAAGCCAAGGTCGCCATCATTTGGGAATCTGACGAAGGCAATTCCAGGGCATTCACCTATGAGCAGCTTTATCACGACGTGAACCGCTTTGCCAACGTTCTAAAGAAGAAGGGGATAAAAAAGGGCGACCGGGTCACCATTTATCTGCCCATGATCCCGGAGCTCCCCATCGCAATGCTGGCGTGTGCGAGGATCGGCGCAATCCACAGTGTTGTCTTTGGCGGTTTCAGTGCAAAGGCATTAAAGGACAGGATTCAGGACTCTCAGGCGAAACTCCTCATCACTGCTGATGAGAGCCTGCGGGGAGGCAAGATAATCCCCACGAAAGCCGGCGCTGACGAAGCCTTGGCAGAGTGCCCTTCAGTGAAGAGTGTGATTGTGGTGCAGAGGACAGGGGCAAGGGTTCATATGGATGAAAGACGCGACTCTTTCTGGAAAGATGAGATGGGGGCAGAGAGAGAGGCCTTTTGCGAGCCTGAGGTCATGGACGCCGGGGATCCTCTCTTCATCCTCTATACTTCAGGGTCCACAGGCACGCCTAAGGGGATAATACATGCCACAGGCGGCTACATGGTCTTCACCCATATCACCTTTAGATGGATATTCGATTACCATGACGAGGACATCTTCTTCTGCACTGCCGACATAGGATGGGTCACAGGGCACAGCTACATCGTCTACGGTCCTCTCTCCAATGGCGCAACATGCCTGATGTTTGAAGGCATTCCCACCTATCCGAAACCGGACAGGTTCTGGGAGATAGTGGACAAGCACAAGGTGAACATCTTTTACACCGCCCCCACAGCCATACGGGCTTTGATGAGGGAGGGCGAGGAATGGGTCAAAAAACACGATCTTTCGACACTCAGGCTTCTCGGCACCGTGGGTGAGCCCATTAATCCCGAGGCCTGGATGTGGTATCACACCCATGTGGGAAAAGGCAGAACTCCCATTGTGGATACGTGGTGGCAGACAGAGACCGGCGGGATACTCATAACCCCTCTCCCCGGCGCCATGACGCTGAAGCCGGGCTCTGCAAACAGACCCTTCTTTGGTATTGTCCCGAGGGTACTGAGGGAAGACGGCCGGGAGGCCCTTCCTGATGAGGGCGGCTACCTTGTCATTGAAAAGCCGTGGCCGGGTATGCTTGTGGGGATGTACGGGGATGAAAAGGGAACCAGATTCAAGGATGTCTATTTCAGCAGGTTTAAAGACAGCTATCTCACCGGCGATGGCGCCAGCGTGGATGGAGACGGAGATTACTGGCTTATGGGACGGATTGATGATGTCCTCAATGTTTCAGGCCACAGATTGGGAACAGCGGAGATAGAGTCAGCCTTGGTAAGCCATGAGGCGGTTGCAGAAGCGGCTGTGGTCGGCTTTCCCCATGAAATCAAAGGGGAAGGGATTTATGCGTACGTGGTATTGAAGGAGGGGCTTGAGCCTTCCGACGAGCTCATGAAAGCCCTCACCGCTCATGTGCGGAAGGTGATAAGTCCCATTGCAACCCCCGACACGATCCAGTTCACCTCAGGTCTGCCCAAGACAAGGAGCGGCAAGATCATGAGAAGGATATTGAGAAAGATTGCAAAGGGTGACACCGGGGAACTGGGCGATATCTCGACCCTTGCAGATACCTCAGTGGTGGAAGCCATCGTCAGGGAGAGAAAGGGTTAAGAAAATTTATACTCCTAAAATTATAATTTATAGCCAGCATGGAAATTTTACTTGACAAATGGATTTTTTTGTGTAATTATATAAGTGTATTTTAAGCGCCTCGTTACCTCCCCTAAGCTGCTGTTCGTGGAAACGAACAGCAGCTACTTTTCTTTTAAGCCTATATCTCGACCACGTCGTAGTTTGTTGCGCCAAGCCCTAACCTTTCAGCCTCAACTACTTGAATTATATAGTCTTTCTTGTGGAGGGCAAGGAGTATATCGCCATCGGAAGGAACGTTTTCCCCTGCCATTGCGGATTCAGGGAGGGGGACTGATTTCTTCAAAATATCAATACTTGCCTGTTCAATGGCAACGATATCATCTGACACCAGTATCCCCTTGTCCTGAATCACCGGGACGTCTGCCATGGGCATGCAGTCACATTCAGGCTGTATTTCGGTAAGAAAGTTGACGTAGAGCACTTTATTGGCCTCAAAGGTGCTCAGGACCGCTTTTGCAGCCTCCGCAAGGGAGCGCAGAAACCTTTCATCGTCCCCTGGCATAGTAATGGCCTCGGACTGGCAGACCCTCACGCATCTGCCGCACCTCCAGCAGGTATTTCCGTCCCACACCAGCTCATCTCCCTCTTCAAACACAATGGCATCCAGAGGACATACCTCTGCGCACTGGTAACAGAGTTCGCATTTTTCGCTGTCCCATACGAGATCACCCTCGCCGATGGTGTGCATGGCTCCCCTGCCGCACTTCCAGCCACAGTGCCGGTGGGACGAGCTTACCCCTCCCATGGCAACATTCTTGATGGCGCCGGCATACCCTGAGTTGATATGCCCTTTCACGTGGCTGCAGACCACCATTGCGGGGATGTCATGGATCAGAGACGCAACTGCTATTTCACCGAGAATCTCACCGGCTTTGACCATTATATTGTCTTTGCCGTAGAGACCGTCGGCGAGGACCACGGGAGCTCCCACCGAGAGATGGTTTATCCCGTTCTGGTTGGCGACATCGAGATAATCAAGTCCCTTTATCCTTACGGTATCCACCACACATGGCCTTACGCCAATACTTTTTAACCCCTCAACAACCTTTCTCAGAAACACCGGCCTCACTACCCTGTGGGCGCCTTCCGAGCCGAAATGCGTCTTTACCGCCACCCATTCCTTGGGGCTGAAGTAATTGGCCAGTCCTATCTCCCGGAGGAGTCTTTCAAGCTTTCCCGGCATACTGTCATCGTATTTCCATTTCAGCGCCCTTGCGGAAGAAAAATAGACCTTTGACACAGCTTTTCCAGAAATGTCTTCCTCTTTCATATGGCCGCTCCTTCCCTTTATGCGGTTAAGATTTTTAGGAGTTTTGCAGTTGTGTACATCTCGATGTCTGCATGCTTAAAAGCATTATCGTTACTCCACACCGGTACGTGTAATTTCATAGCAAGGGCGAGCAGTTCTGCATCGTCCTCATCTTTTCCTGAAAGCCTTTTTGCCGCCCTCGGGATGAAGTCTTCGTAGAAATGGCGTGGGTATATTTTCAGAGGCAACAACTTTAACTGTGATTCAAGGACTTCTTCGCTGAGGCTGTACTGCTCTGCAACAATATGCAGGTATTCCCTGACCTCATCGATATTGAATTGCGTGGTCACAAATCCTATATCCTCTTTCAAAAATACGCGGAGAGCCGCCTTGCCGGCGACAGCGGAAAGGATTACATTAGCGTCTGCGGCGAGCTTTCTTAAAGGTTTCAAAGTCGGCAAGGAGTTTTTCCTCTGATACGCCTTTTTTAGACAGAGAACGGCTTATCGATTCGCCAAGACGAATGAGAAGTTCTTTCCGGAGTTCAATGGGAAAGCTTTCCGGATGCTCGATCGGAAGGTAAAGCCCCGTCACTTTCCCGTGTCTTGTAACAAGGATCGGCTCTTCCTCTTTGAAGTAGCTTGTGGCCTTATCTCTGAATTCTCTTACCGTTGCTATCTTCATGACTCCTCCCGTCATCAGTATATCAACCTCATATTGAATATGTCAACAATTGTGACCACAATTAACTAATGCTCACGAAGCGCTCGTTCCCTATGAGGAAACTTCGTCTCGTGCTTTCCCTTTTCATTCATCCGCTCTGAAACAACAAAGAGTGGCTGACCCTATTCGCACGGATTTCGACAAGGGCTTTGTTCATCTTCAGCATTATTCCGGGTCGGCTTGAGTGATTCGTTAGAACTCATTCATTAAATGGTTCACAATATTCAGCTATATCTGGACACGTTAGTATCATAGGTTGTATTCCTGTGTCGATAGGCTCCCATATTGCACGAATCTCTCGTTGATAATAGTACTTGTTCTCCTTGATTAACGCCGGATGTGATTGATGAGCTATATTAGGGAAGATCCTATGCTGCCCACTAAACAGTTGTGTCCTTGATGCATATTGACATCTCTCAAGCAGGAACTCATTCTTAAGCTTTGCTATACCTCGGAGACATTTGTCTATAGATGACAAAAAAAGTAGAGGTTGTTTAATTATTATGCAAGCATCACAATCAAGATTTTTTGCAATATCTGGGTCATATGCCTCACTCATAGAGTAGACATAATAGTCCGAGCTAATCTCTTGAAGTCTAAACTGGACATTACTAATGTTAATTGTAGCACCTGGCTCAGCACGAATAAAACTACTCAATACGGGATGGTTTGCAATATCTTCTGGCGAATGTGCCGAATCAATACAAATCGTCTGTTTAGTCCCCTCGCCATGATCTCCTACCTCGGTGCCGTGAAGTTCGATATTCCTATATTCGTGTAATGTGCCTATTCTTACTGTGCCCGTTTCTAATAAAGACACGGCATGGTCTTTTGTTAAATATTTATACAAAGCTGGATATTGCATCTAATCCCTTAGTTCTAACGACCAAGCTCATCGGTGGCAATGAAGCGCAGCGGAATTGCAGTCCGGTGCAGCGCCTTATAAGTGTTAGCGATTCATCGAATCCAGACACAGTAGGGATCCGCAAGTCGTGCTACTGCGACAATTTCACGATAACGCGACTTCATTTTTTCTGGATGTGATTTCGTGTCCTTTCGAACGGCGCAGACCGTAGAACAGCCAAGTATGAACCTAATGGGATTGTGAATGTCCGATAACTCTCCGTAATCCCATAGGTCCAATGTTCCGCTGACGTCGGTTGTCATCATGTCGAAAACAAGGGCGGTTGCGCCGGTATCCAGTTTCCCGGTGACGGGGCTTAAGCCTTTAGGAAGCCGATGCCATAACACCCCATCATCGGAGTATTCTTTTGCTGCGTCTTCTTCTGTAGTGGGACGAGCGCCACCCTTGGTCGCTGGTTCAACGAATATCGTGTATGCTGGGATCGTGTTGCAAATCCCCTGCACTTGCGCGGGCCGTGCTTTTGGCGACCTCATAAGCCAGAAAGTCTTGCCAATTCGTTCTATGTCGGCTTTTTTCCTATCGAAGATCGCATCAGCGCCTTCGCCAGCATGATCCCCCATCACGCTCACTACGCCCTGGGAGCATGCCAATGCCGCTTCAAGTAGTGTCATGTTGTCTTTCTTCATCGCTAACATTTAATCTACCAAATTGCCTATTTCATCAATCTTGATTAAAATCATATCACAAATAACGGAGACACAACAATTAAGAATTCCAATATAACAATAACCAGTTTTTGACAGCTTCATATAGTATGATATTACAAGCGAGTTTTAATGAAACAGCCCCATGACCGAAAGAGGTGATAAAAAAAGTAAGTCAGATCGATCAGTCTAAGGTCACGGCCTGATATGGGATGAGAATTCGGGAGTTGCCAGCACTAAAGTCCAGTACGTCCTTTTTGTCCCCTTTGCATAGGCAGCGCCGGCCTCTTTAAATCCCGGATTCATGATGTTTTCGCAATGTCCCTGGCTTTTCAGCCATGCATTCACCACCTCTTCAGGAGTCAGGTAACCCTCGCCCACGTTCTCGCCGTAGGTCATCCACTTGTACCCTAACCGTGCGATCCTTTCTCCAGGTCCGCTGCCGTCAGAAGCTGTATGCCCCAAATTCTCTTTTGAGGCCATGTTAAGGGAAAGCTTCTTTGCTGCCTGCGCGAGGGTATTGTTCCATTCAACAGGCCGTGTTGCCTTATAGTGTCTGTTTCCACACCTGGCGCCCTTGAGTCGTGCACGATTCACCAGGTCGACAACTTTCTTTTCCATGGTCTGAGGGCCCTCATCTCCGGCAGCAAGGGCACTTCCATCAAAAAAACATAAGAGCAAAAGTACAAAGCAGGGAGCAAGGAGATGAAAAAAGATAATGACAAGGGGTATCTTTTTCATAGAGAGCACCTGCTTTACGATTTTACAACCTTATTCGGTACCAACGCCATGAGTTTCATCCGAGGCTCCTGTCGTAAAGCTCGTTCTTGCTCAATCCGTACTGCTCGGATACCATCTTCACCGCCTCTTTTCTCCCCTTCCCCTTTTTCATCAACGCCTTTACCTCGTTCAGGGCATCTTCGTAGGAGGCCTCTGTCATCCTCTTTCCTTCCACGATGATGACATACTCACCTGCGATCGTTTTATTATGCAGCGCCGGGAGAATATCAGCAAGGCTCCCCCTGAGCGCCTCCTCATGGATCTTTGTAATCTCCCTCACAAGGGCGGCCTTCCTTTCTCCGAAGATTTCGCTCATATCTTCCAGTGTCTCCACTATCCTGTGGGGCGCCTCGTAAAAAACAAGGGTCCTCTTCTCCATGCTCAGTTCGTCCAGCATTTTCCGCCTCTGGTTTTTCTTCGGGGGAAGAAACCCGATAAAGGTGAATTCTTTAACGGGAAGTCCTGAGAGGGAAATGGCAGCCACAAGCGCAGAGGGGCCGGGCACAGACACCACTGAAATACCCTCCGCCACCGCCCTCCCGATAAGAACGCTTCCCGGATCAGAAATGCCGGGAGTGCCGGCATCAGAGATCAATGCCACAGACTGCCCCTCACGGAGCTTCGCCAGGACTTCTTCAGACTTCACCTTCTCCTTTTCGCCCCAGTAGCTCATGAGAGGCTTTGAGATCCCATAATGGTTCAGGAGTTTTGATGAATGCCTTGTGTCCTCGGCAGCGATGACATCAACCTCTTTCAAAACCCGCAACGCCCTGAGGGTTATATCCTCGAGATTGCCGATGGGTGTTGAGACGATGTAAAGAGTGCCTTTCATAAAGACCGAAACACGTGACACGTGACGCGTGACGAGTAACGGCAACAAAGACCGTGACGCGTGACGGGTGAAGCGTGACGAGTAACGACGATAAAGACCGTGACGCGCACCATGCCAAAAGATTCCGATAACTTTTCACGTGTCATGGTCTCTTAATTTCCTTTCAATCCTATTACGCGTTACGCATCACGTGTTACGGTCGTTTGAAGCTGCCCTTGAACCGGTTAAGCCACATGATATGGCTTCGCTCCTCATTGATGATCTCTTCCACTACTTCCTTCTCCTTCACCGCATCCCTGATCCCGTAGAAATAAAGGAGGGTTTCCTTCTCAAATCCCAGTGCAAAGTTCACGGCGTCCTCCACTGTTTTCACATGCTCCATGGAAGGAAGGGACTTGTTCTTGCCAAGGAAAAATTCGGACTCGACCATGGCCCTCAGATACTGTTCCGCCTCTTCCCAGTCCGCCGGCTCCTCATCCTTTATGATCTCAAGAAGTTCCCTGAATGTCTTTTCGTGTTTCAGCTCTTTTCCGGCAAGGGTCGTGAAAAGGTTGTTCAGACCTTCATCCTTCCTGAACTTCTCCGCTATGGTCGTATAGAACTGATATCCCAGCTTCTCAGTCTGCACTGCCTGTTCAACCGCCTCTCTGATCGAAAATGTTTCCATGATTCTCCTCCTTTATGAATACTTTATGTGCCCGTGAGTCAAGGGCACTATTTTTTGCTCTCAGCGCCCGTTACTGTATTTTCAACAACTTTCTCAGCTTCCTGTCCGTATTCACAATCTCATCAACGTTATCACTGTTGAGGTCCCATGAATACTCACCCTTTGCGTTCCGGTGCAGTTTTATCTTTACCGGTTTTTGCGGTCTTACCTGCTGTATTTCGGGCTGCTTTTTGAACTGAAAATCGGATTTGTCCGCCGAGGCTGCGCCCCCGGCAATAAACAGTGTCAGGAGAAAAACCGCTGCCCTCCCCCAAGAAATCATCTCACGCCTCCAGAATAAGATTCTCGCCTTTGACAGCAAACGATCAGGTGCTCTTGTATCTGTTCGTTATCGGAAATCTTCTGTCCCTTCCAAATGCCCTTCTCGTTATTTTAATGCCCGGAGGGGACTGTCTTCTCTTGTATTCGCTCCGGTCTATCATACTGATCACTTTGTCGACGCATTCAGCCCCGCATTCAAGGGAAACTATCTCTTCAAAACTCCTGTCATCTTCCACATACGACTTCAAGACCGGGTCAAGGACCTTATACGGC
This sequence comes from Nitrospirota bacterium, assembly GCA_023382175.1. Taxonomy (GTDB): domain Bacteria; phylum Nitrospirota; class Thermodesulfovibrionia; order Thermodesulfovibrionales; family UBA9159; genus JAMCQB01. The sequence continues at coordinate 1,086 of JAMCQB010000121.1, read as the reverse complement.
GGTAATGTGTCGGTGTCCTTCTGGTCCGGCTTAAGCTCGGCTGACGGCTCCTTTCTTAAGACCCTGTCGGGGATTACCGGCCTCCCCTCCTCTTCATTCCGCCATCTGCATAACTCATATACCATCGTCTTCGGCACGTCCTTGATCACCGCAAACCCTCCTGCCATATCGCCGTACAGGGTCGCATACCCGACACTCATCTCTGATTTGTTGCCGGTGGTGAGGACAAGCCAGCGAAACTTGTTGGAGAATGCCATGAGGATATTGCCCCTTATCCTTGCCTGGAGATTCTCCTCGGTGGTATCTGCCGGCAGTCCCTTGAATTGCTCTTTCAGTGTTTTAAGATAGACATCGTATATTTCCGTAATCGGCGCCTCGCGAATTTCGATACCAAGGTTACGGGCAAGCTCAAAGGCGTCTTCCCTGCTTTCCTTTGATGTAAACGGGGATGGCATGAAGAGGCCTTTCACCCTCTCTTTCCCCAGTGCATCCACCGCTATGGCTGCAACAAGGCTGGAGTCCACGCCTCCGCTCAATCCAATAACCGTCTCCTGAAAATTGTTTTTCGTGACATAATCAGATGTCCCGAGAACAAGGGCGCGATAGATCTCCTCGGTCTGCTCCAATATCCTGTGTTCTCTTTTCGGGAGAGGCCCTTTCACTTTGCCTGGCCTTTCCCTGGAGATCACTACCCGCTCAACCTTCGATGTCTCCGCAACCGCAGCCTCCTGCCTTCTCCTTGGGTCATGGAGCCTCTGCATAAAGACCGCATCCAGGTGCAGGTCAACAATGATGAGATCCTCCTCGAACTGTTTCCCTCGGCATATGATCTCTCCCTTCTCATTCACCACAATGCTGTGCCCGTCAAATACCAGTTCATCCTGCCCGCCCACGGTATTCAGATAGGCGATCAGCACAGCGTTGTCCGATGCCCTTGTGGAAAGCATGGTTTCCCTGAAGGCTGCCTTGCCCACATGATAGGGAGAAGCGTTGATATTGATGATGACCTCGGCCCCGAACAGTGACTGTACATGAGCCGGCCCTTCCGGATACCATATGTCCTCGCAGATATTCACGCCGAACGCT
>JAMCQB010000076.1 GCA_023382175.1 Nitrospirota bacterium | reverse complement strand
CGAACATCACCACGCTCCCTTTCTCTCTCTCGATGAGCGCCTTGCAGCCCGTGAAAAAATGAGCGTGCTCAGGAGGCCGGTCCTCGGGATAAACCCCGGCGCTGCTTACGGTTCTGCGAAGAGATGGCTTCCTGCCCGGTTTGCAGAAGTTACGGCCTGGTTTATGAGAGATACAAAAGGGAGCGTGGTGATGTTCGGCGGAGCGAATGAGGGAGACATCGCGCAGGAGATCGAGTTTCTCGTCAGGAGGAAAGGTGGAACGTTACCCCCCCATCCCCCCCTTAGTAAGGGGGGGCAAGAGGGGGGTAGTCTTTCCGTCCTGAATCTGGCGGGAAATACCTCCCTCAGGGAGCTTATTGCCCTCATTTCAGAGTGTGATGTTTTTCTGTCCAATGATTCCGGACCCATGCATATCGCTTACGCGGTGGGAACGCCTCTTGTGGCCTTGTTCGGTTCTACCTCTCCTGACCTCACAGGCCCTGTGGGGGAGGGCAACGTCGTGATACGGCCGAACCTTCCCTGCAGTCCGTGCTTTGAACGTACGTGCAATAATGATGACAGGCAATGTATGTATGACATATTGTCGGAAGACGTGTATCTTGCCATAAAAAAGATCTTGCAGAAAAAGCCCGCAGTCTTTTTTGACAGGGACGGCACCCTTTGCGAGGATGCAAATTATCTCAGTAGGCGCGATGATTTCAGGCCTCTTCCCGGCATTGATGATCTGGCTGCGCTGAGGAGCCTGGGTTTCAGTCTCATTGGCGTCACAAACCAGTCAGGAATTGCGAGGGGGCTGGTAGACGAAGATTTTGCCAGGGAGATAAACAACGTCTTTGTGGAACGATACGGGTTTGACGACTTCTTTTATTGTCCCCATCTGCCCGAGGAATACTGCTCCTGCAGGAAACCGGAACCGGGGATGCTCCATGACGCACGCTATAAATGCGGTATTGACCTCAAGAAATCGTACGTCGTAGGGGACAAGGACGCTGACATGATGCTCGCGAGGGCGGTGGGGGCAAAGGCAGTGCTTGTCAGGACAGGCCGGCAGAGGGATTCAGCCCATGCAGATTATGTTGCGGAAGGATTGAAGGAGGCGGTGGATTTCATTATGAAAGACGGGAGGAGCGGAGATGTCGAATCTCGCGCCTAAGAAGATCCTTATCATAAAGCCAAGCTCCCTTGGTGATATTGTTCATAGCCTTCCTGCTTTGAATGCGATCCACCGGTGTTTCCCCGGGGCCGAGATCCACTGGCTTGTGGCAAAGGGACTGGAGGGAATCCTTGAAGGACACCCCATGCTTACAAGACTATGGGTTATTCATAAGGATGAGTGGAAGATGATAACAAGGCTCCATTCCACTGTGGGGGAATTACAGAAACTATTCAGGAATCTCAGGGCGGAGCACTTTGACTATGCCATTGACCTTCAAGGACTTTTCAGGAGCGGACTCATCACCAGGGCAACACGAGCGCCCATGCGCATCGGGTTTGAGGAGGCGAGAGAGGGGAGCACCCTTTTTTACACTCACATGGTTGCTGGAGGCAAGGATGTTCACGCTGTGGACAGGTACCTGAAGATTGCGGCGTATCTGGGATGCGATGTGTCCGAAGTGCGCTTTCCCTTTCCTCCATTTGCCGGCGGAGCGCGGGAGGAATTACCTCTTACGGGTGAGTATGGGGTGATGGTTCCGGGCGCGAGGAAACCGGTGAACCGCTGGCCTGCAGAGCGGTTCGGCGAACTGGCATCGCGGTTGCCCCTGAAAACCGTTGTTGTGGGCAGCAGGGGCGACAGAACACTTGCGGATAAAGTGGTCGGAAGGTCAAAGGGGAAAGCATCATCCATTGCCGGCAAAACTGACCTGGAGGGATTGGTATCGGTCATCAGGAACGCCAGGTTCATGGTGAGCAACGATACCGGTCCCATGCATATTGCGGCAGCCCTCGGTGTTCCTGTTTTTGCCCTGTTCGGGCCTGCCAACCCCGCAAGGACAGGACCCTACGGAAAAGGCCATACCGTGATCCGAAAGGAAATTTCGTGTTCTCCCTGTTATAAAAGGTCTTGCAAAAGCGCTCTCTGCATGGATATGATTAAAGTAGATGAGGTTGCTGCGATCATCAGCGATTTTCTCAGGAGGTAGCGATGAAAAAACTCTCTTTGGCATTGATAATAGTCGTATTAGCCATGTCTTCCCATGCATTCGGCTCCATGGAGATAAAATGGTTTTCTCTCAAGGAAGGGATGGAAAAGGCAAAGTTGGAGAAGAAGCCCATGATCGTGGATTTCTTTTTTGGAAAGGGATGTCCGAGGTGTGAAGAACTCCAAAAGGGCGTCTATGACAATCCTGCCATTGCGAAAAAGATCGTGGACGATTTTATTCCCATCCGTGTGGACCTCACGAAGAAACTTACCGCTGAAGAGGAGAAACTGGGCACTCAGTATGACTACAAGAATGACTGCCTGCTGCTTTTCCTTGACCCCGGCGGCAACATTGTCAAAGACCCGTCGGGCAAGAGACTCTGTTTTGTGGAGAACATAGAGCCTGAATGGTTTATCAAATACCTGGATACGGTGAAAAAACAGCAGAAATAATCGCTCCCCTTTCATCGGTCGCTGATGATGCTAATATCTGCTTAAGGTTCTATAAATTTTTTTTATCTGTGATTCCTGTTTCTGACTTTACTTTGACAGACAGGGTATGGTATATATCACGGAAATGGCTCCCATCGAGTATCAATTAATCATTCATGAAACATCGAAGAAGGAGGTAATTCTATGAAGCTTGGTATTTTTGTGAATACCAACAGGCATCTCGCCCATGTGGTCGGTCTTGTAAAGGCAGCCCTTGCCAAGGGGCATCAGGTAATCCTGTTTACCATGGATGACGGCACAAAACTTCTCGGCAGCCCGGAATTGAAGGAACTCTGCACGATGCAGGGCGTCGCAATGAGCTTCTGCGATCACAGCGCGAAGCATCTGGGTGTTGCCACCGAGGGTCTCCCCCGGGAGATCGTCTGCGGCAGCCAGTATAACAACGCGGTGATGATGCACGACGCCGACAGGGTTATAGTTTTATGAGGAGGCTGAGGTTAAGTTTTCTCAACCTTAATCTGATACGAATCTGAATAATTAAGGAGGAATGAAATGAAGATTCTTCATATGCTGAATGACGGCCCGACAGAATTATCCACGAAAATTATAGAAGTCCAGTCCAAGGATAACGAGGTGAAGGTGGTAAACCTTTCCAGGAAAGAGATGACGTATGAGGCCCTCGTGGATGAGATTTTCTCCAGCGAAAGGGTCATTTCCTGGTAGAGGGGCGCACAGCCGGTTTCATCCCTTTGTAAAAAGGGTTAATCTATAATCTGACATGAGGAGGTAAGGAGATGAAAAAGGGTTTTTTGGCTGTTGTCGGTTTGTTTCTGGCATTGTCACTGGTTGTCCCTGCCTACGGAGCAGACGAGTGGGTGAAAAAATTCAATGATGTCCTGATAAAGGGGCCTGCAGAGGGACACTGGCAGGTCAAGCCTGATGATTTGGATGCCTGGATAAAGACGAAGAAGACGGATTTTCTCGTCGTGGACGTAAGGCCCACCCCCCCCGGACAGCAGGGCGGAAAGATTCCGGGCGCCATCTATATTCCCTACAACGAGATTTTGAAAACCGAGAACCTCAAGAAACTTCCGAAGAATAAAAAAATCGTTCTTGTTTGCGTCACCGGTCAAACTCAGAACCTTCCGGTCGTGGCATTAAGGGTCCTTGGATATGACGCGCGTACGCTGCAGTTTGGTCACGCCGCATGGATCAAGGGCTACCTTGGCGCCAACTTAATGCAGCAGGCAATACAAAACGCGGCTACAAAGAACTATCCGGTGGAGAAATAACCTTGTTCCTGTTCAGGAGGCATCGCATGATGCCTCCTGAGAATTTTCGCGCAGTTTCTGATGTGAAGGATGAGAAGACAAAAGAGACGAAGGTGAAGGACGGGTGGAAGTTATATGCTTCACCCGTTTTTATTGAGTATCAGCAAAATATTGAAAGGAGCCTGAGGTTTCATATAATCTAATCTTTGTGAATCGAAACATCCGCTTGCCATTCCTTCTTATTTCTCTGCTGAGCCTCTTGATTTTCGTGCTCCTTTTTACGTTCCGCTCTGCGGATGACAACAGACTCACCAGCTGGCAGTGGGTATTCAACGGTGTCAGTCCGGCAACCGTATTTGTCGTTCTTTCTGTTGGCATCAGCCTGGCGCTTCTTTTTTTGAAGGTCTCCTTTTCCCCCCGTTTCCCCTCCCTTGTCCTTTTCCTCACCTCCTTTGTCATCGCTGCATTTTTCTGGAGGGCGCCTGAGGTCATCGTTGATGCTTCCCGATATTTTACCCAGGCAAAACACCTGGAGCTGTACGGTATCGGGTATTTCTTCAAGGAATGGGGTAATGCAATTCAGTGCTGGACCGACCTGCCCCTTATGCCTTTCCTCTACGGAGTGATCTTCCGTATCTTCGCCGAGTCGAGGCTGTATGTGCAGGTCTTTACAACCATTCTCTTCTCGATGACGGTCGTCCTTACATACCTTATCGGGAAGAAGCTGTGGGATGAGGAAACCGGGCTGCTGGGTGGAGCGCTTTTTCTGGGTATGCCGTACCTCTTCACCCAGGTACCCCTTATGCTTGTGGACGTTTCCACAATGTTTTTCCTGACACTGACGGTCTTCACATTTATGAAGGGGATTGAACGGGGAAGATGGGTGATGGCATATGCCTCTGTTTCTCTTTTCCTCGCCATCTTTTCCAAGTATTCCACATGGCCGATGCTGTCTGTGCTCGTGGTCACCGGAGTGGTGTATCTGAAAAAGGCTTTGCCGGTTGCGTCTCACCCCCCTGTCCCCCCCTTGCCAAGGGAGGGCATAGGGACGGGAGCAGAGCAAGAGGGAGATTTGAATGTGATGGATCGGAGGGTGGTTCTCCTTAGAGGCATCATGATAATCGCCCTTGCGCTGGTCATGGCAGGAGTGGTGGTTCTGCTCAAGTACGACGTTTTTTCGGAACAGATAAGACTGCTGCTTCAGTTTCAAAAACCCGGCCTCAGGAAATGGGGAGAGAGCTTTCTGTCTACGTTCTTTTTCCAGATACACCCCTTTATCACCGTTTCCGCAGTTTACTCCTTCTATGCCGCTTTCAAAAAAAGGGACATACGATATGCGGTCATATGCTGGCTGGTTATCCTCCTGGTCGTCTTTCAGGTCAGACGCATACGCTACACACTTCCCGTATTCCCGATGGTCGCATTAATGGCTTCCTACGGGTTACGGCAGATTCGGGACAAGGGTCTGCGGAGGTTTATCGTTTTGTGCGCCCTCCTTTCGTCCCTCACCGTTTCCGTTCTGGCGTATCGTCCTTTTTTGGAGAAAATCAGCACGGTGAATCTGGTGAAGGCTGGTGAGTTCCTGAACGGGCTTGAAGGAAAAACAGTGCAGGTGTATACGCTGCCCCAGGAGGACGCTGTACTAAACCCTGCAGTGGCTGTGCCTCTTCTTGATCTGTTTACCAAAAAAAAGATTCTCTACCAGTATGACCCAGGGTTTTTTCCTCACAGAGAAGAGGCTGCGACGTCACTGCTGCGATTCACGTGGGAATATGCAAACCCCCGCTATTACGGTGCCGGCAATGAATACTCTGAAAGGAACATCCCCGTGGTAGTGCTCTCAGGAAGACCGGTGGAAACATTCCCCAAAGACATGCAGGACAGACTGAAGGGATACCGGTTACTCCGCGAATTCGATACCTATGAAGGCGTATACAGTTTCAGGACCGTGGTGACAGTGTATACAGCGCAATCCCCTGCACCGTCTCAAAGCGAGGGGAGGTGAAGAGGTATAAGGTTGCACATGCAGATATATTTTAGTTTTTTATGGAGTTATATATTGACATTTATCCGCCCCATCTACTATAAAAATAGGCATTATTACGAGAAGGGGGGAATGGGGATTCAGATAGAAGAGGGAAGGACGAGGTCACATCTCTGCATTTCAATACTTAAGAGGAGGATATAAAGGTGGCGGATCAAGAAAATAACAAAAAGGGTCAAATCTGGGCTTTCTTAATCACAGGCATCGTGATCCTTATCAGTCTGCTTTATTATAAGGCGAATATTTATTACATGTACCTTGTAGCGTACATGTGGTTTGGATTTGCCTACGGAATGATGCTTCAGTATGGGAGATTTTGTTTCGCCTCGGCTTCGAGAGACCTTTTTGCTGCCGGTGTCCCGAGGATGGCGGTCGGCATTCTGGTGGCGCTCATATTCTTCAGTCTCATTCAGGCAACCCTTGCATCAACGAATATGAGCACTTTTCATCCTGCGCCCTTCGGGATTCACACGCTGATATCCGGAATGATCTTTGGCGTCGGGATGGTCCTTGCGGGCGGTTGTGCCTCAGGCTCTCTTTACAAAATCGGTGAGGGTAACGGGACATCCTTCTTGGCTGCGTTCTTCGGGCTTTGTATCGGGCAGGCAGTATTTGTCGATGTCAAATGGTTTAACTTCCTGATCCCCCAGAAATGGGTAGATTCAGCGCTGGCAAAAGGGCTTCCTGCAGATAAGATGACCTCATCCTTTGACACCTATCTTGCCGGCTATGTCTGGAATCAACCGACTCTCCAGATGTCACATACAAAGGCTATATCGGATGCTTTTCCTGGCGCATTGAAATATTTTGTGGGAGACTCGCTGTTAAACGCACTAATACCTGCAACAGTGCTTCTTATTGTTATTTATTGGGTCTGGATAAGGAAAGGCTTTATGAAGAAGAGGGCAAAACAAAAAGGTGGGGCAACGGGTTTCGGTGATGAACTTGCCGGTTTATGGAATATGATAACTGCCTCTAAGAGGACCACTTTGATGGGCGTATTAATAGGTATTGTTGCCGGACTCCACATCTTCGTCATGAAGGGATTGCAGATCAAATTCGGCGTCGGCAATTTCGGCCAGCTTCTCACGAGAATGGGACATACTGGTGACGTCTCGATCAGGGGCACAGTCTTTGATCCTGGGTACTGGTATATTACAAGCCAGGAAGGACAACTCGGGGCGTGGATCCTCGAAAAATTCGGCTGGAACATGCGCGATAACATTTTCTTCGGGATCAATAACGGCCTTCCCGAACCATGGCGCAACCCGGCGTTGTGGATGTCTTTAGGCATTATTTTTGGCGCCATGGCCATGGCTCGACTGAATAACGAATTCAAGTTCAAACTGCCGAAAGGTGAGCTTATCGCATGGGGTCTCATAGGCGGACTCTTAATGGGGTGGGGATCGAGGCCTGCCCTCGGGTGTAATATCGGCGCCTTTTTTATAAGGGTTGCGGGCGGTGACCCCAGCGGCTGGCTGTACGGCATAGGCATGGTAGGCGGAGCTTTTATAGGGGTTAAGTTCTTCAACTGGTGGTCTGAAAGAAAGATGGCAAAGGAAATGGAAGCATTTTAATGCCGTTACGCGTCACGCGTTACGCGTAACGAGAATGTAAATCAACATAAGGAACAAATTAGAAAAGGAGGAAGTCAGCTATGGCTATGAAATTCGAAAAAACCGGTGAGGGAGCATATATGCTTGATGTCTGTGGATACGTTTGTCCGCATCCCCAGATCTATTGCAAAAAATCCCTCGAGAAAATGAACGAGGGTGATGTCGTTGAGGTGATACTTGATAACCCTTCGTCTGTTGAGACAATAACACAGATGTGTGAGCAGGTAGGTCATGAGGTATTGGATAAGAAAACAGAAGGCGGCAAAATATATATGAAGATCAAAAAGGGATAAGAGAGATAATAATGTTGCCCCTTTTTACGACAATGCAACAATGAGGAGGGTACAATGAGAGCACCTTTGGCGGTTTTGATATTGATCGTTGCGGGAGCCCTCGGGTTCCTGCTGGTTTATAGTCAGACCGGTATTCCTGAAAAGCCAGCTGGTGAGGCACCGGCAGGAGGGTATGGAGCAGCACCAGCAGCGGGCGGTTACGGGTCGGCACCGGCTGCAGGAGGTTATGGAGCGCCGGCAGGGGGATACGGAGCGCCAGGCGGTGGTTACGGAGCGCCTCCTAAACCTGCGGCAGGCGGATACGGGAAATAAGACGGACGCATACTAACCAACAGGGCAGGGGGAAAAATGAAAAGAATACTCATTGCAGTAGACGATACAAAGGGCAGTAAGGCCGCATTCGGATTTTGTACCAACGTCTGCAGGTGCATGCTTCCGGAAAAAATAGTGCTTCTCTATGTGGAACGGTTTGAGGGAAGGTCCCTCATGACCGAGATGCTCCCTGTTTCTGAGTTGTCCACCCTCAAGGAAGTTCTTGAGGGAACAGAGTATAAGGAGGCCCTGGACAAACGGGCAGCCGAGATCCTGGACTATTATAGAAAAGTGCTGGAGGACAATGGAGTAAGCAATATAAAGACCGTGGCGAAGATCGGTAACCCTGCCGAGGAGATCCTCAATACCGCGAAAGAAGAGGAAGCTGAACTGATCATCATCGGCTCAAGGGGCAAAAGGGTCGGCCATCTCTTTATGGGGAGTGTGAGCAGGGAAGTGGCGAACAGTTCGGAGATCCCCGTATTGATCGTCAAATAATTACGGCGAGAGAGAGTGAAGGAATCATTGATTGCCCTGCGCTTAAGCGCAGGGCAATTTTTTTGGGACAGAAATGTATCTCCCCGTCCGATTTCATGAAGCGGCTGTATTGTCAATTATCTCCGAAGCTTTCATTGACGGTAATGGTTTATAATAAAAAATATATTCAACACCGAACGGTAAGAGGAAGAACGTGGCTGAGGGAAGAAACGATATGGTAATCATCGGAGGAGGACTCACGGGTCTGTCCGCCGGTTATGTCTTAACCAAAGCCGGATTCAAGGTGAGGGTCTTTGAACGGGATACTGCGGTGGGGGGCCTCTCAAAGACTGTTGTTCGGAACGGTTTCCGTTTTGATCTCGGTGGTCATCGCTTCTTCACAAAGGACAGGAAGATAGACGGGTTTGTGAGGGATTTGATGAAGGACGAGCTGGTTGCTGTCCCCCGCAAAAGCAAGATCTTCCTGCGGAACAAATATTTCGATTATCCCCTGAAACCTTTCAACGCTGTTTTTGGCCTGGGCATACCCACAACGGTTAAGATAATGAGCGATTATGCTGCCGAACAACTCAAGAGACTGGTGAGGAAGACGGACATCATTTCCCTTGAAGACTGGGTAGTGAGCAATTTCGGCCGGAAGATGTTTGATATCTATTTCAAGGAGTACAGTGAGAAGGTTTGGGGAATTGACTGCAGCAGGATAAGCGCGGAATGGGTATCTCAGCGTATCAAGGGACTTTCCCTGGCAAAGGCCGCTAAGAATGCCTTTTTCAGATTAAATGGGAAAGACCTTCCCACTCTTGCAGATGAGTTTTTATATCCTGCACTGGGTATCGGGCGCATTGCTGACAGGCTTAAGGAGGAGATAGAGAAGGGCGGTGATGTTTTCACCGGAACAAGTGTGGAGCGCATGATGCACTCCCACTTCAGGATAGACAGTATCGTTGTGAACAACGGTGCCGGTTCGACTGAAGTGCATGGGAAAGAGTTCATCTCAAGCATGCCTTTGACGAAGCTCGTGCTGAAGCTCGATCCCGCGCCCCCGGAAAGGGTCCTGAGCGCTGCTTCAAAGCTCAGGTTCAGAGATCTGGTGGTCGTTGCGCTCATGGTGAAACGAAAGAGAGTTACCGATCAGACGTGGATCTATATCCCTGAACAGAGGATCCCCTTTGGAAGAATCCATGAGCCCACGAACTGGAGCGAAAAGATGGCGCCTGAGGGCTCGACGCTCCTCGTCGTCGAATTCTTCAGTTACAGAGGGGACACTATCTGGAATGAGAGCGATGGGAGACTCGTGGATATCACTGTGGAAAGCCTTGAACAGCTTGGTTTTATCAGTAAGCGTGACGTGATGGACAGTATGGTGGTGAGAGTACCTGAGGCATACCCTCTCTTCGAGGTCGGGTATAGTGAGTTGTGCGACGAGTTGTACGATTATCTGGGGCGGTTCAGGAACCTCCATATCGCGGGAAGGGGAGGAAAGTTCAGATACTATAATATGGACCATGCCATCGAATCCGGAATTGATACAGCGGAGAAGATTATCGGAAAGAAATGTTGCAATAGTTCAGCACCCCCTCCCCTAACCCCTCCCACCAGGGGAGGGGAAGGGTGGGGGTGAACTGTTACGCAATATTCAGGAATAAGGCCATGAAATGCGCCTTGGTAATCCCTTCATGGGTTCCCGAAGAGATATTCTCCTCGAAGACCGCGGGATCTCAGATTAACTACTGGCAGCCCCTCGGCACCCTTTACATAGCTGCCGTGCTCAAGAAGGCCGGCCATGACGTGAAGTTTTTCAACGGCGCTTTCATGACCAACGAAAAGATTCTCAGGGGGGTTAAGGAGTTTCAGCCTGAGTTCATAGGGATTTATTCCACAACCTTTGGCTGGCAAAAGGCGAGACAGGCTGCCGGCGATTTTAAAAAGATTTTTCATGGACGGGTCTTTATCTGCGCGGGAGGCCCTTATCCCATTGCCATGCAGGAACGCTGCCTTGAGGATGCCGGAGAATCTCTTGACGCCGTGGTTACCGGCGAGGGAGAATTCACGGTACTTGAGATGATGGAGAGACTCCAGTCGGGGAAAGGCCTTGAAGGAGTCACGGGGGTTGTTTACCGGCAGGGGGAAAGCATCAGGAAAAACCCTCCCAGGCCATTGATCACGGACCTTGATTCCCTTCCCTTTCCTGCCAGGGAACTTTTGGGACATGCAAGCCGCTATATCCCTCCCCCTGCTACCTACCGGAGAAAGCCCGTAGCGGTCCTCATTACCTCTCGGGGCTGCAACAGGAGGTGCATTTACTGCTTCCAGATGGATAAAGAGAGGCAGAGCGGGATCCGTTACCGCAGCGTCGAGAATGTTCTGAAAGAGATAGAGCACTGCATCAGGGAGGGATACCGGGAGATTAAATTCATCGATGATACCCTGGCTGCCGATTATGATCGCGCTATGAGCCTTGCCCAGGAGATAAAGGCGAGACGTCTTGATTTCACCTGGTTTGCTTCCGCCTGTGTGAATCAGGTGGACAAACCCCTGCTCAAGGCCTTCAGGGAGGCGGGTTGCTGGGCAATACTTTTCGGGGCGGAAAGCGGCGTCCAGAAAAACCTCAACACTATCAGGAAGGGAACAACTCTTGAACAGATACGGGCGGCGGTGAAGGCAGCGAAGGAGGTCGGCCTGAAGGTCAGCACCCCGTTTATCTTCGGCATCCCCGGAGAGACATTTGAAGAGGGCCTCCAGACCATCCAGTTTTCCATTGACCTTAACCCGGACATCGCCAATTTTCACGCCATAACGCCATTCCCCGGCACCTATCTGTATGACAACCTCGACAAATACGGCGCCATGTCCGAGGAGCTTACGGACTTCACCTATCAGGGCGCAGCGTTCATACCCCATACAATGACAAGGGAAGAGATCCTGAAACTTCGTCAGATAGCCTTCAAGAGATTCTATTCCAGGCCTTCATTTATTTTCAGAAGAATCCTGGAACTGAGGAACCTCCATGACCTCAAGGTTGCCTTCAAAAGCCTCAGAAGCCTCTTCTGGCTCTGGACCAGGAGAGATATCTTTAATAAGGCGAAGAGCGCCTGAAGCGGAATCTGGCATCAACGCCCCGGTAATTTCCTTTCATGAGCAAGAGGATGAGATCATCGTCTGTGACCTCACCATCAAACTTGGTGTAACACATGCCCACCTCTTCAGGGGCATGGGCATCGGACCCGCCAGTATAGGGAAGGTGTAACGATTTCGCCGTTTCGACGGCTTTTGCATTGTATGCATGCATATTGCAGCCATTATATCCTTCCACTGCGCATATTCCCTTAACCCGGTGTATGATATCTCCCAGGCTGTTTCCTATCCGGTAAGGATGTGAAGGGATTACCACGCCGCCTGATTCGCTGACGATCCGTATTACTTCATCAACAGGCGCACGCTTGATGGGCAGGGTGTCGGTGTTTACGCCGAAAATGAGACAGTGCCCCTCTGCAGAGGAGAATTCAACTCCCCTGAATATCCTGATTGAAGCCCCATATTTTTCCTTTAACCTCTCCACAGGCTCTGAAGCTTCGTATGAGTAGTGCTCTGTGAAGGCGATGCCATCCAGCTTGAGATCAATGGCCTTAAGGATCGACTCCTCGGGCTCCGAGACATTATCTCCGCTGTATTTCGAATGCACGTGCAGATCGACTCTGAATGGCATAATGGATATTGTAACAGGAAATGAGGGTCAGGAAAAGAAGAGAACCGTACCGGTCAGGCATCTCTGTGACACTGTCCTCATATGCATATTTTCAGGATAGCACAGGAACGATTTCTTCTGAAGCTCACATGCCCCCGCACCGAAAGACTCAGAGCTGCACGTATTCTTTTGCAAGGAGAGGGTAGAGCCTTGGATTAAAGAGGATATTCGTCATGAAGTAACATTCATGGGTGCAGTAGCACCGGTTCTCCATAATGGAACGAATGACTTCCCTGGCCTTTTCCGACCGGGTGATTTTCCCCACGTCATAATCATAATCTCTTATATTGCCGAATGCTTCTGTGAGGAGCTCACACGGATACACATTGCCGGTCTCCGTCAGTACCAGGTTCAGCTTACCTGCATAGCAGGGAATGAGGCGTCTTTTCTCCAGAGTGGTCCGGTGTATAAGTCGGCGTTGCAGTATGTCCTGCGCAGCCTTGATGCGCGCTCCCCTGAAACGGTAGGTGCGCGAAGTCCGGTTCTTCAGGTTCTTCTCAAGTCTTTCTATGGCGGCATGGTATTTCTGAAAATCCACTTTCTTAAACCCCTTCTCCAGCAGATCTCCCCGCACCATGGATATGGTGTGAGTCTTTACATTTTTCATTCCGCTCACAAAATCGATGATCTTATCCATCATGTCCTGATTTTCGGAACAAAAAACCGTATTGATCCCCAGTTCGAAGTGCGGATATCGCTCGATGAGGTCTTCGAGGAGGCGATAGGTGGTCATGGTCTTCTCAAAACTGCCTTTTTTGCCGCGAAGTTTGTCGTGGGCCCCGTTGAGGCCGTCCAGGGAAAGCTTTACCGTTATCACGCTTTTTTTGCAGCGGCGGAGGATCTCTTCAGTCCTGTCACGGATCAGTTCCGGAAGCATCCCGTTGGTGGGGAAAAGCATAATGGCCGGTCTGTTGTTTTCATAGAATATCCTGCTTATCTCCACGATGTCTTCTCTGAGAAAGACCTCGCCTCCGGAGAAGGCGAGCCAGAGCAGGGCGCCCATGGAGCGGGAGATCCTTTCTATCTCGCTGAGTGTGAGTTCATTTTCAGCAGCCGCAGGCTTCTCCTGTCCGCTGAGGTAAAAACAAAAGGGGCATCTGAGATTGCACCGCCCGGTCACAAAAAAAGTGAGGTGGATTATCCTGTTCTTCTGGAGAAGGGAACCGGCATGCCGGAAGGGCGAATACATCATCGTCCGTCACCTGCACGGAAGTATCTCCACACTCCGGCAAAGGCGCCCGCTCCCACTGCCATGGGATAAAGCATGGTATAAAACATCGTCGCTGCAACCGCGAAGTGAAATCCTTTTGTTTGATGGAAGGCCCTGATCAGGCCTCTGCTTGAGAAAAGATTAAGCGAGGTGATGAAAGGAAACAAGAACAGGAACAGTACCTTTCCTGAAAGATAAGCGAGAAACAAAAGGAGAGCGGACAGGAAAAACGATGCAACATTTACCTTGAGCTCCCTGGATGCGGTGCCCGAATCGGCGAATACGTCCCTGTTTTTCAGGGAATACTCGGTCCAGAACATGGACTTCCTGAAGGCGTTCCCGAGGGATTTCATCAGTGTGAAATTGAATATGTGGCGGACGAGAATAAGGGGGTCCATTATGAGGCCGGAGCCTGATCTGCGGAGTCTGTGGCTGAATTCCACGTCTTCAAGGATCGGGAGGAAATCTTCAGAGAATCCCCCGGTTTTCCTGAAAAGCTCCGGAGTGATGGCCATGGCATGGGTTGCGATGTAATCCGGAACAGTGTTTTTTGTTTCAGAGTAATGCACGAATATGGACTGGAAAGCGCTGAAGAAAGTATCGTCATAGGGAATCCTTGTGTAGGTTCCGCCGATAACCGAGCCTTCCCGCCCCTTGACGGACCGGACTGCACGTGAAAGGGTGTCTGCCTCGAGAATGCAGTCGGCGTCAGTGAAGAAAAGAATCTCGCCGCTGCTCTGCAGCGCCCCCATATTCCTCGCTTTTGCCGCTCCTGAGCGCCTATCCAGCCTCACCAGCGTGCAGGGGAATTTCCCTATGATTTCTGTTGAATGGTCCGTGGAGCAGTCATCCACCACAATCACCTCATAACGGGAATAGTCCGAAGAAAAAGCCGCCCCGAGGCATTTTTCTATGGTTGCGCTCCCGTTGTAGTTGGGGATGATGACAGAGACAAATTTCTCCATGGTTCTATTATGAAACAAACAGGGATTTATATTCCATATGGCCCTATTAATCCCTTGACGAACCGGCATTCTCTGTGATAAAAATAGACCCAATACAATTCTTTGGAGGGAGAAGGACATGGCAAAGAAGATCGCTGTGATCGTAAGGGACAGGCAGGCAGAGGCATTAAGGATGGCGGTGGGGCTCACCCTTGCAGATGATGAAGTAAATGTTTTCGTTATAGACAGGAAGCTGGAATCCGATGAGAATATCGACCTCAACGTCGAGACCCTTGGCGATATGGACGCAAAGATTTTCACCAATAATCCCGAAAATAAATTTGAGCAGATGACCACCGAAGAGATTGCCAGGGCTCTGACCGGTTATGATGTGATCATTCCCTATTAATCACAGGCACTTTTCATCGTAAGGGCTGTCAACCGGTTAGGATAACCGGTTGACAGCCCTTGTTTTAAAGACTGCTCCTCACCGCCATGATGCTTGGCTTCAGGGTTCCCGATCCCTCACTTGCCCTTGCCCTGCTCGACGGACACTCAACGATCTTACCTTCCCAGAATGAAGGGCCTTTTGAGCCGATCAAGGTTACTTGATAATTGAAAATTGAAGTTGACACCATCGAGCATTTCTGTTAATTTTTATTTACGTGTAGGGGGTTTTATTGATCAATTTTCAATCCAAATATCCTTGTTCATAAGCAAAATATCGACAAACAGGAGAAGAATCTTCTGAAGCAGTTTAATTTCAGAAGTTAAACTTCTCACGCTACAAGGAGGTGATGTTTATCGAAGTCGCTGTGTGAGGGAAAATGAAAGATGATAACAAATGGAAAAGGAGGGTTTATGAAGGGTTTTAAAATCATGCTGGTCTTGCTTGTGATCATAGCGCTGCCGCTGACCGCATCCGCACAAAAAGCAAAGACCATCGATGAGCTTGCAAAGATGTTTGACTCATCAGGCTGTAAGTCCTGCCATGCTGAAATCTATTCACAATGGGAAAAATCGCACCATGCAAGGCCTTTAATGGGTGTTAAAGGCGGCTTAATGCTGACACCCCTTGCCACAAAGGGCGCAACTGCTTTTTCTCCCGACGACCCCAAGAAGGCCACATTAAAGAATTTTCCGTGTTTCAAATGCCATCTCCCTCAGGCAGTTACCTCTGCAGAGGATTCAGTCGCAGTTGAATTAGCAGAGGCGCTTCTCGCAAAAGATTCGGCCAAAGTCGCCAAGCTCCAGATCACCTGTATCGTCTGCCACAACAACAAGGCAATCATCCACAAGAGGGAACTAGGCGAACCGGAAAAAGGCGTTCTGTACGGTTCAAAGAACGTGGATGCTCATGGTGACAAGACCTTCACAAAAGTCAAAAAAAGCGCTATCATGCATGAGTCTGTCTTTTGTGGACAGTGCCACGGACAAGGGCCGAACCTCGAGTTCGACCAGGCATTCCAGTGCGCGAACCTCTATGGAAGCTATATGCACGCCTACATACCTGCAGGCGGCACACAGACATGCCAGGACTGCCACATGAAGAAGGGAGATCACCTTATCGCTCCCAACTTCAATGACGATAAGGCAACTTCCGAGCTTCTGGCGAAGGCCATCAATCTTGACGTTCAGACAATCGGGTATGAGTGGCTGAGAAAGGCTGCCACCTATGTCCCGAAGATTGTGGTGGAGACGAAGATAACTACCACGGCGGGTCACAGAATCCCTGACGGCTGACCGTCCCACAACAGAGTGGTCATGGTAGTGACCGCAAAGTCGTTGGATGGTAAAGAGATAGGTAAGGTAGAAAAACATTATCACCCGCAGGCCACGAACTGCCGCGACACCAAGATGAAGTACGGAGCACAGTGGAAAGTGCAAAATATACGTGACACAAGCCTCCAGCCCTTTAAAACAAAGGCAGAGACAATTGAATTTGATCTTCCTGCAGGGGTGAGAGCTGCTGATGTGACCGTAGACCTTGTCTATGAGAATGTCAACCCTGATAACAAGTACCCGATTCACTCGGTAACGAAGAGGGTAAGTCTCGACAAATAAGGTAAGGCTGACTGTCTTTGATAGAACCCCGCCTGTTTCCGGGCGGGGTTCTTTTTTTCAGGGAATCCGTGACGAGGAGCTACAGGTAACCTTCCACCAAGATATCTTCTCCCAACCGCCTTACAGAAATATCTTTTATTTTGTAGGCCTCATCCAGCCTTCTGAACATCCTTCCACCAACGGCAGGGTATGATTCCCTCCCGCCGATGATATTTGGAGCGATAAAAAACATCAGTTTGTCAACAATCCCATCCTCAAGGGCGTGGGCATTCAGGGAGGAACCGCCTTCTATCAGGAGGGACGTTATCCCCATTTCCCCCAGTCGTTCCATTAGCCAGGAAAGATGAAGTGTTTCTTTAAAAGATATCATTTTAATCCCCGAAGTTATAAGGTTATTTGCTTTGATTTTTTTTGAGGTATCTCTGGTTTCTTCCCTATCTTTCGTAACAATAATTGTCTCGGGAGGAACACGAAGCACCTTTGAATGTACGGGTATCTCCAGCTCAGGATCGATAACTATCCTGACAGGGTTCTTTCCACCTTTAATCCTGGCGGTAAGCTCGGGATCATCTGCCTTCACTGTTCCAATAGCGGTCATGACCGCATCTACACTGCTCCTCAATCTGT
>JAMCQB010000033.1 GCA_023382175.1 Nitrospirota bacterium | reverse complement strand
AGGGAGCTGATAGAGGAGTATCCCATAAAGATCGAAGTCTTCGGTATCAACCAGAGGAAAGTGAGGCACTCAAGTTTCTATGGGGAAAAAAGCTTTGCGAGGATTGACAGGGGAGAGAAGGACTTCGACGGAACAGCGCTGGAGGACCCTCCCTATACCGTCAAAGCAGTGAGCCTTTCCCATGGCATACCCTGCCTCGGTTTTTCCCTGGAAGAAGCTTTTCATATCAACATCGACAAAGCGGGCCTGAATGTCATGAATCTTCCCGTGGGGCCTTGGTTGAGCGATCTCAAGCGGATGATCCGTGATAAAGCCGCCCCTGATACGCCATTGCGTGTGGACGGCAGGGAATTCAAATTCGCGGAACTTATTCATATAGCCGCAATCACCGAGGGCCAGAAGGTCTCCTACATCACTGACGTTTCACCGGGAGAGGATAACCTCCGCAGGGTGAGCGAGTTCGTTAAGAATTCTGACACTCTTTACTGCGAGGCATATTTCCTTCACGAGGATAGGGAACGGGCCTTTGAGAGGCATCACCTCACGGCGAAGATGGCAGGTGACATTGCGAGAAAGGCAAAGGTCAGGAATCTTGTCCTGATGCATTTTTCACCGAAATACAGAGACCAGGCGGAGAGAATAGAGGAAGAGGCGATGAAGGAGTATAAAAACCGTGATAGGTGAACCGTGACGCGTAACGAGTTTAAAGACTTTTATTTTCGCACATAACCCATTACGCATAACGCGTTACGGATTTACCCCATTATCTTCATGCTGATGTCTGCGGCAGGGGCGGAATGGGTAAGGGCTCCGATGGATATCAGGTCAACCCCTGTCTCCGCGACATCACGGACCCTTTCGCGAATAATCATTATATTTTTAGTGGCGAACGCCAGCAATAACCCGCGCAGGCAACCAGCATTTGCAAAAAACCACAGAGGCTATTCTGCGTTGGGTTGATTAATGTGTTATGCAGACTTTTTCTGCCTTTTAATAATTTCAGACAACGCTCTCAAAGCCTGATTTACCGTGTCATGGTCGGGGAAATACTTTGCAACATCTGGCTCGATAACAACAACGTTTGTCCCTTCTGCGTACCTCTTTGCATATTTCCCGCGAATGCCTTTGCTGAAATCATATTCTTCGAGCATGTCTTTATCTTTCGGCATTCTCTTCATACTTTTTCCTTTCCTTTTTTGTTGCTTTTCTTGCGCTTATTATCCTGATTTTATTTCCTCTTTCTGTATGCACAACTACCAGAAGACGATTCTTGATGGAACTTCCGATCAAAATGAACCTATCTTCTTTGTCAGAATGCAAGGGATCATGAATAGTCAACGACAAGGTATCTTTGAAGGTTGTGCTTGCCTCATCAAAAGAGACACCATGGGTTTCAATATTTCTTTTCGCCTTGTCCGTATCCCATTCAAATATGAGCATATTTCACGCTTGTGATTTATTATAGCTTTTGCGAATGAGTATGACAACAAGTAAGCTTTGGAATAATTAGGGAATAATTAGGGACACAGAGCCTGTCTAAAAAAGTAGGGTTACGTCGCGAGTGTCGTGACCTCTACGATATGGTGGCGTCTGCGGGCGTCGTTTACAATTTCTTCCAGCTTTGCTGCAACCTCGTCTTCAATCCAATCCGCGCCGCACTGAGCGCATACTGTTGCAGGCACGTCTCTCACCACTACAACCCCGAAGCCCAGGTCGGCGGTGAAGGTTGTTTTCCCGTCCTTCTTGGTGCCTCCGCAGAGCGGGCATTTATCAGGCAATGCTTTAGTCGTCATCTTCTTCTCCTTGTCTTATAATCCGATTCAAAATGTTCCATATCTGGCTTATACGCCGTAATTACAAAGCAATACCCGCTCTGTGAATCGAATGCAGAAACCACATGAAACGGCTCTTCTCCAACCACGCCCAAAAACAATCCGCTTGGGTAGGGCTCATCATCGGGATAATCTTCAATAATTTCTCCCGAGACTAAGACATTCTTTACTGCTTCCCTCGAAATCCCTCGTTCCATCATTCTCTCAAGCGCGTGCCTCTGCCATTCAATTTTACCATGTTTGACTGCAACTTTAAGCGCATTTCGATCCAAACGTCCCTCTTGAGCCTCGAAAAAAGTTCTCTACCTTACAATCTTCATACTGATATCAGCGGCCGGGGCGGAATGGGTAAGGGCCCCGATGGATATCAGGTCAACCCCTGTCTCCGCGACATCACGGACCCTTTCGAGACTCATATTGCCGGAAGCCTCAAGAATGGCCTTCCCCTTCGCCATCTTCACAGCCTCTTTCATGTCTGCAATAGACATGTTGTCCAGCATGATCACATCAGCGCCGGCATGTACGGCCTCTTTCAGTTCAGTGAGATTTTCGACCTCCACCTCGATTTTTAACAGGTGATGGGCCTGACGTGAAGAACTTATAGCAGCGGTAATGCTTCCCACAGCCTCGATATGGTTGTCCTTTATCAGGATGCCGTCAAAAAGGCCGAAGCGGTGATTGCTGCCGCCTCCCATCCTCACCGCGTATTTCTCCATGAATCTCAGCCCCGGGGTCGTCTTTCTCGTATCGACGATCTTCACTCCCGCACCTTTCACCTTCTCCACAAATACGCTTGTGAGCGTGGCAATGCCGCAGAGCCGCTGCAGAATGTTAAGGCTCACCCGCTCGCACGAAAGAAGGGTTCTCGTATTTCCTGCAATCTCGGCGATGATGTCGCCCCTTCTCACCTTCGACCCTTCTCCATGGAATATCCTGAACTCTGTCCCGGCATCCACGATATGAAATACTTCCTTTGCAAAAGGCATTCCTGCAACAATGAAGTTTCCTTTTGCCACAAGCAATGCCTTTGATCTGTGACCTTCCGGGATCGTGAACGTAGTGGTGATGTCGCCATGGCCAATGTCTTCTTCGAGGGCAAGACGGAGGATATTTTTTACACTAAAGGGTATATACATTCTTATCAAAATAGTAAATTCAAGTGCCTAATCCCGACGCTGAACTTCGGGTTTACTGGTTTCTTCCTTTGGATGTCATTCCTGCGAAAGCAGGAATCCAGAAGAAAAGACTGGATTCCGCATCAAGTGCGGAATGACAACTTTGAGGACCTCTCATCGTTTCACTGTTCTCTATGGTCTTACCGTCTCCTAAACAGAGAGAGAAACCCCAGTGCCCCTCCGATGACCGCTCCAAGGGCCAGGGCAGATCTCCAGTCAAGGAGGGTGGTGACTTCCCCCTCCACCGTATTCGCTATCATCAGGAGGGAAGACGCATTATCCGCCTTTATTGTTCCGGCTCCCATGATCCCCACCGCACTTCTGTTCACCACAGCGCTGTCCCTGGACAGCAACACAGGCGCAAGGGAAGAGTTCACCTCAGTGTTGTTCCCCGTGGTGATCAGACTGATGCTCTGGTTAAGATAGGTCTCTGCGCCGCGGATGATGCCTGCAGCCCCCTGGGTGACTTCAACCCTCTCTCCGTCGATGCTCAGGGCGCTGGAAGGCGGCCATGTGGAGGCGC
>JAMCQB010000101.1 GCA_023382175.1 Nitrospirota bacterium | reverse complement strand
GCCGACAGCAACGGGATATGCCGGGTCTTTGGTCAACCGGGTGAACCTGTTCCGGCTTGCTCTCATAACACTCCTATCGCGTGACACGCAGATCTCCCCGGATAAGAACGTGAACTTTCCGTGCACAAACGCCGCATTTACCCTACCCCATGAACCTGTGGGCTTCGTTGTGTTGTGCCAACTTGCCCAAGGGCTAAGCCTTCTATGCGGTTTCTGTTCGTCGTCTCGCACGTTCGCCATAGGGCTTCCTTTAGACCCCTCCTCACGGAGACGCCCTTGCCTTCGGCTCGTACTTTTGTTAGTATCCATTTACTATGAACACCATAGGTTCTCGTACAGGGGACTTCCACCCCATAAGCTCACGCCCGTGCCGGGCGTACACAAGACGCTCAAAAGGGACGCGGCATAAAGCCGCCGCGCCCCTTAGCTTTGGTCGTTAGCATCAAAACTATTATTGACTATAGGTATATTTAAGGTATAATAAATATATCATGGAGTTTGAATTCGACCCTGAAAAAAGTGATATTAACAAGAGAAAACATGGAATTGATTTCGTAGAAGCTCAGGCGTTGTGGGATGATCCTGACTTTATTGAGATTCCAGTGAAAGCCAGTGACGAGCCAAGATTTTTGGTAATTGGAAAGATTTCAGGAAAGCATTGGTCAGGAATTATTACATATCGGACCGAAAAAATAAGAATTATCTCAGTACGAAGATCCAGAAAGGAGGAGGTTGACATATATGAAAGCTCGTGAGTTTGAAAAAAAATTTGACGAAGGCAAAGAGGATATTACCAAATACCTTGATATATCCAAAGCAAGGAGACCCGAACAAGAACAGAAAAGAGTAAATGTAGATTTCCCTTTGTGGATGATTCACTTACTGGATAAAGAAGCAAGACGTTTGGGTGTGCCTCGACAATCCATTATCAAAGTCTGGGTAGCAGAGCGTCTTGAAAAGGCATCTTGAATATAGGTGATGCTAACATCAATCGAGGCGACAGGGAATAACCTCTGACATTATTGAAAAGGCAGGTAGCCTCGGCGTGTCAGAAATCATCATAGCACTTTCATCACAATTCAACGCGTTAAGGGAAGAGGGCTTGGGCTATATATATGGGAATCAGCACACAAATAAACCTGTCCATCCTATAATTTTCAGGGAAAAGGGATATAGATTTTATTTCCTCTCAAATGAAGAGGACAGAATCCATATCCATGTAACATGCGAAGATGGAGAAGCAAAATTCTGGATAGAACCTATAATATCATTGGCCATATCTCATGGGTTGAATCCAAGAAAGCTGAGCGAAATTCAAAAAATCGTCGAGGAGCATAAAAATGAAATCACTAAAGCATGGCAAAGGCATTTCGGTAAGCGTTGAAAATATAACACCTTTCGGTATATGGCTGTATGTAAAAGAAAAAGAATATTTTCTAAGCTATAAGGATTATCCATATTTTAAAGACCAGACATTGAGTTCCATACAAAACGTTCAATTACTTCATGGCTATCATTTATATTGGCCTGATTTGGATGTTGACCTTGAAATTGACAACCTCGAAAATCCTGAAAAATATCCCCTGAAATTTGAATCAAAGAAGCATCCAACGAGTCATTCAACAGGCCGGCGAGCAGCCGCCCGTTAATTCCATCGTTATCCGGAAAAATACAAGAAAACTGCTTGACTGATATGCATAAATGATGCATACCAAAGCATATAATATCGCGCACACACGAGGACAAGGCATATGAGAACAACATTAAACATCGAAGACAAGTTGCTTGAAAGGGCAGCGAAGTTAACCGGCATTAAGGAAAAGACTTCCTTAGTCAAGTTAGGACTGGAGGCATTGATTGCGAGGGAAAGCAGTAAAAGACTTGCCAAATTAGGCGGGACCGAAAAAGAGCTGAAAATAATACCTCGCAGGAGAACAGCAAGCTAAAAGGATGGTACTCGTCGACACTTCAGCATGGGTATCACACCTGCGGGCGGGAAACACTGAACTTGAAAATCTGTTGAATGACGGAGACGTCGCCTGTCATTCTTTTGTCATCGGAGAGCTTCTTACAGGGCAGATTTCAGCTCCTTGAGGACCTCTCTCATATCCTCGGGCAATGGACTGGAAAATTCCATATATTCGCCGGAGGCGGGATGCCCAAACCCCAGCATCTCAGCATGGAGCATCTGCCGGGGAAAGGACACCTTTTTCTTCTTTATCTCCAGTTCGGTCTTCCTGCCGTATGTCCTGTCCCCGAGCACAGGATGCCCGAGGGAAGAGAGGTGAACCCTGATCTGGTGGGTCCTCCCCGTGCCCAGGCGCACCTCCAGCAGCGTGGCAACGCCGAACCGTTCAAGGACTTTCCACCTTGTCACCGCTTCTTTCCCCCTTCTCACCCTTGTGGACATCTTCTTCCTGTCCGACTTTGAGCGTCCGATGGGAAGGGCAATCTCCCCCGTATCCGCCTTGATGTTCCCGTAGACCAGAGTGATGTATTTTCTTTTTATTGTCCGGCGACTGAACTGTTCCACGAGATCGTAATATGCTCCGTCGTCTGCGGCAACGACCATGACCCCCGAGGTATCTTTGTCCAGTCTGTGGACCACCCCCGGCCTCAGGGGACTGCCCACAGAGGCAAGCTTTCCGTAATGGTGCGCCAGGGCGTTCATTAACGTACCGTGTCCGTGGCCCGCAGCAGGATACACGACCATGCCCGGTGGTTTGTTTACCACAACGATATATTTATCCTTATAGAGTATCTCGACAGGTATCGGCTCAGGGGTCAGTTCCCCGGTTTCTTCTGCGGGAATATGGAGGCGGATGCGGTCAGATGCCTTCACCCGGTAATTCCGGCTCACCGGGATGCCGTTCACCAGCACACCACCTTTTTCTATGAGCTTCTGCATCTGCGACCGTGTTATGCCGGTCTTCCCCGCAAGGAACGTATCGATCCTTTGTCCTGCCTCCGGGACCTGCACGGTGATGTTTTCATGAGTATTCATGCCTTTAACGAATATTCGTCCGGTTGTCTTCCGTTCACTCCGGACAAATGGAAAAACACGATATTTTCACATCCATTATACCCTAATGTCGCACCAGAATTATATTCCCTACAGCCCTTGAAAAAGCTTCCTGCAAAAGCACGGTTATGCTAAAATGTCCGGCATGGCTGACGTATGGTCCTTTTTCAAGGATGGGTAAGAGCATCGGGTACCAGATCACCATGGGTCAATCCAGATTTCTCATTGACTGCAGCGCCCCCGCATTTTTTTCTTGACATTTTATTGAATAATCATATATAAATATGTTTATATGAAAGGCATGGTTCGCCTCTTCAAGTTATTTTCCGATGAGACACGACTGAGGATCTTCATGCTCCTCGCGCAGAGGGAGTTATGCGTATGCCAGCTTATGGGGGTGCTGGGTATATCCCAACCCCTCATATCGAGGAACCTTTCCCTTCTTAACGGTGCGGGGCTCCTTGATGAACGCCGGGAAGGGAAACTGGTGTTTTACTCCCTCACGAAGCGGCCGGCCTCTGCGGTGTCCAAAATAGTATCCCTGTTGAAACCCGAGTTGAAAGGTGATAAAAGGTTAGAGAGTGATCTGAAATCCCTGAGCGACTGTTACGAATTCCAGAAGAAAACGGGGAAGTGCGATATGAAAACATTTCTCTCGTTCATGAAAAAACAAAGGGGAAAGAGATGAAGAAGACCGTCATGTTTGCCATTTTACCTATCCTCCTGTCCTTCCTTTCCGCCGCGGTGGCGGAGGAGAGGGCAGTAAGCCTGCAGGAAGCCCTTCAAATCGCCCTGGAGAACAACCACGAGATACGGGCCTTCAGAAATTACGTAGCCGCACAGCAGCAAGACATCGGTATCGCAAGGAGTTATCTCCTTCCGAAAATAACCTTTGAAGAGCGGTTCATGAGAACTACGAACCCGACCTATGCATTCATGGCAAAACTCAACCAGGAGCGCTTCTCCCAGCAGGACTTCGACATTTCCTCCCTGAATAATCCAAAGGCCGTTAACGACTTTCAGACGTCAGTTTCCTTTGAGCAGACGATTTTTGCACGGAAGGCATATGTTGGGCTGGACATGGCGAAGAAGGAATTCACTGCAAAGAACGAGGAGTATATAAGGAAAAAACAGGAGATTGCCCTGAAGGTTGTCCAGGCGTACCTCATGGCGCTCACCGCAAAAGAATTTCTTGCAGTCTCTGAAAAGGCAGTGGAAGACGCCAGGGAACACCTCAGAATAGCGGAACTGCGTTACGACACAGGGCTTGGACTGTATTCCGACACCCTGCGGGCCTCCACCGCCCTCACCGAAGCGGAGCAAAAGCAGGTGAGCTCTCAAAAAAACCTTGATGTGGCAAAGAGGGCGCTGGGGCTGCTTCTGGGGAAAACAGAGCCGGTGGAGCCCGTCGGTGAACATCTCGAAATCCCCCTCTCAGGCATCGAATATTACACCAATGCCTCACTGGAAAGAAAAGATATCAGGTCGTTGGAGTCGCGCTATGAAAATGCAAAAAACAGTCTGCGCTTTGCCGAGGCAGGGTATTTTCCTTTCATAGGCATCGGAGGCTCTTATCAGCTCAACGACCACAGGCGACCCCTGGGCGCCGAGGGCGAAAGCTGGCAGTTTGTGGCATTCCTCAGATGGGAGTTATTTGACGGCGCAAAACGGGAACATGAACGGTCCAAGGCGAAATATCAGATGGCTGAGACAGAGGAGCATCTTAAGGGCTTGAAAAAGGCGGTATCCTTCAAGGTCTTTGAGGCTTATCTTACGGCAAAGGAGACGATGAAGAACGCGGAACTCTCACGGGCTGCCCTCAAGACAGCGGAAGAGGGGAAGAGGCTTGTGAGGGTCCGGTATGGGAGCTCCCTCTCCCCCATTGTTGATCTTCTGGATGCTCAGGTGAGCCTGGACCATGCCAGAGCGAACGCCATTGCCAGGGAAAATGAACAACGCTTCGCCATTATAAATCTGAGTTATGAAAGCGGGACGATATTAATAGACCTGGGCATAGAATGATAGGTTTGGAGGATTCGATGAAGAGAGGCCAGAAGTCAAACGTTGTAGTCCGGACGGTAAGAACCGTAAGTAAGCAGTACGCAGCGCACACTCTTTCTCTTATTCTTTGGTGTATAGTTCTGGCTGCTTACTCCTTACTTCTTGCTGGATGTAAAGAGAAGGTTAAACCGGGGACAGCGGAGGTAAAACGGCAGGGAGTCAGCGGAATTATGGTAACGGAAGTTCTCCCTTGCCGGGTTGATGAATACTACGAGACATCCGGCACGGTGCAAGCAAAAACCACAAGCGTCGTGGCAAGCAGGGTCATGGGGACTGTCACCTCCCTGAAGGTCCGTGAAGGAGACAGGGTAAATGCAGGACAGGTGCTGATGACACTGGATGACCGGGATGTTGCACAGAAGGTGATGGCAGGGGAAAAAGCGGTAGAAGCGGCAAAACAAAACCAGTCATTGACGGACATTACCTATCAGAGGTATAAGAGGCTTCACGACGAAAAAGCCCTGACACAGCAGGACATGGATCAGATAGATACGCAGAAAAAGGTAGCTGATATCGAATACGAACGTGCCAAGGCAGGCCTTGCAGAGGCAAAGGTATACCACGGATTTACAAGAATAACCGCCCCCTTTCCAGGTATGGTCACAGAAAAGAAGATAGACGTTGGCGGTATGGCCGTGCCGGGAATGCCTCTGCTGATACTGGAGGATACCTCTTCCTTCAGGCTTGAGGTGAATGCGGATGAAGGTCTGAGCGGAAGACTGAAGACCGGTATGCCGGTGGAGGTGATCATTGATTCCCTATCCCGAAAGATCCAAGGAAAGATCTCGGAAATCGTTCCTGCTATAGACCCCTTGTCAAGGACGTTCCCGGTAAAAGTGGAACTCAGGGGCTCAGGTCTGAGGAGCGGATTGTATGCAAAGGTGAATATCCCTGTAGGCACCAGGGAGACGATTCTTCTGCCGAAGACAGCGGTGGTCGAAAAGGGACAGCTTACCGGCGTGTATACCGTTGATGACAAAAATGTGATCACCTACCGGCTTGTGAGAACCGGGAAAGAGTATAAAGATAATATCGAAATTCTCTCGGGAATAAATCCGAAGGAGAGGGTTATCACCGGCGGCATCGAAAAGGCAGTGGATGGGGGAGTTATCGCCAATCCGAGAGGGGGAACAGACGCTCTCCCCGCTGAAAAGGGGAAATAATGAACGGAATAGGGATCTCGGGCAGGATAGCGAAATCTTTTATTAAATCAAAGCTCACACCCCTCATTGTCATTGCGTCATTGATCCTCGGAATGTTTGCAGTGCTGGTTACGCCGAGGGAGGAAGAGCCCCAGATCGTGGTGCCGATGATCGATGTCTTTACGGCGTACCCCGGGGCCTCTGCACAGGAGGTTGAAGAGCGGGTAACAAAACCCGTGGAGAAGCTCCTCTGGGAGATCAAAGGAGTGGAGTATGTATATTCCATTGCCCGGCCCGGCATGAATCTTACCATCGTGCGGTTCTATGTGGGAGAAAAGACCGAGGACAGCATCGTGAAGGTGTACAACAAGCTCATGTCCCACTATGACAGAATTCCCCCCGGAGTATCCCAGCCGCTGGTGAAACCAAAGTCCATTGACGACGTGCCGATACTCTCCCTGACGCTCTGGAGCGACAGCAACCGGTATTCAGGCTACGAACTCAGGCGCGTTGCAATGGAACTCTGTGATGAGATAAAGAAGGACAAGGATGTCTCCGAGTTTTCCGTCATCGGCGGGCAGAAAAGGCAGGTGGGCATTATCCTCGATCCTGCAAGACTGAGGGCATACAACACTACGACCTATCAGATAATGAATTCCCTGCAGAAGGCGAATTTTGTCCTGCCTTCCGGCGCCTTCCCCTACGGCAACACGGAATATCTTTTGGAGACCGGCGGCTTCCTGAAGGATCTGGGTGAAGTGGGAAGCGTTGTGGTGGGCGTGTTCAACGGAAGACCTGTGTATCTGAAGGACGTTGCGCGCCTGAGAGACGGGCCTGAAGAGCCTTCAAACTATGTCTTTATGGGACTTGGACCAGCTGCCGAAAAGAAAGGGATAAAGGCAGCTGCCGCCGGCCAGTTTGAAGCGGTGACCATAGCTGTTTCGAAGAAGAAAGGCGCAAATGCCAGCATCGTCGCCCACGAGGCGCTCAAGAAGGTTGAGGCGTTAAAGGGCAATCTCCTCCCTTCTGATCTGCACGTCACGGTGACGAGGAACTACGGAGATACGGCAAAGGAAAAATCCGATGAACTGCTGGAACACATGCTCATCGCCACCATCTCAGTCATCATCCTTATTGCCCTTGCCCTGGGATGGAGGGAATCCATCGTTGTTGCTGTTGCAGTGCCTGTTACCCTTGCCCTTACGCTTCTCATAAATTACCTCTACGGCTACACCCTCAACAGGGTTACCCTCTTTGCGCTGATCTTCTCCATCGGTATCCTTGTGGACGATGCCATTGTGGTGGTCGAAAATATCCACCGGCACTTTAAACTCCGAACCATAGACCCCCTCACGGCTGTTCTTGCGGTGGACGAGGTGGGGAACCCCACGATCCTCGCCACCTTTACGGTCATCGCTGCCCTCCTCCCCATGGCATTCGTCTCGGGGCTTATGGGCCCCTATATGAGGCCGATACCTGTGGGCGCATCAGCTGCAATGCTCTTTTCGCTCCTTGTGGCCTTTATCGTCAGCCCGTGGCTGAGCTACAAAGTATTAAGGAATGTGAAACATACCACTGAGGAAGAGGAAGGCAAGAAGTTACACAACATCTATGAGAGGATTCTCGGCCCCCTCATCGACAACAGGAAAAAGAGGATCGCTGCACTGGGCGTCGTTACCCTGCTTTTGGGATTGGCAATACTCCTTGTGCCCCTGAAGGCGGTTACCGTCAAGATGCTCCCCTTTGACAACAAAAGCGAGCTTCAGGTGATTATCGATATGCCCGAAGGAACGACACTGGAACAGAGCGCGGCGCTGGCGCGGGATATGGGGGAATACCTCAAGACAGTTCCCGAGGTCACGGACTATCAGGCCTATGTGGGCACCGCAGCGCCCTATAATTTCAACGGGCTCGTGAGGCACTATTTCCTCCGTACAGGAAGCAATGTGGCGGACGTGCAGGTGAATTTTGTCTCCAAGGATGAGAGAACTGCCCAGAGTCATGCCATAGCAAAGAGATTGCGGCCTGAACTGAAGAGGATCGGGGATAAGTTCGGCGCACGGATAAAAGTGGCGGAAATCCCTCCGGGCCCCCCTGTCCTGAGCACGCTGGTGGCCGAGGTATATGGCCCGGATACAAAGCGGCAGATCGGGATCGCAGGGGAAATCAGGGATATCTTCTTAAAGACGGACGGCGTGGTGGATGTTGACTGGTATGTGGAAGACGACCAGAAGAAGATAACCTTCGAGGTGGATAAAGAAAAGGCTGCCCAAAACGGGATAAGCACAGAGGCGGTCTCCCAGAGCTTGCGCATCGCCCTTAACGGCATGGGTTCAGGGCTTGTCCATTTCCAGAAAGAGAAGGAGCCGGTGGAATTATTTCTGCGGATGCCCCTTGAAGAGAGGGCAAGTGTTGCTTCCTTGAAGGAGATTGCTCTCCCGTCACCAAGAGGGAACCTTATCCCCCTCTCTGAAGTGGTGAAGATCCGGGAGGGCATAGAGGACAAGACTATCTACCACAAGAATCTCAGGAATGTGACCTATGTGACCGGTGATGTGGCAGGCACAGAGGAAAGTCCTGTGTATGCCATCCTCAAGATGAAGGAAAAGGTAAAAAACCTGAAGCTCCCTGAGGGCTATGAACTGAAACAGTACTCCTCGGTGCAGCCGTGGCTTGAAGATAAATACTCAATGAAGTGGGACGGTGAATGGCACATCACCTATGAAGTATTCAGGGACCTCGGCATCGCCTTTGGCGCCGTTCTCATCCTCATCTATATCCTGGTGGTGGCATGGTTCAGGAGCTTCATCACGCCGCTCATCATCATGGCTCCCATACCCCTTACCCTTGTGGGCATCCTGCCGGGCCACTGGCTCTTCGGTGCATTCTTCACCGCAACCTCCATGATCGGGTTCATCGCCCTTGCAGGAATAATCGTGAGAAACTCCATCCTCCTGGTGGACTTTGTCCAGATGGAGTGGAGGGAAAGGGGTCAGTTGAGAGACGCCCTTATAAGGGCAGGCGCGGTGAGGTTCAGACCCATCATCCTCACGGCAGCAGCCGTGGTGGTGGGTTCCTTTGTGATGATCTTTGATCCCATATTCCAGGGACTGGCTATAGCCATGATGTTCGGCGCAGTGGCTGCAACAGGGCTCACCCTTATCGCTGTCCCGCTGCTCTACTATGAGTTTTTCAGGAACAGGGTCTGCCCGCTCAGGGAAGAGGCAAAGGAAGAAGAGAGGGAAGAACGGGAA
Source organism: Nitrospirota bacterium (assembly GCA_023382175.1). GTDB lineage: Bacteria > Nitrospirota > Thermodesulfovibrionia > Thermodesulfovibrionales > UBA9159 > JAMCQB01. The sequence goes on along the minus strand of JAMCQB010000101.1, from coordinate 7,852 downwards.
AAAGATGAGTTTTCCGAGATGTGAAAATAAGCGTATAGCGTGAAAGGTGTAGCGTAGAGTTAATCTTTGTTTTCTGCACGCTAAACGCTATTCACTATACGCTGTCTTAAGAAGGAGGTGAAGAATATGGGAAAAGATTACATCTGCCTTGCATGCGGCAATCACTTTCTGGTTGCCCCGTCTGCAGAGAAGAAGTGCTCCCGGTGCGGAAGCGCCAATGTCCTTAAATTGAGCCCGGCAAGCATATTCGGGTTCTCAGGCAGTGGCGGCGGCTGAAACCCCTGGGGTTGCTGAGACCGGTCAGGTCAAAATATTGAAAAAGGGCAGCCGCCTTTGCAGGGGCCGGCTGCCCAACTGAAGCCACACTTCCTTCCCTTCAGAATATTTTTTCATTAAGCCTTTACATTGCTCCCCTGCAACATTTTTCCCTCTCGTGTTACAATTCATATATTGGGTATTCGAGGGAGGTCAGAACCGCAATCGCGGGGGCAAAGGAGGTAGCACGATGACCCAGGGCCTCTATGTCATGAGCGAGGAGCCCCAGTCCGGGAAGTCGGCAGTGATGCTCGGAGTGATGGAGCTCGTGTCACGGAGCACCAGGAATGTCGGTTTCTTCAGACCTCTCATCAGGTCAGGGGAACAGCGAGACCGCGCCATCGATCTTATCGACCGCCGCTATAACCTCAAGCTGCCTTACGAGGCCATGTTCGGTTGCACCATCGAAACCGCACGGGAAATGATCACCGCTGACCGATATGAAGATCTCCTCAAGATGATACTCGGCAAATACAAGGCCCTTGAGTCCTTGTGCGATGTAATCCTTTGCCTCGGCACAGACTTTACCGGAGTTGCCCCTTTGCCTCTGGAATTTGACTTTAACATGGATGTTGCGAACAACCTCGGATGCCTCGTGATCCCGGTGGCAAAGGGATGCGGAAGGACTGTAGAGGAAGTGGTTGAAGTGGTAAGCGCCCTTTCTGAGTCCCTCGAAAAGCGGCATTGCGACGTCCTTGCCCTCATCGTCAACCGCGTGGCTCCTGACAAGGTGCGGGATGTGGCGGGACGCCTTGGAGCCGCCATCACTCACAGTACTCCAGCGTATGTCGTGCCGGAGATCGGGATCCTCGGCAAGCCGACAGTGGGGGAGATCGCCGGCGAACTGAATGCCACATTCATCAGGGGAGACGCTGAGAGCCTTCACCGGGGGGTTGCACATTACACGGTCGCTGCCATGGAGCTGCCGCATTTCCTTGACTACGTGGAAGAGGACAGCCTCATCATCACGCCAGGTGACCGATCGGACATAATCCTTGGGAGCCTGCTCGCGGACGCCTCGGGCACCTATCCGCACATTGCAGGGATCATTCTGACCGGAAACCTCATGCCGGCGCCTCAGGTAAAGCGGCTCATTGACGGGCTGGACAGGTCCACAGTCCCGGTGTTCAGCGTATCCACGGACACCTTTACCACCGCCATGCGGGTCAATTCGGTGAAGAGCGCCATCACTCCTGATAACAGACGCAAGGTAGCAGCGGCCCTGGGCCTCATGGAGGCCAGCGTCGATTTCTCCGAGCTCGAAAGACGCATTGCGGTGAGGCATTCAGTCCGTGTCACGCCCCTCATGTTCGAATACAAACTCGTCCAGCAGGCAAGGGCCGACCGCAAGCATATCGTGCTGCCCGAAGGCACTGAGGAACGCATCCTGAGGGCAGCGGAGATCCTCCTCCTCCGCGACGTCGTGGATATCACGTTCCTTGGGAACCCGGATGAAGTCCGCCAGAAGATAAAGGCACTGGGCCTTTCCATCACGGAAGCGAAGATCATCGACCCTGCCGGCTCGGAACTGAGGGAAACATTTGCTGCGACGTACTACGAACTGCGAAAGCATAAGGGCATTTCCATGGAGATGGCCCATGACGCCATGGCTGATGTCAGTTACTTCGGGACTATGATGGTCTATCAAGGCCATGCGGACGGAATGGTGTCAGGCGCGGTGCACACGACGCAGCATACCATCCGTCCTGCCCTTGAGTTCATCAAGACGAAACCTGGATGCTCCATCGTATCCAGCGTCTTCTTCATGTGCCTGGAGGACCACGTAGTAGTATTCGGTGACTGTGCGGTGAACCCTGACCCCACTGCCGAGCAGCTGGCGGATATCGCCATAAGCTCGGCCGGAACAGCGCGCATGTTCGGGATCCAGCCTCTTGTCGCCATGCTTTCCTATTCCACCGGAGAATCGGGAAAGGGCGTAGAAGTGGACAAGGTGAGAGAGGCGACCCGGATTGCGAAAAGGCTCCGTCCTGATCTCAAGATCGAAGGACCGATACAGTACGACGCTGCTGTGGACGAGGGCGTCGCCCGGTCGAAAATGCCCGGCAGTGAGGTGGCAGGGCATGCAACGGTCTTCATTTTCCCTGACCTCAACACAGGCAATAACACGTATAAGGCGGTGCAGCGTTCCGCAAACGCAGTGGCCATAGGACCGGTGATGCAGGGACTGAAGAAGCCGGTGAATGACCTCAGCCGGGGGGCAACCGTAACGGACATTGTCAACACCGTAGCCATCACCGCCATTCAGGCGCAATCGAAAAAGGATCAGGGATGAGAGTCCTTGTCATCAACTCCGGAAGTTCCTCCATAAAGTACCGGATGTTCAATGCCGAGGATTTTACAGTCCTGGCCGCGGGGCTTCTGGAGCGGGTTGGTGAGGCAGACAGCAGGCTCACCCACCACTGGCTCAGTGCCTCAGGCGAATATGGGGAGACCGTCTATGACCGGCAGATCCAGAACCACAGGGAAGGTCTCATGCTGGTTGATGCTGCTCTGGCGGAGTCAGGCTCACTGGGGAGCCTTTCCGAGCTCTTCGGCGTAGGGCACCGCGTTGTCCATGGAGGAGAGGTCTTCCACAAACCGACCCTTATCGATAAAACAGTAATCGAAGCAATCCGCAAACTAATACCCCTCGCGCCGCTGCACAATCCGGCAAATCTGGCGGGGATTGAGGCCTCCATGGAACACTTGCCCAACGTACCGCAGGTCGCTATCTTTGATACCTCTTTTCACCAGACCATGCCGCAGCACTCTTTCCTTTATGCGCTTCCTTACGAACTCTATACGGAACACCACGTCCGGAGGTACGGGTTTCACGGGACGTCGCACCAGTATGTGTCAAAGAAAGCGGCGGAGCATTTGGGAAAGCCCCTGGAAGGACTGAACATTATAACGCTGCACCTGGGCAACGGGGCAAGCGCTGCAGCACTGAAGGGCGGCAGGAGCATGGACACCTCCATGGGCATGACACCCCTGGAAGGCCTGATGATGGGGACACGGTGCGGGGACCTCGACCCTGCCATTCACTTCTACCTCTGGAGAAGCTCCGGAATATCGAACGAGGGACTGGAATCTCTTCTGAACCATCAGAGCGGCCTCCGCGGCATCTGTGGCGTAAACGACATGCGTGAGATCCAGCACATGGCGGACCAGGGAAACCCCAGGGCCCTGCTGGCAATGGACATGTTCTGCTACAGGGTCAAAAAGTACATCGGCGCGTATTACGCCGTGATGGGAAGGGTCGATGCAATTGTCTTTACGGGCGGTATCGGGGAGAATGCCCCACGGATCCGCAAAGGTGCCTGCAAAGGCCTTGACCCCCTCGGCATCCTCCTGGACGATGAAAAGAACGAGTCACGTTCCAAGGATGTATTCGAGATCCAGAGGACAGAAGGGTCCGTGAGACTCCTCGTCGTACCAACGAACGAAGAACTGGAGATAGCGCAGCAGACGGTGAAGAAGATCCTGCCATCAACTGCGGAAAAATCATAAATAAGGAGTGAAAACAATGCATAAGCTGGTTCTGCTCAGACACGGAGAGAGCATCTGGAACAGGGAAAACCTCTTTACGGGATGGACCGACGTGGACCTGTCTGAAAGAGGAGTGGAGGAGGCAAAGGAGGCCGGCCGCATGCTGAAAGATCAGGGCTTTACCTTCGACATCGCCTTTACGTCTGTATTGAAGCGGGCTATCCGGACACTCTGGATCGTGCTGGATGAGATGGACCTCATGTGGATTCCCGTAGTCCGGGACTGGCGACTGAACGAACGGCATTACGGCGCGCTCCAGGGACTGAACAAGGCCGAGACAGCCGAAAAATATGGGGAGCAGCAGGTGAAGATCTGGCGGCGCAGTTACGACATCAGGCCCCCTGCGCTGGACGAAGGGGACCCGCGGAATCCATCAAAGGACAGGCGGTACAGGGAACTGCGCAAGGACCAGATACCCCTTGCCGAGTGTCTGAAGGACACGGTAGACCGCTTCCTCCCCTGCTGGAATGACGTGATCTCCCCTGCAGTGCGTTCCGGAAAGCGGGTGCTTATTGCCGCCCACGGCAACAGCCTCCGGGCCCTCGTGAAATATCTCGACAATATCCCCGACAACGTCATCACAGAACTGAATATCCCCACAGGGATGCCTCTCGTCTACGAACTGGACGATTCGATGAGACCGATACGGAACTATTATCTTGGAGACCCGGAAAAGGTAAGGAAGGCCATGGAGAAGGTGGCAAGCCAGGGCAAGGCAAAAAAGTAGGGAGGGAAGGATCATGACACTTGCACCGAACAAGACAAAGATCATCTGCACCATCGGGCCGTCCTCGGATTCTCCGGAAGTGCTGAAAGAGATGATGCTCGCAGGAATGAACGTTGCGCGCCTTAATTTCTCCCATGGCGCCTTCGAAGAGCACAAGAGGGTAATCGGCAACATCCGTCAAGCGGCCGCCGAGGTCGGCAAACGCGTAGCAATCCTGGCTGATCTGCCGGGACCGAAGATCCGCATAGGCCAGTTTGGACAGGAGCCGGTGGAACTGAAGCCGGGCTCTCTGTTCACCCTGACCATCGACGATATAATGGGTGACGGCGAGGGCGTCTCGGTCACCTTTGAGGGACTGCCCCAGGCTGTAAGGCCGGGGGATACCCTGTTCCTCAACGATGGGCTCATACAACTTGAGGTGAAGGATGTTAAGGGCAGTGACGTACAGTGCCGCGTGCTCGTGGGCGGCGAGCTTCGGTCCCGCAAGGGGCTGAACCTGCCCGGCATCGACCTCGGCATCAGCGCTTTCACAGAGCGTGACCGGGAGTGCATGCAGTTCGCCCTTGAGCAGGGGGTGGATGCCCTCAGCCAATCCTTTGTGGAGAATGGAGCGGACATTGCTGCTGTCCGCAGCGCAGCGGCAGCCCTCGGCTGCAGCCCCTTCGTCATCGCCAAGATCGAGCGTTCCAGGGCGCTGGAGCGCATTGAAGAGATCATGGATGCGGCAGACGGCATCATGGTCGCCCGGGGAGACCTCGGGGTAGAAATACCCATCGAGACCATCGCCGTGGTCCAGAAGGGCTTGGTGCGTCAGGCGAACCTCCACGGCAAGCCGGTGATCACCGCGACCCAGATGCTGGAGTCCATGACAGGGAACAGGCGGCCTACCCGGGCAGAGGCTACCGATGTTGCCAATGCCATCCTCGATGGGACAGACTGTGTCATGCTTTCTGAAGAGTCGGCCATGGGAAAATATCCTGTGGAAGCCGTTGCAGTGCTGGCAAGGATCGCCACAGCCACTGAATCCCACCAGCCCCGCTACCGCATAAGAGAGAACATTCTGGAGCAGAGCCGCGGAGAAAACATCAGCCTCAGGGACCTCATCTCTCTGAGCGTCGAGACAGTGTTTGAGCACGCCACCCCTGCGGCAATGTTCGTCCCAACCAGGAGCGGGGCCACTGCTCGGAGCATCGCAAGATTCAGACTTCCTGTATGGATCGCTGCTGTCAGTTCACAAGAGGCCACCTGCCAGAGACTCCAGTTCACCTATGGGGTATACCCAGTCCACGAGCCGGTCCATCCCGAGGACTGGCGCCTGTATGTCAGGAACTGGCTCAAATCCCACGATCTGGAGGGTAACATCGTTGTGCTGACGGAGGGACCTTCTTCGAGGCATCCTGAGGCAAACCACCGCGTCGAGATCATCGACCTTGACCGGACATAAGAAAGCCGGGAACAGCAATCAACAGAGCATGAGTCGATTGGTGTCCACTATTGACATCCGACCTCATACCACCATAACAGGGATTTTTGTATCTTTGTGGATTACGCCTCTTCTTAATATTCTTCACATTTAATCTGAAAATAATTCAACTCATGATCGCACGAAGGACATTTTTCTGGCGGTGCTTCACCTTCATGGATATAACCGCATTTCCTGCAAACCCAGTAGACCTTTCTGCTTTTCTTAAATACAGTGCTGCCTTCGACTTCTTTTAATAATTTTCTGTATCTTTCTTCGTGATGTTCCTCTGCCTTAGCGATTGCTCTTAAGCGTTTGGCAATTTCAGAAAAACCTTCTTTTTCAGCAACATCAGCAAATTCAGGATACATCTTGGAGTATTCATAATGTTCTCCTGCAATTGCCGCCTTTAGATTCTCGACGGTGTTTCCAAGCACAGTAGGCGCTGCTGCTTCAACAATTATTTCACTTAAATCCTCATTGCTTTTCTTCTTCAGCTCATTGATCAACCTGAACAACCACTTGGCATGCTCCCTTTCATTATCTGCTGTTACGAGAAAAATCTCCGAAATCTGATCGAAGCCCTCTTTCTGTGCTATCTTTGAATAGAATGTGTACCGGTTTCTTGCCTGGCTTTCACCGATAAACGCCTTTGTGAGATTTTCAATCGTCTTTTGCATAAATCCTCCTCATTTTTTAAAAGTTTGTTAACCTGAAAGTGCCTGCAGTTTACTCCTCAGGTCTCCTCCATTGTTTGATAAACGTTTTATCAACTTAAACCGTTAAAACCTCTCTGCCACCTCTCAAAAATTTTTTGTTTTGTCAAAAAACTTCCCTGCAATCGTTCACGAACGATTGCAGGGTTCGGGAACCAATTTGCTTAAATCGAAATCATGGTCATATATCGACTTAACACACTAAATGTCCCCGTAAAGAGCATGATCCCCACAACCACAAGAAACAGCCCGCTCACAGCAGATATCACCCTCATTGAGCGATTTATTTTTCTGAAATAAGAAAGGGCTGTATTTATAGCGAGAGATGTGAAAAGAAACGGTATCCCAAGTCCCAGTGCATAGGCTGTTAACAGCTCTATACCTGATGCAACAGAGCCTGCGGTGCTCGCATAAAGCAGAATTGAGCCTAAAACAGGGCCGATGCAGGGTGTCCAGCCGGCGGCAAAGGCTGTTCCCACAAGAAAGGAACCCAAAAGTCCCGCGGGCTTGTTCTGCAGATGCAGCCTTTTTTCCCGTGACAGAAACCCGATCTTCAAAATACCTGCTATGTACAGCCCCATGACCACAATCATTACCCCGCCGGCCTTTCTGATGAGACCCTGATACTCAGAAAGCATCGCGCCGAGGAAGCTCGAGGATGCGCCGAGGAGGATGAATATCAACGAGAAGCCGGCTATGAAGAATATCGAGTTTTTAAGGGTCGTCTTTCTGATTCTCCCTCTGTCCTGTTCACCGGTGAGGTCTTCGAATGATATACCGGTGATATAAGAGACATACGACGGGATGACCGGCAAAACACACGGCGAAAAGAATGACAGGAGACCTCCGCCAAATGCCATGAATAACGATACATTCTCCATTTTGACCTCCTATTTCCTGCTCGTTAAGGCATTTTCAACGTCATTCTTAAGGCCGCCTTCGAGATACATCCCCATAACCTTCTTTATTATCCTGCCGTCTTTTCCTACTAAAAATGACGCGGGAATGCCTGAGATGTTCCCATAATCGCTGATGACCTCGTTATCAGCCAGCACTACCGGATAGGACATGCCCATACTCTTG
>JAMCQB010000020.1 GCA_023382175.1 Nitrospirota bacterium | reverse complement strand
CTCCCACGAACACGCCTCACTGAAGTAAGAAGACCGGTTAGTCCCTATCGAATCTCCATAAACTGGCGGAGCGGCATCGTTCTTCACACGTCATTCATCAACTTCGCAGCAGAATGACGCTTACTCGTAATCCGCGTTCACCAAATGTCACTTAATTCATTTCGAATCGATCTCAGTGAAGATTTGAGGATAACGCAAAGTGAAATGAGCAAACAAATACAGGCTGAGCTGGTTGACAAACTTTCCGAAAGCCTTGGGAAAGAATATATCATCACTCAATCGCCTTCCCCTGAGAGACAATAATAGTAAAAGCCCCCGGCGTGTCAGTCGAAATCGTTACTGTTTTCTACAATAATCTTCACTGTTGCGTCTTCTCGAAACGTGTGGACTTGTCGGTGCTACCGCGCAAAAGGGGCCTGCGTAGTAAAGGGCGAAGTATCCGGTGTTGATAGATTGACTAAGGAATGGTTCTTTGGGAAATCTTTTGATAATCCTCCATCGTATCCATATCAAGGATAACCCCTTCGTCGGCAATGTCGACCTGCAACACCCTTTCCGGATCTTTCTGTATCACGTCCCTCAGGGTGAGGCCCTGCATGACTTCAGTCATGACCTTTTTGGGAAAGAGGGTAGGATGTCCCTTTTTGTTGTTATACACGGGTATGATGATCTCATGAGGGTCTTCTGCATGGAGATTGACAAGCGTCCTTATCGTCTCCGGTAATACCAGCGTATGATCGCACAGACAGATCAGAACTCCTGAAGAGGAGGGGTCGAGGGCTCGAAGGCCGGTTCTTACAGAGACTGCCATCTCGCTTTCCTGGTTCTCATTAAAGACAATATTCAGGGGGAGATCATTGATTGCCGTTACAATGTCCGACCCGATGGGGCTGAGGACGACGACCACATCCCCAATTCCTGACGAGATAACGGTTTCAGCACAGTGCCTGACTGCGGGCTTATTATGTACGGGAAGGAGCTGCTTCAACTGACCCATCCTCCTGGACGAGCCTGCTGCAAGAAGCACGGCCGAAACCCGAATGCCCATTTTCCCTCCTCTGCCGGATTATCTGAGCCATGATACTCACGGCTATCTCCTCAGGGGTAACAGAGCTTATGGGAAGTCCCACAGGGATGATGACCCTGCTGATATCGTCCTCTGAGAATCCCTCGCTTTGCAGGGTCTTAAATATGAGGGCTTTCTTCCGTCTGCTCCCCATCAGACCTATATACTGCGCATCGGTCCTCAGCGCCGCCTTCAGTGCTTCCAGGTCATGGTTATGGCCGCGGGTTGCGATAACGATATACATGCTCCTGTCCACCGGCACTTTCCTGAAGACCGTATCAAAGTCGCTCACGATAACATCATCCGCATCGGGCAGGAGTTCCCTGTTTGCATATTCGGTCCGGTCATCTGCCACAGTCACCTTAAAACCGGAAAACCCTGCAACCTTTGATAATGCCTTGCCCACGTGTCCTGCGCCGAGGATTATGAGACGGGGCTCAGGAACGACCGGCTCGATGTACACAAGGACCTTGCCCCCGCATACAAGGCCGCCCTTCTTTTCTGTGAGTTCAAAGGGTACGGTCTGGGGGATTGCGTCCTTCATCGCGATGAGCGCTGCCTGGATCACTTCTGCTTCGATGCATCCTCCGCCGAGGGTGCCCATGATAGAGCCGTCCTCCCTCACGAGCATCTTTGCCCCTTCCTTCTGGGGCGATGAGCCGACACACTGCACAATGGTGGCCATGGCAGAAGGTCTTCCCTCTTTTTTGAGCCTCAGAACCTCTTCATAGATTTCCATTCGTCACGCCCTTTTCAACTCTTCAGCGCGGATGGGCAAGCGCCGTATTCTCTTGCCGGTGCCGGAAAAAATAGCGTTACAGACCGCCGGGGCGACAGGAGGTACTCCCGGCTCTCCCACTCCCTGTGGCGATTCCTGGCTCGGCATGATATACACTTCGACCTTGGGCATTTCTTTCATTCGCAGCATCTCGTAATCATGGAAATTACTCTGCTCCACACGGCCGTTTTTAAAGGTTATCGCACCATAGAGGGCAGCGGTAAGACCGAAGACGATTGCGGACTCCATCTGGGCCTCTACAGTATCGGGATTCACAAATCTGCCACAATCGATGGCGCACACCACTTTATGGACGCGTACCTCTCCTGAAGGCTTTACCGAGACCTCTGCCACCTGGGCAACGAAACTTCCAAATGACTGATGCACGGCAATGCCCCGTGCACGGCCTTCCGGCAGAGGCGTGCCCCATCCTGCCTTTTGCGCAGCGAGCTCAAGGACGGCTTTGTGCCGGGGATGATTGGTGAGGAGCGCACGGCGGAACTCGTATGGGTCCTTGCCGGCAGCATGGGCCAGTTCGTCCATAAAACTCTCCACCACGAAAGCAGTATGCGAATGGCCCACCGAGCGCCACCACAGTACCGGCACCCCGATCTTTGGACTATGCAAATCAACAAAGACGTTCGGGATATCGTAGGGAATGTCCCGTGCCCCCTCCACCGATGTCGCATCTATGCCATTCTTCACCATTACTTGCTCAAAAGGAGTTCCACTTATGATGGACTGCCCCACGATGGTGTGCTGCCAGGCTGTGATGCTGCCATTGCCGTCAAGGCCTGCAGAGATTCGGTCATACCACATGGGACGGTAGTAGCCTCCTCTCATGTCATCTTCCCGCGTCCATATTACCTTGACAGGTTTCTTTATTGCTTTTGCTATATGCACCGCTTCTGCGACGAAATCCGAATGGGGGTTCGCTCGTCTCCCAAAGCCGCCGCCCAAAAGCATGGTATGAATCTTCACCTGTTCCGGTTTGAGTCCGGAGACCTTTGCCGCAGCATTTCTGTCCGCAGTCTGGAACTGGGTACCGGTCCAGATTTCGCAACTCTCATCACGTAAATCAACAAGACAGTTCAAGGGCTCCATGGGCGCGTGGGCGAGGTAGGGGACTTCATATTCTGCATGAATCTGTCTTGCAGCCTTTGCAATGGCCTGCTCAGGCTCACCCTTTTTCTTTGCCACCGCCCCAGGGGTCCTGGCAAGCCTTGCGTACTCTTCTCGCATGCCCGCAGTAGAGAAACCTGAGTTGTCTCCTTCTTCCCAGATGATTTCCAGGGCATCGCGGCCACGACTGGCTTGCCAGAAATGGTCTGCCACGACCGCAACTCCGGAATTAATCTGCACGACTTCTTTGACCCCACCCAGGGCCTTAGCTTTGTCGGCATTGAAACTTTTCACCTTGCCGCCGAAAACAGGCGGGCGGGCTACCACGGCGGCGAGCATCCCGGCGATTTTTGCATCCATGCCGAAGATTCCTTTCCCGTTGACCTTTTCCGGGGTATCGAGTCGTTTCATAGATCTGCCGATGATCTTGAAATCCTTCGGCTCTTTCAGGGGAACGTCCTGCGGTGTCTCCATCTGTGCTGCTTTCCTGACCAGCTTTCCATAGGCAAGTTTCCTTTTTGTTGCATCGTGGATCACATATCCCTTTTCAGCCCTGCAGCCTGCCTCATCGACATTCCAGATATCCGCCGCCGCCTTCACCAGCATTGCACGTGCGGTAGCCCCTGCCTTTCGGAACTGTTTCCATGTCGAACGGACACTGGAACTTCCGCCGGTTCCCTGCGCATTTCCCCATTCGGTATGGTTATATGCAGGATCAACCGGCGCCGGCTCGACACGGATATTGGACCAGTCGCATTCCAACTCCTCAGCGACAAGCATGGGAAGGGAGGTGTATACCCCTTGCCCCATTTCCGATTTGTTGACGATAATCGTCACCCTGTTATCTGTACCGATGCGGATAAAGGCGTTCGGCGCAAAAGATGGTGATGGTGTGGTGCCTTCAGCCAGGGGATAACGGAGAGGGACAGAGAAACCGAGCACCAGTCCTCCCCCGATCACGGCACCGGTCTTGAGAAAGTCACGGCGGCTTATGTTAATGAAGTTGCTCATCGCTTCCCTCCTTTGGCCATCATACTGGAAGCCCGATGAATGGCGCGGCGGATCCGTTGATAGGTCCCGCAACGGCAGATGTTACCGGATAGGGTATGGTCAATGTCCGCATCATTGGGTGCGGGATTGCTTTTCAAGAGAGCTACAGCCTCCATAATCTGTCCTGACTGGCAGTAGCCGCATTGGGGAACATCCTCGGCGATCCATGCCTTTATAACGGGATGCCTCTCGGGAATTCCTTCAATGGTGGTGATCTTTTTCCCCTGGACATTCTTGACAGGAGTCTGGCATGAACGCTGGGCCTTGCCATCAATGAGGACAGTACAAGCACCACACTGTGCGATACCACAGCCATACTTGGTGCCGGTAAGTCCGATATGCTCCCTTATAACCCACAGCAGCGGCACATCGGGATCAACCTCCACCTTATGCCTTTTTCCGTTAATTTCGAGACGGATCATAACTCCCTCCTGCTTAATGCGGTCTTCTTCCGGCAGATTGGACAGTAATCTCTCTCTTCATGTTTTCATTATATTTGTTTGGAGTGTCTTGTCAATTGAAGGGAAGGGGGGAGGAGAAAAAAAGGGATCAGGGAGGCGAGGGGTCAAGCAGATGAGCCGGAAGCCCTAAACCCCTCCGGTTCGTTGTTATCTACCGGTAGTTTGTGAATTGAAGAGCGATGCCGAAATCTTTTTCTCTCAGTTTGGCGATGATCATCTGAAGGTCGTCGATCTTTTTCCCTCTCACGCGGACCTGGTCCTTCTGTATCTCTGCGTTCACCTTCAGCTTCAGGTCCTTGATGAGCTTCACCATCTCCTTTGCCTTGTCCTGGGGAATCCCCTGCTGGAGGGTCACGACCTGGCGGACGGTACTGCCGGCTGCCTGTTCGATTTTGCCGTAATTCAGCGCCTTCAGGGATATGGTCCGTTTCACGAGCTTGGACTGGAGGATGTCGATGACACTCTTCAGCTTGGTTTCGTCGTCCGAGGTGAGGGTGATGACCGCCTTGCCCTTGTCGAGCTCGATGTTACTTTTGCTTCCCTTGAAATCGAAGCGCTGCTGTATCTCTTTCATCGCCTGGGTTACGGCATTGGAGACTTCCTGCAGGTCCACATTGCAGACGACATCAAAAAAGTGCTCATCAGCCATTTGCTCCTCCCATCGTTATTGTTATTGCTCCAGTCTCTCCGCCTTCACGGAGAGGTAGTAGGCAACCATGAGAATTAAGATCACAACGGCGCTCAGCCCTATTTCATACAGTTTCTCTATCGGGACGTGCTCCAGGAAAGAAGTCTGCGCCTCTATGAGGAGTATCCTCCTCACCGCTGCTATGATGCCGATGGCAAGGAAAGGTCCCAGAATAAATTTCTGCTTCTTCAAAAACCTGATGACAGTCCAGAGGAGTTCGAGGATGATCAATGCAAGGAGCACATCGTTCACAAGGTGTATTATGGATTCCCGGGAAGGATGGGCCACGTTGAGCAAAGCATAGTAAAGGATAAAGCTGCATGCGACGAGCAAGAGCAGTGCTGCCACGACATGAAATCCCATGTCGATCTTTATCAGCCATCTACGGAATAACTCGGTGAATTCGATTTTCTGACCTTCCATAAGTGTTTCAATTATACCGTGTGAACCGCCAAAAATCCATATGGATGCTACTCCTCCCGTAATCTTCCATCCTTTTTCTTGACCATCTGCACCGCACCCTTTATACTGTAAACAGGTGTGGCATGAAAGAGAGCGCACTTAGTCGGCTCTCATAATTTGACCGGACAACGGAGGGGGAATGAATGGACATTACTCTTAAACGGTTTCTCATCCCGGCTGTCGTGGCCCTCATCTCCGCCTCTCTTGTCCTCGTCATCAGGGGCGTCATCTTCAGGCTCATACACCGCTGGGCCGAAAAGACAGAGACAAAGATAGATGATGTCATCACCGGCACCCTGAATGCGCCGACTCTTTTCTGGTGCATTGCCATCGGCCTTTACAGTGGCGTCACTATTTCCGACCTCCCCGAGCGGTATGTCTTTTACTTCAGCAGGGCCATCAAGGTCCTTGTAGTTCTCTCCATCACCCTGACTGCGTCGAAACTCTCGGGGAAGATGTTCGGAAACTACGTCCAGAGATCGAACCTGTCCATTCCCTCCACAGGCCTTGCCATGGGGATATTGAAGGGGACGATACTCATCGTTGGTATACTCGTAATCCTCGGCGTTCTGGGGATATCCATAACACCCCTCATCACTGCCCTTGGTATCGGCGGTCTTGCTGTGGCACTTGCATTGAAGGATACGCTGGAGAACCTCTTCGCAGGGATACATATCCTTATGGAAAAGTCCATACGGGTGGGGGATTTTATAAGGCTCGAGACAGGGCAGGAGGGATATGTTGAAGATATCACATGGAGGACCGCCCGGGTCAAAATGTTGCCCAACAACATGGTGGTGATCCCGAACAATAAGCTGGCCCAGAGCGTCGTGACGAACTATTCCCTTCCTGACAAGTCTATGTCCTTGCATATTCCCGTTTCCGTGAGCTACGACTCTGATATCGAAAAGGTCGAAAGGCTCCTCGTTGAGGAGGCGAAAAAAACAGCTGACGATGTGCCGGGCCTCCTCAGGGAGCCAGTGCCGCAGGTGAATTTCATCCCCGGGTTCGGGGAAAACGCCCTCAATCTTACCCTGGTCTGCAGGGTTCGGGAGTTTACCGACCAGTACCCGGTGCAGCATACGTTGAGAAAGAGGATACTAAAGAGGTTCAGGGAAGAGGGAGTGGAGATGCCGTTCCCTCCGCGGTACATTTACGTGAAAAAAGAGGAGAGCCGGGAAAACCGGACCGCTTGAGAATACAGCGCTTTTCAGGAGGTATACATGCAGCCCAAGATTCTTGCCTTTGTGTTGGCCGGAGGAAAAGGGGAGAGACTGTTCCCCCTCACGTCATTCCGTTCAAAACCGTCAGTTCCCTTCGGGGGAAGATACAGGATAGTGGATTTTGTCCTGAGCAATCTGGTGAACTCCCACATTTACTCGGTCTATCTCCTTGTTCAGTACAAATCCCAATCCCTTATCGAACACGTGAGGCGGAACTGGGTACTCTCGTCCGTCATCAAGGACCATTTTATGACAGTGGTACCGCCTCAGATGAGAATGGGCCCGGAGTGGTTTCAGGGCACCGCGGATGCGGTCTTCCAGAACATCAGCCTTATCCGCGAGCACAGTCCCGGTCTCGTTTTGGTCTTCGGCGCAGACCACATCTACCGCATGGATATCCGCCAGATGATTGATTTTCACCTCGAAAGGGATGCCTTCGTCACCGTTGCCGCCCGGCCGGTACCCGTAGAGCAGGCTTCATCGTTCGGCGTTATCATGACCGACAGCGAAAAAAGGATTGTAGGCTTTCAGGAAAAACCGAAGAAACCGACTCCCATGCCCGATGACCCGCATCGTGTCTACGTCTCCATGGGAAATTACGTTTTCAACACGGAGGTTCTGCTGGATGCCCTGGCCAGGGCCCAGAGGAAAAAACAACATGATTTCGGGGCTCATGTGATACCGGATCTGGTGGAGACCGAAAAGGTGTTTGCCTACGATTTTGCGGAAAACGTGATCCCGGGCACCAGGCATTACGAGGAAAAGGGATACTGGAGAGACGTGGGTACTATTAAGGCTTTTTTTGACGCCCATATGGATATGCTTGGCGAATCTCCTCTCTTTGAACTGGACAATCCGCAGTGGAACATACATCCCTCCACGTATGAAGGGCCGTCCACAAAGATTCTCAGGGGAGACATAAGAAACAGCGTTGTTGCAGAGGGCACGCTGATTCACAAAGCCAGGATAAGAAATTCGGTCATCCGGAGCGGGGTGGTGATCGAGAATGATGTAAGTGTGGAGGACTGTATCATCATGGACCATTCGGTGCTGAAGAAAGGATGCAGTCTCCGGAGGGTGATCGTGGACAAGCACAACATCGTGAAGGAGGGTGAACGTATCGGATTCAATCCCGATGCCGACCGGCTCTCCTCTCATATCGATTCATCGGGAATCGCGATCCTCCCCAGGGGAGGGAGACCGGTTAAGGGCGCCAGATGATGGAAAAGGATATCCTGAGCAGGGTAATAGAGGTTGAGAAGGAGATTCAGGAGAAGCTCAGGGAGGAGAAGGGCAAGTCCCTGGAGTGGCTTGAAGGGGTAAAAAGGGAAGCAGAAGAGGACCTCGCAAGGGAAGAGGAACGGTTAAGGGAATACTATCAAAAGACTTTGGATGATACCGGGGCGTTGGCTGAGAAGCAGGCAGCCGAGCTTCTAAGAGATTCTGTCCTTCAGGCAGAAAGGCTCTCCGGAATCAGCGACGAGATTCTGGGACGAATACTCCTGAAGTACCTCCCCAGGATATTGCCGGAAGAGTATGCGGCTGCCGGAAGAGCTGAAAAAGTCCGGGAACCCGCTCCATGATCGTCAGGATGTCAAAGGTCGAGATCGTGGGTCCCAAAGGACTCCTCGAAGGCGTCCTCTGTCTACTGAAGGAACGGGGCATCTTCCAGATCGAGCCCGCCACGGTCGGTTTCATCGAAAAGGGGTACGAAGAACATGTCACCTCCTTTCTGCCTGATGAGCGCGCCCTTTCCGAAGCCCTGTTTCTGGAAGATCTCAGGAGAAAGATCGAAGAGATGGTTTCCTATCTCCCGGTCCTTGACGTCAGAACGAGTTACATCGAACCACTCCCCATTATTGACACCATCAGCAAGACCCTGGAAAAACATCTCGTAACGTGCAGGAGCCTGCATCAGCGAAGGGAGGAACTGCAGAAGGAGATGAATGAGCTCAAACGGTACAGCGCATTTCTCGCCACACTCTCCCCCCTCCTTGAGAGCGTCAGGGAAACACCGGACCTGGACTTTATAGGTCTTACCATAAAAGAACCGGAGATGGTGGGACGGCTCAGGGAACTCATCTCCCGTCTCACGGATTACCGTTTTGAGCTTCTCACCGACAGCGAGGAGAATGGCACTCTGGTGGGGCTGATCACCATAGAAAAGGGCATCTCGGAAAAGGTGAAAAGGGCATTGAGCGATGAACATATCCCTGAACTGCGCTTTCCCCCGGCCATGGGTGACCTCACCTTCCAGGAGAAGTCTGTGTATGTAAAAAAGACCATAGCCGAACTGGACACCGAGATACAATGGATGAACGGGGAGCTGGGGAAATTCTCCAGGCGTTGGCTTCCCATCTATAAAAGGGTGAAGGAATGGGCTGAGGAGCGATTGTCCCTCCTGAAAACAACCGCCTCCGTCTTTGAGACGAGGATGTGTTTCTTCATCAACGGGTGGATGCCGTCCGGAGATGTGGAAAACCTCAGGAAGAGATTCATTCATGCCTTCGGGGGAAAGGTGGCGCTGGAAGAAAAAGGCATCCACGAAGAAGACCTGGAAAGGGTCCCCATTGTCCTTAAGAATCCTCCCTATTTCCGTCCCTTTGAACTCATGGTGAGGCTGCTCCCCCTCCCGAAATACACCTCCTTTGACCCCACGCCCTTCATCGGCCTATTCTTCCCTGTTTTTTTCGGCATGATCCTGGGTGACGCAGGATATGGAATACTGCTCTTCTTCATTGCTCTTGTCCTGCTCAAAGGCTTCAGAAAAAAAGGCGACATCAGGGACGCCTCGAAAATACTGCTCATATCCTCTGCCTATTCCATTTTCTTTGGCATCATCTACGGGGAGTTCTTCGGTGAACTGGGAAATACCCTCTTCGGCCTTGAGCCCCTCTGTGTGGAGAGGCGGACCGCGGTCATCCCGATGCTCGCCTTTGCCTTCACCATCGGCATCGTCCATGTTTCCCTTGGTCTCTTCCTCGGTTTTACCTCTGCCATGAAGAGAAAGGCGAAAAAGGAGGCGGCATTCAAACTCCTGAACATCCTCATCATCTTCTG
The DNA here is from genome assembly GCA_023382175.1 of Nitrospirota bacterium. GTDB lineage: Bacteria > Nitrospirota > Thermodesulfovibrionia > Thermodesulfovibrionales > UBA9159 > JAMCQB01. The sequence goes on along the minus strand of JAMCQB010000020.1, from coordinate 7,601 downwards.
TCTCGTGGTCCTGGCTGCGTCGTTTTTTAAACCCTTTCCGTGGCTCCTTAGCAGGCCGGTCATCATACTCATCCTTGTCCTCACGCCCCTTCTGTTTTTCACCGGCGGGCTGCTGGCCCCCCTGGAACTGCTGAAGAGCATTGGGAATATCGTCTCCTATGCGAGGATCATGGCCATCGGTCTTGCATCCGTGCTCCTTGCCTTTGTGGCGAACAGGCTGGCAGGGATGACCGGGGACATCGTTATCGGCATCATTGCTGCGGGATTGCTCCATATTATTAATTTGATCCTGGGGGTCTTCTCTCCCACCATCCATTCCCTGAGGCTCCATTATGTGGAGTTTTTCAGCAAGTTTGTGGAACACGGCGGGAGGAAGTTCGAGCCCTTTAAAAAGGAAAAGTAACCATTGGCTATCGGTCCCGCGGTCATCTGGTGAACGGGCCGGGCCTTGAAAAAGGAGGAAAGGGTTATGGAAAAGGTATTGGTCGCCTTTGCCGCTGCCCTGGCAATCGGCCTCTCGGCCATCGCCACTGCATGGGCACAATCACGGATCGGAGCAGCAGGCGCGGGAACCCTTGCTGAGAAACCGGAGTTGAGCGGTACCATTATCATTCTGCTGGCGATACCCGAAACCATGGTGATCCTCGGTTTCGTTGTCGCCACAATGATACTCCTCACGGTCAAGTAAATGAGCTACCGGGAGCTCATCGACGCCCTCAACAAGGAGTGCGAAGAGAAGGTGAGGAAGATCTGGCAGGAGGCTGAGGCCGAGGCCGAAAAGATAAGGGCAGAGGTCTCGAAAAGGGCCTGCGAGATGAAAGAGAGATATGGCCGTGACCGGTCCTCTGCTGCGAGGACACGGACAGACGCAATTCTTTCGGAGGCAGGGAGCGCCGCAAGGGTGAACAGGCTGAGGGCGGAAAAGGAACTTTCCCGCCGACTGTATCAGGTGGCGGTGCACTCTCTCCGTCATTTAAGGGATGAACGGTACAGGGATGTTTGTCTCTCCCTTGCGCATGAGCTTCCCCCCGGCCCCTGGAAAGTTGTCAGAGTGAACCCGGAGGACAGGGAGGTTGCGAGGGGATTCTTTCCTGGTTCAGAGATCCTCAATGAACCCGGCATAACAGGAGGCCTGGAAGTCATGGGGAGAAAAGGGAGCGTCCGCGTGGTGAATACCTTCGAAAAAAGGCTCGAAAGGGCATGGACAGAGATGCTGCCGGAGATAATGAAGGATGTTTACAGAGAACTATCGGAGTAACGAACTTCTTGAGGAAAGGGAAGAAGGGGGATATCCTGCAGAGTATCTCCTTTCAAGGATCAAGGGCAAAAGGGTCTCCCTTATCACAGACTGGGAGCCCCTCATCAGCGACACAGCGCCGCTGGAATCCCTGTGCCCTTCATGCTACAAAGGATTTGCAGCCGAGACATCTTCAGCGGGCATCTGGAAGCGTCTTCTTGCCGAGTACCGATGGGTTTATCTGCAGATGGAGAAGTCGCTGAGGAATATTTTCCGTCCCTTCTTTCTTTATTCAGAGCTCAGGACTCTTTTTTTCTGCCTCAGATTGAAAGCAGCCGGGGAAGGCGTCAGAATGGAGCAGATACTTGCAAGCAGCCTTTTCTCGAAGAAACTCAAGAAGGCGCTGACGGGCAGCGAAGATATACATGACATGCTTGAGGAGATCGAAGGGTTCTTTATGCCTTTATCATTCAAGTTCAGGGGGCTTAAGGGTATCTTTACAAAGGACGGATTCCAGGGAGTGGAGCAGCACCTGACAAACCATTACCTTGAATATGTCATGAGCTCTGATCTCCATCCCGTCATGAGGGAATTCTTCATCCGCCTTGTGGACGCAAGGAATGTGATCGCCCTTTACAAACATCTGAGATGGGAACTGAAAGACCTCCCTTATTTCATTAAAGGCGGGAGCATCAAGGCATCAAGGCTCAGGAGTATTCTGGATAGGGAGGACATTTTCGAAGTGACATTGTTGATAAGATCCCTGACTGGGATTACAGTACAAATCCCTGATCCCACCGGAGTCGAAAATACCCTCTATAGGGGGATGACCCGTTTCCTGCGGAAAAGGGGGAGGGAGATATCGGGCATCGGCCTCATCCTCGATTACCTCTGGAGATGTTCCCTGGAAGCCATGAACCTCGGTATCATCCTCCACGGGAAGGATATGGAGAGGGATAGGCTGAGGGCGGAGCTGGTACTATGAAGAAAGTGGTATTCGTCACTCCGGAGGATGCTGAATACGGGTTCCGTCTCACCGGCGCCGAGCACCTTGTCATCAAGGAGGGGGATGTGGAGGAGACGCTGAGGACCATTATGGCAAATGAGGAAACGGGCCTTGTGATTGTTGATGACCGGCTGGTAAGGGGCATGAGCGAGGCAAGGCTTAGAGAGATGGAGAAGAGGTGGTACGGCATCCTCATCATCCTGCCGGCCCCTGAAAAACCAGGGGCAGAGGTTGAGGATTACGCCATGAGGCTCATAAAGCGGGCCATAGGATACCATGTGAAGGTGAAGCTGTGATCGGCCGCATCAGGGGCATATCGGGACCGACGGTGAGCGTCGAAATGGCAGGACTGAAGCTCTACGACCGTGTCTACGTGGGCCACTCCATGCTCACCGGTGAAGTGGTGAGACTTGACAAGGACCTGGCAGTGGTCCAGGTTTACGAAAGCACTAAGGGTCTGGGCATTGGTGAAACGGTGAAGGGCGTTGGCATGCCGCTGACTGTTCGACTGGGGCCCGGGCTTCTCTGCGGCATGTTCGACGGGCTTCAGAGGCCTCTGGAAAGACTGCGGGAGGAGATGGGGCCGTTCATCACCGCGGGAAGGGAGATCTACGCCCTGGATTACCTGAAAAAGTGGAGCTTTCATCCCCTCAAGAAAAAGGGCGACGAAATAAAGAGCGGAGAGATAATCGGATATGTGGAAGAGGGCACCTTCAGGCATTTTATCTCCTCTTCCCGTGCCGGCAGAATGTCATGGATCATGGGCGGTGAAGTAAGCCTGAATGAAGCCATGGCGGAATTTGAGGACGGCACGGGAATCTTCGGATGCAACGAATGGCCGGTGAGAATGCCCAGGCCTTACCGAAAGAAGCTCGCGGCACGCGAGCCCCTCATGACGGGTCAGCGGTGCATCGATTTTCTCTTCCCCTTTTCAAGGGGAGGCACCGCCATCTTTCCCGGAGGGTTCGGCACAGGGAAGACCATACTGGAGCAGTCCATAGCAAAATTCTCCAATGCCGATATTGTGGTATATGTAGGATGCGGTGAGAGGGGCAATGAGATGGCTGAACTCATCTGCGAGTTCGGTCTGCTCAAGGACCCCTGGACAGGGAAAAAACTCATGGAACGGACTATACTCGTGGTGAACACATCCAACATGCCTGTGGCTGCGCGGGAGGCATCCATCTATACCGCTGTGACCATGGCCGAATATTACCGGGATATGGGGTACCATGTCCTGCTCCTTGCCGACAGCCTTTCGCGATGGGCAGAGGCACTGAGGGAGATCTCCGCATCCCTAGAGGAGATGCCCGGAGAAGAGGGCTACCCCACATACCTTGCATCAAGGCTCTCCGGGTTCTTCGAAAGGGCAGGAGTGGTAGAGACCCTGAGCGGAAAGACCGGCTCCCTCAGCATGATCCTCTCTGTGTCTCCTCCCGGAGGGGACTTTACAGAGCCGGTTACCCAGGGATGTTTGAGGACAGCGGGGGTGTTCCTCATGCTTGATACGTCCCTGGCTCACAAGAGGCATTTCCCGGCAGTGAACTGGTTCCAGAGCTATTCCCTCTATGAAAAGGAGCTTTCGGGATATTTCAATGAGAAGGTATCAGACCAGTGGGAGAGATTGAAAGAAAGGTGCAAGGAGATACTGCAGCGCGAGGAGGCATTGAGGGAAGTGGCAGAGATCGTGGGCTCAGAGGGGCTTCAGGATGCTGACAGACTGCTGATGAAGGCAGCGGAGATGATAAGGATGGAGTTCCTCTGTCAGAACGCCTATACCGAAGACGCCTTTTCACCCCCTGAAAAGACCCTTGCCAAAATAAGAGAGATCGTAGAATACTACGACTCCTCCCTCGAACAGCTTAAAAAGGGCGTGGCGCTGGAAGAGATTTTTAAGGGATGACGTTAGTTATGTCATCCCCTCCCTCTTTCTCCGACTTCACGTGCGCATGTGTTTTCAAGTGAGGCATGCAATATTCGTAATCTCCTTCGCACTGAGAACAATACCTGAACTCCATCTTTATGTCATCATTTTCAGTCATTCCACATATCGCACATTTGTGAATGGTAGTTTTCTGGGGCGAGGCACTGAGGGACTTGAAATGTCTCCTTCTCTGATAGGCAGAGGTGGTATTGATAATATCTTTGCCGAAGAAAAGGAAATAATTCAAAACAGAGACAACGGCAGCAGCCTTGGCTGACAACGGCGCAGTCAGAACAGTAAATGCGATAAAAATCCAGTTAAGCCATGCCAGATACTTTATTTTTACAGGAACGATAAAAAACAATAGGATCTCAAAGTTTGGATATACATAGGCAAAGGCCAAGAAGAGGGACAGGTTCAGGTAGAGGGCTGTAGCGCCCTGTCCGATTATGAATGCCGCCATGCTGGTTCCTATCATTCCTGTAAAATAATAAATATTGAATTTGAAACTGCCCCATTCATGTTCCAGGCCCGTCCCCACGATGTAGTAAAAATAGAGGATAAAAAAGATCCAGAGGACAGAGGCCGTCGGGGGTATGAATATATAGGTAATTAATCTCCAGACTTCACCCTTCATGATAAGATGAGGATCAAGCCAGAGCTTGCTTATTGCATTACTTTGAGGGTACGCGTAGGAAAGAAAATAGACAAGCGCATTGATGCCGATGATATAGACCATCAATTCCCGTATGGCATATCGGCCGAAGTTTCTTTCCAGTTTGTCCAAAAGGTTCATGATTCCACTCCGGTAAAAGCCGCCTCGCATTGTCCAGGCACAGGAACGTTTCCCGGACCTGTTATTCCCGCTTGCCGGGTCACCTCAGGCGACCCGCCGGGGCGAGAATCCTGCTTACATGTGCGCAACAGTCAGATTGGCCAAAGGAAAGATTCCGCGTGTAGAGTAAAAAGGCACGGTTCCAAGTTCTCCACCAATAAAATAGCACCGTTCCCTTATATGTCTTTTTTCATTCATTTTGCCCGTTTGACGTTCAAGGCCAAGAGAAGTGCGTTAGCATTTGGAATTCAATCTTTTGGCCTGGTGTTATGCGCCGTTGGTAACCAGCACTAACAAGCTTCAGCAAAATCAAAAACAGAAACCTCCCGTTTCTTAACCGGCTTAAATTTGTCTTTAGCAAATTTCAATAATTCGTCAGTAACATTTGGAGAATAGGTCTTCTCACCGCAACGGTCACAAACTTCAGCAGGGACATGTTCAACAAGAAAATACCTGTCTTCCTCTTCATAACTGAAGGTAACCAACATTTTCTTCGTTTCACCGCCACAAAAAACACATTTCATTCCTTTTTCCTCCTGACTCTAAAATCTATCCATTCGGACTCATCCGGGTCATATGCAGTAATAATAACAACTGTCGGCGGAAGCGAAAGCTGCACATGTAAGGTGTCTCCCGGCTTTCGACCTTCCATAAATAAGACAGCTCGGTGAATATTTGTCATCAGGATATTCCTCGATAACCTCTCCCGTTAATACTGCATCTTCAATCTCAACGCGATCAATCGACCTTTTGATCATTCTTTTCACGGCATGATCAGAAAACCTGTACTCACCTATACTTATTTTATCCCTTATTCCCTCTATTTTCATATAGTTCTCTTAATATATTACCTTGGTGACCAATGAGCGCCTAACGTTCAAGGCTAAAAGAAGTGCGTAGCATTTGGATACCAATCTTTTAACCTGTTGTTAGATGAAGTTGCCGCCAACAGCACGTTTGCAGAAAATTGTATATCTACTCTTTTAGGGCCTTGATAGCCTTTAAGTCCTCTTCGGTCATTTCTGCTTTCTTTTTTAAAGTCCAACCGCCAACCCACTTTTTGATTATTTCTAACATTGCAGCCCTTTCAGAATCAGTCTTTCCAAGATACTGGTGCATGTTACCAGGCTTGCCATCTTTTGTGTTCTTCCCATCATCAAGCCTCCTCATTAAAGCACCTGCATCTTTTCCATCTACAAATATCATCAGGTTTTCGTAAGTGTCCATCCTTGGTCCTTTCATCTTCTTCTTGAACCCTTCCTTATCCTTTTTAAATTCATCGATTGTTGGAGAATCGCTGCCATGACATGACAGACACTTTTCAGAAATTATCTGTTTAACATTTTTCTCGTATGTTACTGCACCTTTTTCGGCAGCAATTGAATACCCCGCAACAACAATTAGTGAGAGGAATAAAAACACAACCACATTTGCAATTACTTTTAACATTCTTGCTCCTCCTTTCATTTAATCAGTTTTTTTGGGCGGCAATTTCATCTAACGTTTAGCAAAACACCGCAGTGCTTTTTGCCGCTATTGAACGAGTGCGCGACGCCGCTATTAAACGATTCATTGCTCGAGGTGGAGCGCACATACGAACCCGCGGCAAAAAGCATTGAGCGACCACACCTATTCTTTTCCACAGCTTCAATTGAGCCATATCAAGAAGGGAGCGTCGGTGTTTTGCTTGTTATATGAAGTGGCGGCGTCATTTTATTCCTTCAAGGCACACTTCGCTACGAACTGCCTGTCCTGGTATGTAAAAGTGCTTAGATTTTTGTATGGAAGGTATACCCATTCAAGCACCTTGAAATCGAGTGGCAATAATCGGTCATAAGTCATGACTTCGATGCTTTGCTCCGAGCCTCGGTGTACACGCACTTCAGCCGACCATCTCTCGTTACGCTTTCGATTATTTATTTCATCACGTCTTCCATAAATAAGGATTGCCTTGCAACTCATATGCTTGAGAGTCCCATCAGAATAACGAAGGTTTGTCAGTGGGCCGAATATGTTTTGGAGTCGCGGTCTGATTTGATCCCAAGAACCGACCCAGTCAATTACTTGCTGCAGAGCTTGCCGGAATGTCCCTGTAAAAGCATCTGTTTGAGTGAAAACTCTTTTGCATGGATCCTCAATTTCCACAAAGGTAAACTGGATGTCTCCTGTGGTTTGTGTGGCAAAGAGAAAATCAGGGATGAAATCCCCGAGGTTCAATTTTGAAATCACCTTGCCATCCGCTGGCCCATTATGATAGTCAAATAGTCCAGGAAGAAGCAAAGGGAATCTCTCGAGATAAGCCTGGATTTCTTGCTCGTGATTCCTGTGGTGAGATTTGCCGAGCAAGACCTTAAAGCCTTTTACTACGTCCTTCCATGATTTCTCGCTGATCTCGGTTGTACGCGTTCGCCTCGGCACGCTCTGTCTCCTTCTGTGTTCTATTTCACTCCTAATGCCGCCATTTCATATAACGATTCCGTTGTAAAAGAAGCCTGAAGGGTTTGCACTTTAGTCTTTTGCAACGTGTTATCTGCCGTTGCAGATAGTCTTTCTGCTTTTTGAAGGTTTGACCTTCCTTATCTTGATCTTACCTATATCA
>JAMCQB010000130.1 GCA_023382175.1 Nitrospirota bacterium | reverse complement strand
CGGGAACCCTGGAGGACTGCGTCCACAATACCTTTCAGTTTTTCCACAGCCTCGTCATTATCTCTGACTATGGGCTCTTCCGAAAGATTTCCGCTGGTCATGACCAGGGCATCAAAATGACTACCCCTCCTGCTCCTGTCCCCCCCTTTTGATAAAGGGGGGGCTGGGGGGGTTATATCCGGTGAGGGATGATAAAACAGCAGATAATGCAGCGGCGTGTAAGGGAGCATGAAACCGAGATACTGGTTCTGAGGAGCGACCTCTTCAGGGAGCAGGCCTTTTGTGTCGCCTCTTTTCCGGAGAAGGACAATGGGACGCCTGCCGGATAATAACAGCTTCTCCTCTTCCTCGGAAACCTCGCAGAATTTCCGAACAGTCTCAAGGTCAGGGGCCATAAGCCCAAAGGGCTTGTTGCTTTTTCTCTTCCGCTCCCTTAATCTTTTTACCGCCTCACTATTGGTAGCGTCACAGGCAATATGAAAACCGCCAAGACCCTTGACTGCAATAATAGCGCCGCGCTTTAGTAAATTTATCGTCTCTTCTATTGCACTTCCTCCCTGAGTCACTCGCAACTCGTCACGCGTAACGCGTAACGCTGTTTGCGGACCGCATTCCGGGCACGCATTGGGTTGCGCATGGAACCTTCTATCCCGGGGATCATGATATTCTTTATTGCATTCAGGGCACATTCTGAAAACGGACATGGTGGTGTTCGGCCGGTCATAGGGCACGGATTTTGTGATAGAGAACCGCGGCCCGCATCTGGTGCAATTAATAAAAGGATAGAGATACCTTCTGTCACCCCGGTCAAACAGCTCCCTAAGGCAGTCGTCGCAAACCGAAACATCCGGGGAAATGAGGGTGAAGCTTCCCTCATCCGTACTCTCCACTATCCTGAAATCCGTGTATCCGCACGCAGGCAGGGGAGAAACGGAAACTTCGAATATCCGCGAAAGGTCCGGGGCTTCAACAGTGAGCCGCGAGATAAAATCGGAAAGATGTTCTCCCTCCACATCGATGCTCACGCCGTCAGAGGTATTGGTTACATATCCCCTCAGGTTCAGGGAATCAGCGAGGGTATAGACATAGGGTCTGAACCCCACACCCTGGACGATCCCCCTTACTGTGATCTTTGCCCTTTCAACCATTCAGTCCATCGGTCGATTCCCTCCCCTGTCTTTCCCGATACCTCGAATATCTTCATGGACGGATTCAGGGAGAGAGCGTCCCGCTTTATTTTATTCATATCCACATCAAGGTGCTTGAGCAGATCGATCTTGTTGAGAATCATCACGGATGATTCCCTGAACATCAGAGGGTATTTCAGAGGCTTGTCATGCCCTTCCGTAACACTCAGGAGCATCACTTTCACGTCCTCGCCCACTCTGAACTCCGCAGGGCAGACAAGGTTTCCCACATTTTCGATGACAAGGATGTCGAGTTCGCTGAGCGGCAGATCAGGGAGGACCTCGCTGATCATATTGGCATCAAGATGGCAGGCGCCGCCGGTGTTGATCTGCACCACCGGAACCCCTGTGTTGTTTATGCGTTCAGCGTCATCCGTGCCGGCAATATCCCCTTCGATAACGCCGATCCTCAATGAACCCTTCAACCCCAGAATGGTCCTTTCAAGGAGCGTTGTCTTTCCTGCTCCCGGCGCTCCCATGAGGTTCACCACATAAACCCCCGCCTCCCTGAATCTCCTCATATTCTCTTCCGCTATCCTGTCATTTGCCTCCAGGATCCTCGTGACGACCTTGACCTTCATTCATTAACCTCCATTTCCACAATATCCAACTCATACCCCTTCTGTATTTTGAAGGAATGGGATCCGCAGAGGGGGCAGTTGACCACATACGCCTCGCTCACCTCGAAATCATTTCTGCAGTCACTGCAGGACCCGCCGACAGGAACCATCTCGATGAAGAGCTCGGCATCCCGGGCGATGGTATCCTGCTTTGCAGCTTCAAATGCAAAAACAATGGCCTCCGGCATTATACCCGAGGCCATTCCTATCTTTATTCTTACGGATTCGATGGAACTGTAGCCTTCCTCCCTGCAGCGGTTTGTCAGGGTGTCAAGAAGGCTGAGAACAATGGACGCCTCATGCATTACTGCTCTTTTGCCAGCCTTTCCTTCTCCTTTTCATATGCCTCTTTACCGGCCTCCACAGCCGAAGTGATAATGGACTTCTGGTCCTGCACAAAGCCCTTCCCCTTCTCTACTGCAGTGCTCACCTTTCCTTTGGCCTGTTCAACATAATCCTCTGCCTTCACCTTCACGTCGTCCGCCAGTTCCCTGATCCTCTGCCTGGTTTCCCTGCCGGATTTCGGGGCCAGCAATAATGCCACGCCCGCTCCCATCAAACCCCCCAGAAGGAATGAAAGGAATATGGAACTCGCGCCGTAACCTTCCTCGTCATGTCTCATCGTCTGCCTCCTTTCTTTTTGCCTGCCGGCAAAAATTACCTTATAAAAAAGATTGCCCAAAAGAGCTGAAATTCCGGGGCTTCCCTCTCCGGTTATGCTGACCTGCTCCGGCTGAAGAGATTCTTTAGAAGCACCTCAAGGGCTGCATTGATGCCCGCCCGCAAACCAGAGGCCTTGATCAGGGCAGATGAGGTAACCCCCCCCACAAGGTCGCTCACATGCTTCACATTCTCGCCCACATCCCTTACCGATCCCGAAAGCGCCCTGATATCCTCTGTTACCCCGGTGACATTGTCTGTCACATTTCTCAAACTCTTCAGGGTTAGTTGCAGCTCTTCAAGTGTCGGCTTCAGGGAGCTTTCCGTGGTTTTCAATAATTCTCTTAATGACCTTATTGCGGACCTCAGTTCCATCAGGACATAGATAAATACAATGACTGCCGCAACAATGGCCACAGTGATAAGGCCCCAGAATAGACTATTCATCTCTCCTCCTCATAAAAATTATACCACACCCCTTCAAAACATGATTTATCCGCCATCTATAACGTATTGTATTAGGAATTTTTTGTTATGTAAAGGATTTTTATGGTATTTTAGAGAACTATGGATGACAGATTCTTCATGAACAGGGCCATTACCCTTGCGTCGAGAGCAAGGGGTATGACAAGTCCAAATCCCATGGTGGGTGCCGTGCTGGTGAAGAACGGAAGGATCATAGCAGAAGATTATCACAGAAAACCCGGCGCCCCACATGCAGAGGCCCTTGCCATACAGCAGGCCGGAGACAAGTCGAAAGGCTCGATCCTTTACGTAAGTCTGGAGCCATGCTGCCACACTGACAAGAGGACCCCACCCTGCACAAAGGCTATCTTACGCGCCGGCCTAAAGAGGGTCGTTATCGCCATGAAAGACCCGAATCCAAAGGTCTCCGGAAAAGGGATGAGAGAACTTAAAGAGGCGGGGATAGAGGTGGTTTCCGGGATTTTGGAAGAGAAGGCCATGAGGCTGAATGAAGCATATATAAAATACATAACGACAAAGAGACCTTTCGTCATACTTAAAACTGCCATGACCCTTGACGGAAAGATCGCCACTCCGGAGGGACAATCGAAGTGGATAACAGGTGAAAAGGCGCGGAAACCACCTCT
>JAMCQB010000139.1 GCA_023382175.1 Nitrospirota bacterium | reverse complement strand
CAAGATTATCTTTGCCATATGCCAATGCCCTCCTTATTCACTATTAAAAATAACTAAGATAAGCAAAAGTGTCAAGTTTTTATTTAACTTTTATAAAAAAATCATTTTTGGCAGGCATTAAGAAAAGTTAATCTTGGAAATGCCGACTAAACATCGTTTGAGGAGTTATTCACCAAACTGACGTTACCGATACCTATTTCTTTTCATAAATATACACCTCTGCATTTCCGGTTCCGACGCCTTGACCGCTGCTTTGCCCCGAGAAAATTCTATTTTCCATGACTTCAAGAGAGGGACGGCCGATCCGCCTTCTGCATCGGTGGTTACAGCAATTTTTTTAACCAGACTTATTGACAGGGGCGCTGTGGAGTCTGTAGATCCTCCACCGCCGCCACCTCCACAGCCCAGCATCAGACTGATGAGGAGAAGATTAAAGATGTTTTTCTTCACGGTAGCACCTCCGTGAATACGGGGCTGTCTCCGAGGGTAACTGTTATCTGTCCGTTTGTGATTGATTTTGTCTCTGTTTTAAAGGCTGTGGAATAGTCTGTCACATCCTTCCATGATTCGTATTTAGGAACAACCTCTGTGATAAGCACAGTATTGCCCTGCAGACCTGTGATAACAATCTGTTTTGTCTTACCAGGTGAATATGTTGCATCAGTGAAATAATCCCACCAGGCAACATAGATGGGCTTACTGCTTTTCGTGAATTTGTAGATGTATACATCTCCTGATTCCTGAACTGTCTGGATATTGTTCCAGTCAGAACCTTCGAGGACCTCTGTCATCTTCTTGTAGGTATAGTATGAGAGTTTCTTGACCCCAAGGCCGAGGTCGCCCTGCCCCCAGCCGTCATAGATCAGTCCTGTGTAGTCGAAATAGCCGCCATCGTACTTGAACCCCTCCATGAAGGCCGAAGGCAGGGAATATCTTTTTTACGCCGAAGGAGAGGGGATAGACAAATCTCTTGAGATAATCGAGCGCTTGTTGCCGCTCTGTCTGGAAGGGAAAATCGGTCTGATCGGGAAGGGGGGTCACAGGATCGCCGCTATAGGAACCCATCTCAGCGATCCAGATCGGTATAAGGGGAAAACCGTTGGCTCAGGACCTTACAGTCAGGGCACGCCTCTTTGATTGCCGTGTAGGTAATCTTCTGCAGCTCGGCAAAGCCGGATTTCCAGAGTCCATTCGGCTCGTTCCCCACTTGCCAGTACTTAATCGGTTCGTCAGGCCGGGCATGTCGTTCACGCCGTCACCGTCATAGCGTTCAACCACGGCCTTCACAAACGCGATATATTTATCCGTATCAACTGGCATGTAAGAGCCTGGCAGGCAGTAGCCTTCGTCAATGTCTCCTTGCGGAGCGATGTTCGCCAGGATGTTCATGCCCCTGGGGATCGCACTCCACTGTTGGTCATAGAGAGAAAAATCGTATTCCTGCTTTGTAAGGTCCGGCTGTACAAGGAACCAGAACGCATACACGCCCTGTCGCGTCCATTTCACGCCGATGTTCTGCGCGTCGCCGTATCCGTTATTCGCGTAACCCGGCTTGAACACGCCTGCTGGGTGGAACCCGAAGGGACTGTCGACCGTTGATATCTGGATATCCCCGCTGCTTCCAGCACTGTCCTGGACCTGAGATGGGCTTCCGCTTCCACCGCAGGAGGCCATTGAGAGCACGACAATAAGACCGATGCGGGAAAAAAAAGCATCAAACGCTTTCATGGTTTTCCCCCTCCATTTTCATCCTGCGTAGCTCTTATGTTCTCACTTCCAGTGTCCGGGTATCCATCTCCATCCCCTGGGAGTTTCTCTCCAGTGTCCGGGCACCCACACCGCACCGGGCCATGGTCTCCTTTCCCAGTAACCCCCTATCCAAACCCAGTTTCCATGTCTGTGCTGCCAGTAGCCCTCTACCCAGACAGCCTCGGGGTAGGGTGCCGCCGGAATGACCTCTACCCTTGCGGGAGGCGGCGGCGTTCTGATTTCGGCCACACAGCCAGTTATTGTTGAAAGCGCTATAATCATCACAAGGGTTAAAGCAATCTTACGCATCTTGACCTCCTTTTTTTAGAGGTTGATACGGAGAAACGGTGAAAGGGAGACACGGAGGTAGAATCCCCGTTTCTCCGACTCTCCGCTTCTCCGAGTCGTACATTGCTATGGCCTCGGCGGCAGGGGTCTCGCCGGCATGTCTTTCCCTAACCTGTCTTGCCGTCTTTCCCTGGTTTCTTCAATGATCTTCTTGATTTCCCTGTCAAATTCCAGCAGGAAGATAATGAATTTTGCCTGCTGTTCTACGCTGAGAATCCCCTTAAGTTCTTCCCATTCGGCATCCTTGATGCTCTGCATGCTTCGGTGATTCTGCTCAAGTCTGTCAAGGATGTTCTTTAGCTGACCTTCACGCTTTCCCCTTAAAGATTCCCTCAGTTCCCTCATATTGTCCCTCATGGCGTTCTCTATCTCCGCCCTTTTCTTGTCGTATCTGTTGAGGAGAGGGAAGATCTGGGCAGAAGTTTTCTCATCCAAATCCAGGGCCTTGGTGAGTTTCCACATCCTCAATGTCTCTATCCTGTTCCTTACCTTCTCCATCTGTTCCCTGGTGGGGGGAGCGTCAAAATCCCCTCCTCGCGGTTCAGCCATACTTGTCGCTGCAAAGCCGAACATTAAGAAAAATAAGAGCAGCATCTTTACCACATGTTTCTTCATTCTTAACCTCCTGTGCCTTGTTTTTTATAGATTTAGACACGTCAAAAAGGAAAAGGTTTAAGGGAAATTAACTATGGAAGTAGAATGGGCAAGAAAATCGTCAGGCAAGAGAATGACCTATAGGTTATTCGTCATTCGTAATAGGTCAGGCTTCCAGCCTGACAAAAAAGTATTTTCGGAGCAAGTTACCTAATCGCCTCCATCCCCATATATGGTCGCAAAGCCTCGGGTATCACGACACTTCCGTCTTTCTGCTGGTAGTTTTCAAGGATTGCGACTACAGTGCGTCCAATGGCGAGGCCCGAACCGTTGAGGGTATGCACGAACTCGGTGCCCTTCTTTCCCTCCCGTTTAAACCGAATAGTTGCCCTCCGTGCCTGGAAGTCCTCGAAATTGGAGCATGAAGATATTTCCCTGTATCTCTGCTGGCCCGGAAGCCAGACTTCTAAATCATATGTCTTTGCTGCTGAAAAACCTAAGTCGCCTGTGCAGAGTGCCACAACCCTGTATGGCAGGCCGAGGTTCTGGAGTATATCCTCGGCATCGCTTGTGAGCTTCTCAAGTTCATTATAAGAGTCCTCTGGTTTCACGAATTTTACTAATTCCACCTTGTTAAACTGGTGCTGCCGAATGAGACCCCTCGTGTCCTTACCATAGGACCCTGCCTCGCGCCTGAAACAGGGGGTATAGGCGGTGTAATAAATCGGCAAATCCTGTTCACTCAGTATCTCATCCCGATGAATGTTAGTCACAGGCACCTCTGCGGTCGGGATGAGGTAGAATTCAGGGTCAGCCACTCTGAAGAGCTCCATCTCAAATTTCGGGAGCTGACCTGTGCCGGTCATGCTCTCCCTGTTCACCAGTATGGGCGGAAACACCTCCGTGTATCCCTTGGAGGT
>JAMCQB010000063.1 GCA_023382175.1 Nitrospirota bacterium | reverse complement strand
CTTCCCCATGAGCGAATATAAGACCGTAATACAGCTCAACCCTCTGGATGAAGATGCGATGATGTGTCTGAGCGAGATCGAGGGACGCGCCTTTGAAGAAGAGCCAGCTGTTTCTGCAGTGGCGGAGCCGCCTCTTGCCCCTGAGACCGGGACGGCCGGGGCCTTTCCCGGCGGAGAACCGGAAGGAGGGGCGCACCTTAGGGCAGAAGCGGAACCGGGGGAAGCATTCGGCAGTGACTTTGACAAGTTCAGCGGTTCTTTCCCGGGCATAGAGGAAGAAGAGCTGGAGAAAGCCGGGGAAGTGGTCGAGATTCCCGAAGATCAGTCATTTGAAATGCCGGATGAATCGTCCTTCGGGGATATCTTAACCGAAGCCCCCGGGATGGCGGAAGAGGTTTCCGATCTTTCGGAAGCTACCGTCCCCAATGAGGAGGCCGGAGCTCCTCTGGAAACGATGAATGCATCAACCGCTGATGCGTTCATCGCCGGCGGAAATTTCTACAAGGCCCTGGAAACCTACAGGCAGATCCTGACCAATGATCCTGAAAATAAACAGATCCTCCAGAGAGTGGCAGAACTGAAAGCCCTGATGACGCTCATGGGGAAGGGGAATGAGGTCCTGATTGCGAAACTGGAATCATTTCTGGATGCGGTGAAGAGGGGGTTCCCCACGAGGCCGTGAGCTTTTCCGAGATCCTGAGAGAGGCTGTTGAAAAGGTTGACGGCGCGGTGTCTGCTATGATACTGGGCTCTGACGGTATTCCCGTTGAAGAGTACGCCGTGGAGAAACTCCTCAGTCTCGAAGACCTGGGTGCGGAAGCATCCACAATGATAAGGGACATAAACTCCGCTGCAAGAGACCTCGGACTCGGCGCCGCGCGGGAATTTTCGATTATATCGGACAAGTGCGGAATTATCCTGCGCCAGATAAACCCTGCTTACTATTTAGCCCTTGTTATCAGGCCGGAGGGCAATTACGGCAAGGGCAGGTTTGTCCTGAAGACCTCAGTCCCGAAGATAGAGGGAGAATTCTAAAGACCGTGATGCGTGACCCGTGACAAGTAATAAAGAATTCGTTCCGGTTTGTCACGTGTTACGCGTTACGTGTCACGTGTCACGTGTTATATGAAGATTTTAGTCATCCATGGTCCCAATCTGAACCTGCTCGGCAAAAGGGAGCCCGGGGTATACGGGACTCTCAGCCTCAGGGACATCAACCGGAGAATACAGTCGGAGGCATCAGGCATGGGCATGGATGTTTCCGTGAAGCAGTCAAACAGCGAGGGAGAGATCATCGATGCCATACAGAAAGGCGACTATGACTGCCTGATCATAAATCCCGGAGCGTATACGCATACCAGCATAGCCATCCGTGATGCCGTCTCCGCTGTTGCCAAGCCTGCTATTGAGGTCCATCTTTCGAATATCCACAAAAGGGAAGAGTTCAGGAGAAGGTCTTATATCGCAGAGGTAGCCCAGGGCCAGATAACCGGCTTTGGAGCGGACAGCTACCTGCTCGCCCTTATTGCTGCAAAAAACATTCTCTCCAGGGGGTAGTACCATTTCCGGCCATCTCCCATTGCGCCTTGCCGGGTTACGGGAATCCTTCGAGAAGAAGAGGACGCAGGGATTCCTTGTCACCACTGTCGCCAATGTCAGATACCTTTCCGGTTTCACGGGTTCCTCAGGCTTCGTCCTGATCACGAAAAATAAGAATATATTTGTTACTGACTTCAGGTATAAGGAACAGGCGGAGAGAGAGCTTTCCGTTGGGGGCATTGAAAAGAGAACGGAGTTTCCTCCTCCCAGGGGAGGGATCGGATGGGACATTATCATTGAAAAAGGGGACAGGCTCAAAATCATAAAAAACCTCATTGCGAACCTCGGAATACGCACCCTCGGCTTTGAGTCCGCTGTTGCGTACGAATTTTTTAAAGGGCTCTCACAATGCGGCGCCGGACTTAAGCCCTTCCGGGATGCCGTTGAGAGATTGAGGGAAGTGAAAGACCGTGAGGAAATACGCTCCATACGGGAGGCGGTGAGGCGTGCAGAGGATGCCTTCCGCGATGTCAGGCCGCATATACGGCAGGGCAGGAGGGAGAGGGAGATAGCCCTCATGCTGGAGGAGAGGCTGAAAAAAAGAGGGTGTAATCGAATCCCATTTGATATAATAGTGGCATCCGGGGATAACGCGGCCATGCCCCATGCCGGGGCTACCTCCAGGAAACTTTCCGCCGGGGACCTCGTTGTTGTGGACTGGGGGGGAGAAGCCGGGGGATATTATTCCGATATGACAAGGACATTCCTGATCAAAGGATCCGGATCTTCCAATGGTCGCGGCGAAGATTTGACCAGGAAAAGGGAGATATTCCGGCACGTGCTTGATGCAAACAGACGGGCGGTTTCAGCGGTAAGGGCAGGCGCCGAAAGCAGGACGGTTGACAGCGCTGCAAGGGATGTTATAAAAAGTGCCGGGTATGGAGAATTCTTCGGTCACGGGACTGGGCACGGTGTGGGTCTGGAGGTCCATGAGCTGCCACGTATCTCCTGGGCAAGGAGCGAGACCCTGGAAGAAAGTATGGTATTCACGGTGGAGCCGGGAATCTATCTTCCGGGACTCGGTGGGGTACGCATCGAGGACATGGTCCTGGTGAAACCGGATGGACCGGAAGTATTGACAAAATTGCCGAGGAGTCTGGAAATTATATAGAAAAAGTAATAGATTTTCACCCCCTCCCTTGCCCTCCCCCCTCGAGGGGGAGGGATGGGTGGTGGGCTTGTCATATGTTTTAAAAAGGAGGGTTGCATTGATTTCGACAAATGAATTCAGGAAAGGCGCAAAAATAGAGTACAAGGGAGAGCCCTGTGAAATCGTCGATTTCCAGCATGTCAAGATGGGGAGAGGAGGGGCCATCATCAGGACAAAGATGAAGAGTCTGAAAACAGGCAATGTTCTTGAGGATACCTTCAGGTCGGGAGAGAAATTCGAGACCCCCAACCTTGAAGAGAAAGAGATGCAGTTCCTCTATGCGGAGGGAGATTTCCGTTACTTCATGGATACGGAGACCTTTGAACAGATCCCCATTACCGCGTCCAAGCTTGGGGATGCCAGGAAATTCTTAAAGGAAAACATGAAGGTAAAGATACTGAATTACCGGGGTGAACCCCTTACGGTGGAGCTGCCGACCTTTGTGGAGCTTGTGGTGGCCCAAACGGATCCGGGGTTCAAGGGCGATACGGCATCAGGGGGTTCCAAACCCGCAACTCTGGAAACCGGTGCCGTGGTGAGGGTTCCTTTTCATATCAATGAAGGCGATGTGATCAGGATCGACACGAGGACGTCGGAATACATCGAAAGGGTTAAATAATGGAAATTGATGACCTGAAAGAACTCATATCCCTTCTCCAGGATACGGACATCACTGAGCTCCAGTTGGAGAAGGACGGGACAAAGGTGAAGATACGGCGGCAGATGCTGCTCCCGTCTCTTGAAGTGCATCCAAAGGGGACGACGGTTATCGAGAAGTCCACAGAGACGGATGAAGAGACTCAGAGGCTTATCACCGTCACCGCTCCCATCGTCGGGACATTTTATCGGTCCCCTTCGCCGGACGCGCCTGCTTTTGTTGACGCAGGTGCGAGGGTGAAGAAGGGACAGGTGATCTGCATTATCGAGGCCATGAAGCTGATGAACGAAATAGAGAGCGAGGCGGAGGGTGTTGTGGTGAGGGCCCTGGTCGAAAATGGTCAGCCGGTGGAGTACGGAGAGCCTCTCTTCCTCATAGAGCCGGTATCATGAAACTTTTCCGGAAGATACTCATTGCCAACCGGGGTGAGATCGCGGTCAGGATTATCAGGGCTTGCAGGGAACTGGGAATAAAGACGGTTGCCGTCTATTCCGACATAGAGAAGGACTCCATGCACGTGAGGCTGGCTGACGAAGCGGTCTGCATCGGTCCTGCCAATTCCTCCCAGAGCTATCTCAACATACCGGGGATCCTCAGCGCAGCAGAGATAACCGATTCAGAGGCGGTGCATCCGGGATACGGATTCCTCTCTGAAAACCCCCATTTTGCAGAAGCCTGCCACACTTCGGGCATCACCTTTATCGGGCCTTCCTCCGAGAATATCCGGCTTGGAGGGGACAAGGCCAAGGCAAGACAGATCATGAAGCGGAAGGGCGTGCCGGTTGTCCCGGGGAGCGACGGTCCCGTGGTGTCGGAAGAGATAGCTGTCAAGGTCGCGAAAAAGATAGGCTTTCCCGTTATCGTGAAAGCCTCTGCAGGCGGTGGCGGGAAGGGCATGCGGGTGGTGAACGAGGAGAAGGACCTGGAACAGGCATTTTATCTCGCCCAGCGGGAGGCCCTCACCGCTTTCGGGAACAGCGAACTCTACGTAGAAAAATACATTCCCGACATGAGACACATTGAGGTCCAGATCATGGCAGACGGGAAGGGAAACGTGATTCACCTGGGGGAGCGTGACTGTTCGATACAGAGACGCCACCAGAAGCTCATCGAAGAATCCCCCTCGCCCATCTCCACGGACAAGTTCAGGAAAAAGATCGGTGAGTTCGGTATCAAGGCAGCAAAGGCCCTGAAATATAAAAATGTAGGCACGATTGAGTTCATCGTTGACTCGGCGGGGGACATCTATTTCATGGAGGTGAATACCAGGGTGCAGGTTGAGCATCCCGTGACCGAGGCGGTAACAGGCATCGATATTATCAAGGAGCAGATAAAGCTCGCCGCGGGACTCCCCCTGGAATATAAGCAGAGCGCCATAAAGCCTTCAGGCCATTCCATTGAATGCAGGATCAATGCTGAAGACCCCGAACGGTTCATCCCCCATCCGGGCAAGATAACCTTTTTCTATCAGCCGGGCGGGCCGGGCGTGAGGGTAGACACGGCTGCTTACAGCGGCTGGGTGGTGCCTTCCCAGTACGATTCCCTCATCGCAAAGCTCATTGTTCACGGAAAGAACAGGGAGGAAGCCATCCAGATGATGAAGAGGGCGCTGAATGAGTTTATCATCGAAGGCATAAGGACCACGATCCCTTTTCATAAGAGGGTCTTCAATCACCCTGATTTTATCAACGGCGAATTCAATACCGGTTTTGTGGAGAAACTCTTCAGGTCTGAAGCATCTCCGGAAGAGAGAGGATAGCACGGTGGGCGGGCCGTTCCAGGGTGCAAGCACAGGCCGGCGCGTGTTTCAGGGGCTCTGCCTCATCACCGACAGGAAGGCAGGCGGACGGACAGCTGAAGAGATGGTCAAGACTGCCCTTGATTCCGGGGCACGATGGATTCAATACAGGGAGAAAGAAAAAACAAGAAGGGAAATTTACAGAGAGGCGCTGAAGTTAAGGGATATAACTCAGCAATTCAAAGCCCTCTTTATTGTGAATGACCATATTGATATTGCCCTTGCAGTGGATGCCGACGGTGTCCACCTGGGACAGGACGACCTGCCGTTGCGGGAGGCAAGGAAGATCGTGGGAGACAGGATCATCGGGATATCCACCCATTCTCTGAGCGAAGCCATGGACGCGGCTGAAGGCGGCGCCGATTATATCGGCTTCGGCCCTGTGTTCCCCACCGCTACCAAGGATGCGGGAATGCCGAAGGGGGTCGAAATGCTGCGGGAAATAAAGAGACAGGTGAGCATGCCTGTGGTTGCCATAGGAGGAATAACAGTGGAGAACCTGCCGGAAGTTCTCGCATCAGGGGCTGATGCCGTTGCGGCAGCCTCTGCGATCCTCAGGGGCGATATATCGGAAAATGTGAGGTCTTTTATGAAGGTCATTGGGGGTGAGTGATATGAGCGACGGTAGTGAACAGAGACAGAAAAAAAGGGTCATGATACAGCAGGACGTAATCATCAACGGTATTTTAAAGGCCAGTGCCCTGGATATTTCCGGAGAGGGGATGTACATAAGCACCCAGGCCGAGCTTCTCTCGGGAGCGGTCCTCGACCTCAGCTTCAAGATCAACGACGCTCCCATTACGGCGAAGGCTGTTGTGCAGCATGCCCAGCCGGGCATCGGCATCGGGGCGAAGTTCATTAGCCTCATTCCGGAGCATTACACCCTCATCCGAAACTTCGTTGAACAGTCCGAGGGGGTCACCGCCACCATTGCAGGAAAGCCGGGAAGGAAGATCCTTCTGGTCGATGACAGCACCCAATCAAGGGCGATTTACCGCAATAAGCTGAACCTCGAGGGGTTCTCCGTCATCGAGGCAGCCAACGGAGTGGAGGCGTTAAAGCAGCTCCAGGAGATGATGCCTGACCTGGTGATCCTCGACCTCTGGATGGAGGGTATAGACGGGTTCAAAATTCTCCAGCTCATGCAGCTCAATCCCAATTTCAAGGATATCCCTGTGATCGTCCTGTCGGCGCGGAGCGTCCCCGCAGACATCCAGAGAGCCATAGCCCTGGGAGCAAGGGAATATCTGCCCAAGATGTCCACGTCGCCCGTAAAACTCGCTGAAAAGGCGAAAGAGATATTATCGAAGATGAAATAAGTCTGCCGTAAGAGGGATACGGAAAAAGACGTCCAATCCTCCCCTGACAGAAAAAGGAGGAGGAATGAAGGAAATATACTGTTGCTGAGGAGGAGATAATGAAAAGGTCTTTTATGGCGCTCGCCCTGGCATTGCTCGTATTCTCCGTAGGATGCCAGAAGAAGGAAGAGGTGATCAGGATCGGCGTGGCCGGCCCCATGACCGGCGATCAGGCGAAGATGGGCACTGATTTCAAGAACGGCGTTGCCCTTGCGGTGGAGGAGTGGAACGCAAAGGGCGGACTTCTGGGCAAGAAGGTCACGCTGCTCGTTGCTGATGATCAGCACGACCCCAAGCAGGCCGTATCCATAGCGAATAAACTGGTGAACGACGGCGTTGTGGGCGTAATCGGCCATTTCAATTCCAGCTGTTCCATCCCGGCTTCTGATGTCTATAACCGGGCAGGGATCCCGATGATAACCCCGGGCTCCACAAATCCCCAGCTTACAGAAAAGGGTTACCGCAGTGTATTCAGGGTCTGCGGGAGGGACGACCAGCAGGGCAAGGTGGGAGCAGAGTTCGTCACGGAAAAGCTGAAGCTGAAAAAGGTGGCGGTGATCCATGACAAGACCACCTACGGACAGGGCCTTGCCGATGAATTCAAGAAGTTCATCGCGAACAAGGTCGAGGTGGTATATTACGGAGGCATCATTCAGGGTGACAAAGATTTTAAGACGGCGCTTACCTCCATCAAGGAGAAGAAGCCGGAACTCATCTACTTCGGCGGGATATATCCCGAGGCGGGTCTCCTTGTGAAGCAGGCCAGGGAACTGGGCATTTCGGTCCCCTTCATGAGCGGTGACGGCAGCATTGACCCGAAGTTCATCGAGATTGCGGGGGCCTCTGCTGCGGAAGGCACCTATCTGACCTTCAGCCCGGACGCCAGGAAGATCCCCTCTGCCAGGTCCTTTATCGAAAATTACGAGAAAAAGTTCGGAGAGATAGGCCCGTATTCAGTATACGCCTATGACGCCGCCAATATCCTGCTTGCTGCCATAAAGGATGCTGGGACCACAGAAGGAAAGACAGTCATCGACAAGCTCCACACCATGGAGTTCCCTGGCGCTCTCGGCAAGATCAAGTTTAATGAAAAGGGTGACGTTACGGTCTCTCCCTACGTTGTCTGGATCACTAAGGGCGGAAAGTTCGAGGAATACTGGAGGCCTGTATTCTGAGAGAAGAATATCAGTCTATGCATGTGTGATAAAAAAGATTCTTATAATCGAAGGATTTGAAGTTGACGATGAATTTTAAACGGATGGAAATAGGGCCTGTAATTGAACTGAGAGACTGTATTGCCGGTCTGACGAACCTTGATTTTACGATTTATGACCGGACGGGTCAGTTGGTCATCCCTTCCCTTTCTCCTGATCCGATAATAGAGGCGTTCTCTTTGTCGGAGAAAGGGCGAAAGGAGCACAGGAGGTATCTTGAAGGGGGCATAGAGAAGGCGGTTCTCAGAAAAAGTCCTACAGTACTCAAGGGACCCATGAACCAGTACCACTATTTTATTCCGGCTCAGATCGGCAGTGCGAGTTTGGTTCTGGTGGGGAATGCTTTTTATCTATCGGTGAAGGACCCGGAAGACTTCGCGTCGAAAGGGCACGACTATGGGCTCTCCAGAGAGGATATGAGACTCTGGACAAAGAAGATAGTCCCGGAGGATATTAAGAAAGTCTCCGAGGTATATGAAAAAATTCATCGGTTATTCAATCTGAGTGTTAAGAGCAGTCATGAAAAAAGCACCTATCGGGAAAGATATCGAAAAACGATGACCATCATGGAACTCTTTTCCGAGGTCGAGAAGGACATCAGTGAGAAAGAGCTCTATAATCTCCTTACTGATGCAGTCATTTTCCTCTTCGGCGGAGATACCGTCTCTGCCATGGCGCGAACCGATGGGAGATTCGCTCCGGTGCTCACCACGGGGAGGTTAAAGAAGCAGGTGGAATTTGTCCCTGTAGGAAGCGATCATTTCCTTATCTCGGATGCCGTTAAAAACCGCAGGCCTTTTATCTGCCTGGAAGCCATTGAACTGCTGCGGCTCGGTTACCCCGAAGACATTACATCAATTCAGATATTCCCCCTCTCAATAAGGGATGAGACCTTTGGTCTCCTCAGCGTTTTTAATTCCCCGCTTTCAGAAGAGGATGTCGATATAATATCCAGAATGTGCAGCTTTGCGGCTTTTTTACTGGACACCATTATTTCCCGGAAGATGTTCAGCACCCGGATCAACGGTCTCGCCACCATGAATCTCGCTTTGAATTTGAGCCCGACATTTCAAGACCCCGATACGCTTTATGAATCCATTGTGGAGGTTTCCTCTAAAATGCTGGATGCGGAAAAGGTCTCCCTCATGCTCCCGGAGGAGGACGGGACAGAGCTTTTCATAAAGGCGGTGAGGGGGATAAACAAATTGATCGCAAAAAATATCAGGGTAAAGGTCGGTGAAGGGATTGCCGGGAAGGTCTATCAAGAGAGTAAACCCTTGATGGTCTCGGATATAGAGAAGAATCTCTTTACAAAGACGAGGCCCAATTACAAAACAAACTCCTTTGTGAGCATCCCGCTGAGAATAGGGGATGAAACCATAGGTGTCCTCAACCTTTCCGATAAGATGAGCGGCGAGGTCTTCTCTCAGGCGGACATGGAATTCCTTCGCTATTTTGTCTCATACGCCTCCCTAGCCATAAAGGGAGCCCATTACTACAGCATATCGGAACAGATGAGAACCCTCTCCATCACAGATTCTCTTACAGGGATCTTCAACAGGAGATATTTTGATGACCGTCTCTTCGAAGAATTACAGCGTGCAATACGTTATGATTCCGTGTTCTCATTGGCGATCTTTGACATCGATGATTTCAAGTTGTTTAATGATACAGAGGGGCATGTTGCCGGCGATGAGGTATTAAAGGCGATCGCAGATATCTCGAGGGAGTCGCTCAGGTCCATTGATATACTGGCGAGGTTCGGTGGTGAAGAGTTTGCCATCATAATGCCCCGGACCGAAAGGGATGAGGCCTTTCTCGTGGCGGAAAGGGTGAGGAAGAACATCGCGGAGCTTATGCCGTTCAGATGGAAGAACTTCCCTCGTGAGAAGATAACGGTGAGCATCGGCATCGCAACATTCACTGCAGAGGTAAAAGACGCAAAAACACTGATCAAGAACGCAGACAGGGCGCTCTATGGGGCAAAAGTAAAAGGCAAAGACAGAACAGTCGTAGGGGGAACCACTGACTCTATAGCACGAGGAAACACCTCTCTGTGAAGCCCGGAATCTGAGCCTCACCCATGTTTTTCCAGCAGCTCATCAACGGCCTTACCGTGGGCGGTGTGTATGCCCTCATCGCCCTCGGTTATACCATGGTGTACGGCATCCTGGAGCTGATCAATTTCGCACATGGCGAAATCTATATGCTCGGCGCCTACCTGGGAATTATCTTTTTCGCCTTTTTTACCGCAGCAGGGCTTACCGCTTACAGCCTCCCGCTGTCTTTGGTCCTCACCCTTGTCCTTTCTGTTACTTTCTGCTCTGCCTACGGGTTTACCATGGAAAGGATCGCATACCGACCCCTAAGGAATGCGCCGAGGCTCAGTCCCCTGATAAGCGCCATCGGCGTGTCCATCTTCCTCCAGAACTATGTGATGCTCACACAGGGGGCAACGGATAAGGTATTCCCCCATCTTTTCGGGGATGCAGGTCTTACTCTCTCCGGAGCAAGGATCACGTACCTTCAGATCTTCATCATTGTCCTCTCCTGCCTGCTCATGCTGTCCCTTCACCTCTATGTCACGAGGACGAAGATGGGGAAGGCCATGCGTGCAGTGGCGCAGGACAAGGTAATGGCATCCCTCGTGGGCATCAATATCGACTCGGTGATCTCGGTCACCTTTATCATCGGTTCCGGTCTGGCTGCTGTGGCAGGGATAATGGTCGCCATGTATTACGGCCTCGTGAATTACTCCATCGGCTATATTGCAGGGATCAAGGCCTTCACCGCTGCCGTGCTCGGCGGCATCGGGAGCATCCCCGGCGCCATGTTCGGCGGGATTTTCCTCGGTCTTGTGGAGAGCGTCGGCGGCAGTTACCTATCCAGTGAATACAAGGATGCTTATGCCTTTGCCGTGCTTATCGTGATTCTGCTTATCAAACCGTCAGGAATTTTCGGCAAGACAACCGAGGAGAAGGTATAAAATGAGAAGTTTACTTATCGCATTATGGTTCTCCCTCCTTTTCCTCCCCTTTAAAGGCCCGTTGCCATCCCTGATCCTTTTCGTCTCCCTTTCTTTCACCATAATGACCCTCGTCTTTCTCCGGGGATATGCGCACACCTTGATAGGGCATGGAGGCGCCATGATGCAGCGCATTCGCTCTGCAAAACTCTTCAGACCCTCTCCCCTTGTGACCCGTTCCCTCCTTCTCTTCGTTCTTATGGCCCTTCCCTTTTTTTTGAGGGACTATTTCCTGGATGTTGCGATCCTTTCAGGCATCTATATCATTCTCGCCCTCGGTCTCAACGTTGTGGTGGGGTTCACCGGTCTTCTTAACCTCGGTTTTGTTGCATTCTATGCAGTGGGCGCATACACCTATGCCCTTCTCAACGTGAAACTCGGTCTCGGTTTCTGGCAGTCCCTGCCCTTATCCCTCGCCCTTACTACCCTGTCTGGGTTTATCCTCGCCATTCCTGCCCTCAGGCTGCGGGGAGACTATCTTGCCATCGTGACCCTCGGGTTTGGAGAGATCGTACGTCTCATCCTGAATAACTGGGATTCCCTCACCGGAGGTCCCAACGGCATATCTGGAATAGCCTCTCCCCATCTATTCGGCCTGCCCATGGGAACGCTGAACAGGTATTATTACCTGATCCTGGGGGCAGCGCTTTTGACTTACGTCGTGGTGAGCCGCATCCGTTCATCCAGGATCGGCAGGGCCTGGATCGCTATACGGGAGGATGAGATCGGCGCCTCTTCCATGGGAATAAACACCATGCGGTACAAACTCTATTCCTTTGCCTTCGGGGCCTTCTGGGCAGGACTGGCTGGCGCCCTTTTTGCGGCGAAGATGAGATTTGTGTCGCCCGAAAGCTTTACCTTCATGGAGTCTGTCCTGATCCTCTGCATGGTGATACTGGGCGGGCTGGGAAGCATAGGCGGGGTGATCATAGGTTCGGTAGCGCTCGTTGTACTCCCCGAGGTCCTCAGGGAAGTCCAGTCCTACAGGATGATCGCCCTCGGAGCGGGACTGATACTGATAATGATATTCAGACCCCAAGGCCTTTTCAGCGTCGGCCAGAGGGTCCCGAAGCCTTTGGTGTAGCATATGTATCTGTTGGAGGTGCGGGAGCTCACAAAACACTTCGGCGGGATAAGGGCCCTTGAGGAAGTGAGTTTCAAGGTGAAGGAGGACTCCATTACGAGCATCATAGGGCCCAACGGCGCAGGAAAGACCACCCTTTTCAACTGCCTGACCGGGCTCACAAAGCCTACCAAGGGGATGGTCCGTTTATCCGATACCAATATTACCGGCATGGCTCCCCATGGCATTGTCTCCCTCGGCATCGCAAGGACATTCCAGAATATACGGTTGTTCAAGGATATGACCGTTCTCGAAAATGTCATGGTCTCCCAGCATCAGCGGATGCACTCCGGCCTTTTCAAGATCCTCGCAAGGCACGGTGATTTTCTCTCAGAGGAGGACAATGCACGGCGCAGGGCGCTGGAGTATCTCGGACTTGTGGGGCTTGAATCTTCTGCTGATATCACCTCCTTTAACCTCCCTTACGGAGACCAGAGGAGGCTCGAGATCGCCAGGGCCCTTGCCACAGAATCCACCATCCTGCTCCTGGATGAGCCCACTGCAGGGATGAACCCCCAGGAGACATCGGAGATCATGGAGATCATCAGAAAGCTCCAGAAGCTCGGCAAAACCGTGATTCTTATCGAGCACGACATGAAGGTGGTGATGGGGATATCGGAAACCATCGTGGTGCTTGACCACGGGGTGAAGATCGCAGAAGGAACGCCGGAGATGATCAAGAGCGACCCCCTCGTCATAGAGGCGTATCTGGGGAGGGGAATTTTTGCTTAAGCTCAAAAATATCCATACCTTCTACGGACCCATTGAAGCGGTGAAGGGCATAGACCTGGAGGTGAAGCGGGGGGAGATCATCTGCCTCATCGGCAGCAACGGCGCAGGCAAGTCCACAACCCTCATGACCATTTCGGGGATTCTCAGGCCTGCAGCCGGCGACATTTCCTTTGAAGGAAGAACGATCAATGACCTTCCTCCGCATATGATAGTGGGCATGGGGATAAGTCAGGTTCCCGAGGGCAGGAGGATATTTCCCCGGCTCACCGTCATGGAGAACCTTGAGATGGGCGCATACTCTGCCGGCAACAGCGGCGTCCTCAACAAAACAAGGACGAAAGACCATCTGGAAAGGGTCTTAAGCCTTTTCCCGGTCCTCAAGGAGAGGCAGAAACAACAGGGGGGCACCCTCAGCGGCGGAGAGCAGCAGATGCTTGCCATCGCAAGGGCCCTCATGTCCAACCCGAAGATGCTTCTCCTTGATGAGCCGTCCCTGGGCCTTGCGCCCATCCTTGTGAGCAAGATCTTCAAGATAATAAGGGAGATCAATAACGAGGGAGTAACGATCCTCCTTGTGGAGCAGAATGCCCATGCAGCCCTGAGTCTATCGAGCAGGGGGCACGTCCTTGAGAGCGGCAGAATAACGCTCCAGGGCACGGGAGAGGAACTTCTCAACAACGAGCGGGTGAAGAAGGCGTATTTGGGGGAATGAAAAGTTCTTCAGTAGACCTCGCCGTGATGGCCGATATCGATGAATATGATCTCATTGTCTGCAACAATCAGGGTGATAACGATTCTGTAAGCATAGGTGATCGAGACAGCATGCTTATCGCTGAATCTGCCTTTTAGTTTGTGAAGCTTTAAGGAAGGATGGGAGGGGTTCAGTTCCAGTAATCGCAGAATCTTTTTGTATCTCTCAACAAGTTCGGGGTGCCTTTTGACAAAAGCCTTTTCCCTTACGATAAAAAACGGCAAGTTCATAGAAATTGTATAGTTCTCAACATCTCTGACCTTTTTGCTATAATCATTCCATGCAACTCGCAAGGGCGTGTTCTTCGGAGCGGATCTTTATTTCAGCAACTTCCTTGCCCGAGAAAAAATTTCTGCATATCCATCGCTTGCATAGTCCCGGTAGGTAAACAGATGGGGCTGGTATCTGTGGTCTTTCTCTTTGTAAATAAGGGTAACCTCGGCGAAGATTCCCTTGCCGATATAAATCCGGTGGGAATAATTCTTGGTGGACGCAAGGATCACATTGTAGGGAGTAAGATACCCGGGATCAAGATTGATGTTCCTCTTCCCCCCTGTTGATAACCGCTCTTCTATCTCATTTGTTGCGAGCTTGATATCGGAGAGGTTTTCGCGATTGATCATATTCCTGAAAAAGAGAAATTTCCTCTGGATCGGCGAGCCGAGTTCCTCCGTATAATAATCGGAATACTCCCACGGCAGGGGTTGGCTCTCCATAACTATTTCTCCGAAGCATTTGTGAAGTCCTTCCCGGGCAGCAGAGAAGCATTCTTCATCATGGTAAAGCGTTGCTGTAAAGAGGAGGACAGGTTCAGGGGGAGAAGGCTTTCTCATCGCGGAGGGGCTATTGTCTCACAAGGTCTGACATGAGCGAAATGGCCTGGGGTGACGTCCAGTCAAAGGGGCCTATCCTCTTCTGTTTGAGAATGCCTTTTTTGTCCACGATGTATGTCTCCGGCACTCCTGTTACCCCGTAAGCCCTGGCTGTCTTTTCGTCGGTGTCCACCACCACAGGAAAGTCGTAATTGTTTTCCTTCAGGTAAGCCATCGCCTTCTGATAATCGTCCCGGTAAAGGATCGTCACCATGCGGAATTCCTTCTGGTCCTTGAACTGGTTGTAAAGGTTCTGGATGGAAGGCATCTCCTCCCTGCAGGGCGGGCACCACGTTGCCCAGAAGTTCACAAAGACAACAGAACCTCTCAGTTCGGAAAGACTGTGGAGTTTCCCCGACGGGTCAGAGAGTATAAGTTCAGGAGCAGCCAGCCCCTCTATGGCAGCCTTGGGCAGCCTTGTCTCCTGCTTTCTTACACCGAAAAGAAGGACCATCAGGGCAGCGAGGATAATGACGACGATGATTATGGCTTTAGCCTTCACTCTTGTTCTCCCTTAAATATGAAGAACCCTGCGGCAAGACCACAGGGTATCTTAACGCAATGAATTCTTCTTTGTCATATTCGCTCGCTAACCCCGCAGCAAGCTACGGGGAATGCGCTCGCTATCCGTTTCAAAAGAAAGAGTTCCCCATTCCATGGGGAACTCTTTACGGGTTGTGCGCATGCTGGGGATACGACGCCTGTCAGTTGACCCCTGACAGCATGGCAGCATCATCGGCAGCCTCAATAAAAACAGGAGTATTGGATTCGAGTATCACCCTGACCTTATGCACGGACTTGAACCTGCCCTTAAGCAGGTCTTCTGAAAGCGGGTCCTCGATCACCCTCTGTATAGCCCTCCTCATAGGTCTGGCGCCATAGGCAGGCTGATAGTACTTCTCGATGATCCACTCCTTTACCTCCCTGTCCACTTCTACGAAGAGTTCATGCTCCATGAGCTGTTTGTTCAGTTCGCCGATGAGCAGGTCAATGATGGACATGAGCTGCTCTTTATCCAGCTGATGGAAGACCACCATCTCATCCACCCGGTTGAGGAACTCCGGGTTGAAGGTCTTCTTCAGTTCGTTCATGACATTGTCCTTTATCTTCTGGTACGCATCATCTGCCGTAGCCCTGTGGAATCCGAGAGGCGTGGCCTTTTCTATGATACGCGCACCGAGGTTCGAGGTCATGATGATGACCGTGTTCTTGAAGTCCACCTTCCGGCCGTAGCTGTCCGTAAGGACGCCTTCATCCAGGACCTGCAGGAGGATGTTGAAGACATCGGGATGTGCCTTCTCAATCTCGTCAAAAAGGACCACCGAATACGGTTTCTTCCGTATCATCTCGGTGAGCTGGCCACCCTCGTCGTATCCCACATAGCCGGGAGGCGCGCCGGTCAGTTTTGAGACGTTGAACCTCTCCATGTATTCGGACATATCAATCTTGACAAGGGCATTCTCGTCATTAAAAAGGAATTCAGCCAGCGCCTTTGCAAGCTCTGTCTTTCCGACACCGGTCGGTCCGAGGAAGAAGAACGAACCGATGGGTTTCCTCCTGTCCTTGATTCCCGCCCGGGATCTCCTGATGGCCCTTGATATGGCCCGGATCGCCTCTTCCTGGGCAATGATCCTCCTGTGGATCTCTTCCTCCATCCTCATAAGCTTCTCGGATTCCTGTTCTTCCAGCTTGAAGAGCGGAACTCCGGTCATTTTCGAAACAGTATACGCCACGTCTTCCACCTTGACCACAGGGATTTCCCTGTTCATATCTTCCTTCCATTTCCGCTGAGTCTGATCGTAGACCCTCTTGATCCTGTCTTCCTCTCCCCGTGTGTTCGTTGCCCTCTCGATGTCATGCAACTTCACGTAAAGGTTCTTCTCCCTCGAAAGTCGTGCAAGATCATACTCCATTTCCTTCAGTTCGCCGGGAGGCATGTAGCGTTTGAGCTTAATGCGCGAACCGGTCTCATCGATGACGTCAATGGCCTTGTCAGGGAGATAGCGGTCCGCAATATACCTGTCTGACAATTTCACCGCGGCTTCGATGGCTTCATCACTGATCTTCACCCTGTGGTGAGCCTCGTATCTGGACTTCAGCCCCATGAGGATATCCCTGGCCGTACTTACCGTCGGCGGCTGCACATAGATAGGCTGGAATCTCCTTTCCATGGCTCCGTCTTTCTCTATGTATTTCCTGTATTCATCAGGCGTCGTAGCGCCGATGCACTGTATCTCACCCCTCGAGAGCGCAGGTTTCAGCATGCTGGAGGCATCCACCGACCCCTCCGCAGCGCCTGCCCCTATAAGGGTATGCAGTTCGTCCACAAAGAGAATGACGTTGTCAGACTGTGTTATCTCTTTCATCACGATCTTCAGTCTCTCTTCAAACTGGCCCCTGTATTTTGTGCCCGCGATCAGCGCGCCGAGGTCAAGGGATACGATTCTCCTGCCCAGGAGGTTTTCAGGAACTTCACCCGCCACGATCTTCTGTGCGAGACCCTCAACAATGGCTGTCTTGCCCACGCCGGGTTCTCCAATAATAACGGGATTGTTCTTGATCCTTCTCCCCAGGATCTGAAGCACACGCTCGATCTCATCTTCTCTGCCGATGACAGGATCCAGTTTCCCCGAACGGGCCAGCTGGGTCAGGTCGCGGCCGAATTCGTCAAGAGCGGGAGTGGAGCTTCTCTTTTCCTTCACATGGGTCTGGGTCCTCAGGGAAAGGTTTATGGTAAGCTGGCGGCCTCCCAGAAGATTCGCGCCGAAGGCCCGGAGGATCTTTCCTGCTATCCCCTCCTCCTCCCTGATGATGCCAAGCAGGAGGTGCTCGCTTCCTATATAGTTATGGCCCAGGAGCCGCGCTTCTTCCACTGCCAGTTCCAGAACCTTCTTGGCACGGGGCGTGAAGGGGATATCTCCGAAGGTAAGGATATTCGTTCCCGAAGGGAGGTTCCTCTCGATCTCCATGAACAGGTCTTCTATGGAAAGACCCATCTTTTTTAGTATCGCTACAGGGAGACTGTCTTCCTCTCTGAGGAGGGCCAACAGAAGGTGTTCGGTGCCCAGATAATCGTTCTGCCTCTTCTCTGCCTCTTCCCTTGCATAGATGATTATCTTTCTTCCTCTCTCAGTAAACTTCTCAAACATGGTGAACCTCCTAAAAAAATAATAATGCTTTTCCATGGTGATTGTCAACCGAGGGGGGGTGTACTGCAGCAATTCACGGCGAATATTGATGGGATTGCTTCGAAATAAAGACTCCTCGCAATGACACTTTACGAAATTTTATTTTGTCATTGCGACCCCGTACTTGATACGGGGGAAGCAATCTCAAACCTTTGCGATTTCACCGTGAATTGCTGGGGTGTACTCTATACAAACTTTTGGCCGATATGCTCCTACAGAATCTCCAGCGAAGAGAAAAAGAAAGGTATCTCGTATGCGGCGGACCGGGGTGAATCAGAGCCATGGACGATGTTGCGTTCAATGTCCGATGCAAAGTCAGCTCTGATGGTTCCGGGAGCGGCCTCCTTGGGATTGGTGGAGCCCATTATTCCCCTCACCTTTGCAATGGCATTATCGCCGCTCAGCACCATCACAACGATGGGGCCTTCTGACATGAATTCGGTAAGGCTTCCATAGAAAGGCCTTTCCTTGTGGACAACATAGAACTTCTGCGCCTCTTTCTTCGAAAGATGGAGCATCTTCAGCGCAGAGACCTTCAAGCCGTTTTTCTCAAACCTCGAAATAACCTCTCCGATGACATTCTTCTTAACGCCGTCAGGCTTTACAATCGATAATGTATTTTCCATCTCTCCTCCCATTAAGAATCACTTACCACTGAGGACGCAGAGTTCGCAGAGGAAGAACAAAATAAATTTCTTGTCTCGAAGACTTCGTGTCTTTCTCTGTGTGCTCTGTGATCTCTGTGGTTTAATTGCTTATGTAGTTAAACGGTAATCTTTTCTAAAAGCGCTTTTACCGCAGAAACAGACCTGTCGAAATCCGCCCTCTCCTCTTCATTCAATTCCAGCTCTATCACCTTTTCGATGCCGCGGGCCCCAAGGACAGCCGGGACCCCGACATAGATATCTCTGACGCCGTACTGCCCCTCAAGATATACAGCGCAGGGGAGAATCCTTTTTTCATCAAAGAGAATCGCCCTGATCATCTGGCAGGTTGCGGCCGCAGGGGCATAATAAGCGCTTCCCGTCTTAAGGAGTGACACGATCTCGGCGCCGCCGTTTCTCGTCCTCTCGATGAGGGGAGCGATCTTTTCCGGCGGCAGGATCTTCGTTATCGGAACGCCTTTTATCGTGGTGTAGCGGGGCATGGGCACCATCTGATCCCCGTGGCCCCCCATCACAAGGGCTTCCACATCGCTGGGAGAAACGCCCAGTTCAAAGGAGATGAAGGTTCTGAACCGCGCAGAATCCAGAATGCCGCCCATCCCCAACACCTTACGATGATTGCAGCCTGAGGTCTTGCAGGCCACATAGGCCATCACATCCATGGGATTGGTCACCACGATCACCACCGCATCAGGAGAGAGCTTCGACGTCTCAGCAGCAACGGACTTCACAACCTCCGCATTGGTCTTCAGGAGATCATCCCTGCTCATTCCCGGCTTTCGGGGAATGCCGGCAGTGATGACGATAACATCGGATTTCTCAGTATCACGATAACTGTTCGTGCCCTTCACCGACACTGATGAGTTCCAGAGGGGGCATGCTTCAGCCATGTCCAGGGCCTTCCCCTGGGGCATACCTTCCGCGATGTCGAACAGCACCACATCGGCAATCCCGTCATGGGCAAGGAGCTGCGCCGCAGATGCTCCTACGTTTCCTCCTCCTATAATGGATACCTTTTTCCTCATTCCAGCCACCTTTTTTGAAAAATTGAGTCCTTATTATAAATGAAAGACCGGAATTAGTAAATCAATTTACTGATTCCGGCAGAATAAATGTCTGCCACTATTCTGTTACTCCCCCTTGTCTTCTCGGGAGTCTTTCCGAAGAATGATTCCGGACAAGCCGGAATGACAAGACAAAGATTACAATAGGACATTATCAATGCAGGATTCAATAATTGAGCACCCGAGACTAAGACGAAACACACTATTGACGGGGCAGTATTACTCTTCCGATTCCTTTACCGGAATCTTCTCCAGCTTTACCTTTGCGATACGCTGGCCTACCATCTCCGACACGGTTATCTTCTTCCCCTCGATCTCCACCACATCACTGATTCGGGGAATCCTCTGGAGGGTAGCAAGGAGAAAACCGCCCAGGGTATCGTATTCCGTGGATTCAGGGAGCTCGATCCGGTAGTCGTCTGCCAGGTCCTTTATGCTTATGGACGCATCGATGAGAAGGGTGCCGTCGCTGAGCTGTATTACGGGGCTTTCGATATCATACTCGTCCCTTATCTCGCCGACGATCTCTTCGATGAGGTCCTCCATGGTCACAAGGCCGGAGACCCCTCCGTACTCGTCGATGACCAGAGCCATATGGATCCTCTTCCTCTGCATTTCCCTCAGAAGATTGCTTATCTTCTTTGTCTCAGGGATAAAGAACGGCGGCTTGATCAGTTTTCTCACGTCCGCTTCCCCCCGGGCCAGCGCATTCAGGAAGTCCTTTGCATAGAGGATGCCCCGGATGTCATTGAGGTCTTTCCCCACCACCGGATAACGGGAAAACTGTTCCTCAGCAATGGTGGACTTGATCTCATCCACCGACATGGTGAGGCTTATGGAAACCATCCGCGTGGACGGCACCATCACCTCCTTTGCCGACATGTCCGTAAATTCGAACACGCTGTGAATGAGTTCCTGCTCGGTGGGTTCAAACACCCCCTGCTCGCCCCCTTCCATGATGAGCATCTTCACCTCTTCCTCTGTCACATAGGCCCTCTCGGTAAAGGGCTTCCTCCCGAAGGGTCTCAGGAGCAGATTGGTGCTTAAGGTCAGGACCTTCACAAAGAGGGTCGCAACCTTCGAGAACCCTTCCACAAGCTTCGCGATTCTCAGCCCGACCCCTTCGGGATGAGTGAGGGCTATGGATTTCGGAATGAGCTCGCCAAAGACAAGGGTAACATAGGTAATCACCAGCGCTACGATACCGATGGAGATCGCCTCGCTGGAGGCGGCTATCGGTTTATAGGGCATTTCAGCAATGACAGGCTTTAAGACCTGAACTGCCGCGGCTCCGCCGATGGCTGATGCAAGTACACCGGCAAGGGTAATAGCGATCTGGATGGTGGCAAGGAACCTGTCAGGCTCCTCTTTGAACCTCAGGAGGATTTCCGCGGCCTTGTTGCCTTCTTCCGCAAGCTGCTTCAGCCTGCTCTTCCGCGCAGCCACCACCGCTATCTCTGCCGCAGCAAAGAGGCCGTTCAGGAAAATGAAGAGTACGATGAAAACGATATCAAGCCACATGGAACTCGGAGACCAAATGCAAAAAGCAAAAATGCAATTTAGGAATTACGGAAGCCCTCAATTCCGAAATTCTTCTCTGTGCATTTTGCCTTTTGCATTTTATACGGGGTACCCTTTGCGGTGAACAGTCGCTTTCCATCTTGGCGATTAGGCTAATTTCTCGATGATGGCATCTGCAACCCTCGAGGTGGTCGCAGCAGTCGGGTCATCCGGGGTCGGTTTCATATCGTAGGTGACATCCCTGCCTTCTGCGATAACGGAAGCAACGGCTCTTTCCAGCCGCTGTGCCGCTTCTGTTTCGCCGAGGTGAATGAGCATCATCACTCCTGACAATATCATAGCAATGGGATTCATCTTATTCAAGCCCTTATATTTCGGCGCACTGCCGTGGGTAGGCTCGAACACCGCCATCTCATCCCCGATGTTGGCGCCCGGCGCAAGCCCGAGACCCCCGATGAGGCCCGCTGCCAGGTCGGACACGACATCACCATAAAGGTTCGGCAGCACAAGCACGTCGTACAGTTCAGGCTTCTGCACAAGCTGCATGCACATATTGTCGATGATCCTGTCCTCAAATTCGATGTCGGAAAAGCGTGCTGCCACATCCCGCGCCACCTCAAGAAAGAGCCCGTCGGAGAACTTCATAATGTTCGCCTTGTGAACCGAGGTCACCTTTTTCCGCTTGTTTTTTCTTGCATATTCAAAGGCAAACTTCACAATGCGCTCAGTGGCGGATACCGAGATCGGTTTTATGCTTATCCCCGAATCGGGAGGTATCTTTTTCCCCGTCGTCTCCCTTATAAAATCGATGAGACGGGCGGTATCGTGGGAGGATTTCTGGAATTCAATCCCTGCGTAGAGGTCTTCGGTATTCTCCCTCACGATGATGAGGTCGATATTATCGAACCGCGTCCTTGCCCCCTTGAAGCTCTTGCACGGCCTCAGGCAGCAGTAAAGATCAAGGGTCTGTCGCAGAGTGACATTCACGCTCCGGAAGCCGGTGCCCACAGGGGTTGTTACCGGTCCTTTTATGGCGATCTTATTTTTCCTGATGGAATCGATAACACGCTGGGGAAGAGGTGTGCCTTCTTTTTCGTAGACATCCACTCCCGCATCCTGTATTTCCCATTGAATCGGTACCCCTGTGGCATCGATGACCCGTCTTGTAGCCTCGGCAATTTCCGGCCCAACGCCGTCACCCGGTATCAAGGTTATTGTGTATTTCATGGGTTTACCGTGAGGATCTTCCTGACAACGTCCGGATAACTCGCAATGAGCCGGAGTTCGTCGTCGGTGAGTGGTTTCTGGGTATGGAGGTTCGCGTACTGGACCAGTTCCAGAATCCTCCTCGCATCATTGTCAGTGCTGAAATGGATCCCCAGCTTGTCGTACACATGCCTGAAGCCCTTGACTCCGCCGTATTCACCGGTGGTGATGATCCTTCCTGTCTCAAGGAGTTCCGGCTCGCCCCTGCCCACGTCTTCGGGGTCATAGAGCTCATAGCTCCGCCGGTCCTTCAGAGCGCCGTCGGCATGAATGCCCGACTCGTGGGCAAAGGCATTTGCCCCCACCCCGGGCTGATTTATCGGTATAGGGATATTAAAGGCATAGGATGCATACTTTGCCATCTTCCATGCCTTTTTCAGATCAATATGCTCATCAAGGGGGATCTTGGTCTTCAGCCCATGGGAGAACTTCAGTGCAAGGATCGTCGAAACGAGGTCGCAATTGCCTGCCCGTTCCCCGTATCCGTTGATTGTGGTATTAATATAGGCGTCCACCCCGCTGTCTACGGCTCCCTGAGCCCCTGCCACGGATACCGCCTCAGCCATGCCGAGGTCATTATGGCAGTGCATCTCAATGGGAAATCTGGTAGCCAGGGTCAGGGCCTTTATGGTCTCGTAAATGGTGATGGGATCGTCCACGCCAAGGGTATCGCAGTACCGGAACCTGTCCGCTCCCGCTTCCTTCCCCGCCAGTACGAACTCGATCAGCTTGCTCAGTTCGGTCCTGGACGCGTCCTCAGCGTTAACACCCAGGGTCTCCACGCCCAGTTCCTTTGCCAGTTTCGCCGATTTCGCCAGGGAATCGATGATGTCCTTCCATGTCTTCCTGCCCTGGAACTTCCCCTGAATCATGATGTCTGATGTCGACATGGAAATATTCAGGTGTTTGATTTCCGGACAGTTCTTGAATGCCAGTTCAATATCTTCAGGCACTGCCCTGCACCAGCCCTCCAGGTGAATCCTCTTTATAGCGCCGAGCTTCACCAGTTCAAGGTTGGCGTTAATATAGTTCACTTCATGTTTTAACGTGGGAAAGCCCATCTCGCTCTGGTAAAAACCCATTTCATCCAGATAGAGATTCAACATGGTCTTTGAAAGTTTCGGCAGCAGTATTCTCGAGGTCTGGACACCGTCTCTATCGGTCACGTCAATGAGATACACTTTGTGGCGCATGAACGTTCAACCCCTTTCGCCTGTACTTCGTTTATAATTGACGGGTATTATAACTAAAAAGCCACTGATTATTGCAAATTTTTGGATTACCTCCAGCAATTCACGGTGAATAGTGACTGGATTGCTTCGGAATAAAGACTCCTCGCAATGACACTTTACGGACTTTTATTTTGTCATTGCGACCCCGTACTTGATACGGGGGAAGCAATCTCAAGCCTTTGCGATTTCACCGTGAGTTGCTGGATTATCTCCTGCTTTTTCAACAAGATTTTCTGAGTTTCACAAAAGACTGGAAAATAAAAAGATTTCTCTGTTAAAATGATAGCCGTCTTTTAGGGGGAGGTGTGCAGATGGAATTTAAAGGTCAGGTTGCCCTTGTCACAGGAAGTGCGCGGGGCATAGGGAGGGCAATAGCGGAAGCCCTTGCCGGGAAGGGCGCTGATATCGTCATCGCTGATATACAGCTCGATGAGGCAAAGGAAACCGCCGCCGCAGTGGCAGGCCTGGGTGTCAGGACCATGGCCGTGCGGCTTGATGTGTCTCACTCAGGGGAGGTGATACAGACTTTTGAAGATATCGTGAAGGAATTCGGGAGGCTGGACATCCTCGTCAATAATGCGGGCATAACCAAAGACAGCCTTCTGCTGAGGATGAAGGAGGAAGACTGGGACGCGGTCATCAATGTGAATCTGAAGGGGGTGTTCCTCTGTTCAAAGGAGGCGGTGAAGATCATGGCGAAGCAGCGCTACGGAAGGATCGTGAATATCGCCTCTGTCGTCGCCTTCACGGGCAATCCCGGACAGGCGAACTACAGCGCCTCAAAGGCCGGCATTGTCGGGTTGACAAAGACGATCGCAAAGGAATATGCGAGCAGAGGGATAACCGCGAATGCCGTTGCCCCGGGCTTTATCATGACGGCCATGACCGATGCGCTCCCCGAGAACGTGAAGAAAGAAATGAAAAAGGCGATTCCTATGGCCAGGTTCGGAACCATAGATGATGTTGCAAACGCCGTCGCATTTCTGGCGTCTACCGGGTATATCACCGGCCAGGTGGTCCATGTGAACGGCGGCATGTATATGTAATGTAAGCCGGCATGTCATTGTGTAGTTAAGTTATTAAGATTGTTGACTCCTTATGACACAGTAACTCAGTGGCTAAATAACTTATGAAATGGAGGTGCAATGATGGTTGACGAAAAAGTGAAGGAGATTATCGCAAAACAGCTCGGGGTGAACCCCGCAGAGGTGACCCCTGAGGCATCATTTGTAGAAGACCTCGGAGCAGATTCACTGGATACCGTGGAACTCGTCATGGCGTTTGAGGAGGCCTTTAACATAGAGATACCGGACGAGGACGCCGAAAAGATCGCGAAGGTGAAAGACGCGGTAGAGTATATCAAGAACAAGATGGGATAGGCTTTTGTAAAGATCATGGAAAAACGTCGTGTCGTTGTCACAGGATTAGGACTGGTCACCCCTCTGGGGATAGGGGTAAAACCCTCCTGGGAAGCGTTGCTGGAAGGGAGATCGGGGATCGGTGTTATCAGAACCTTTGATTCCTCAGACCTCCCGGTCCATATTGCGGGGGAGGTAAAGGATTTTGATCCGCTCCAGTATATAGAACCCAAGGAAGTGAAGAAGATGGACCGGTTCATCCACTTCGCGGTTGCTGCCTCCACGATGGCGATGGAAGATTCAGGCCTCACCGTCACAGCGGAGAATGCGGAGAGGGTCGGTGTCATTATCGGCTCCGGCATGGGCGGACTTCCCGCAATAGAGCACTATCATAAGACCTATCTCGAAAAAGGGTACCGGAGGATCACCCCGTTCTTTATCCCCATGCTGATCATCAACCTCGCATCCGGGCAGGTCTCCATAAAGTTCGGGGCAAAGGGGCCGAATTCCGCGGTAGCCACAGCATGCGCAACGGGAAGCCATGCCATAGGAGATGCCTTTAAGGTCATCCAGAGGGGTGATGCCGATGTGATGATCGCGGGAGGCGCCGAGTCAGTGATCACCCCTATGGCCATCGGTGGATTCGCAGTAATGAAGGCCCTGTCCACCCGGAATGGAGAGCCCGAGCGCGCCAGCAGGCCCTTTGACAGCGACAGGGACGGATTTGTCATGGGCGAAGGGGCCGGGATCGTGATTCTCGAATCCCTTGAGAACGCGAAGAAGAGGAATGCGAAGGTCTATGCAGAGATCGCCGGCTACGGCATGACCAGCGACGCTTACCACATCACGTCACCGGCTCCTGAAGGCGCAGGAGCTGCATCCTGCATGGCGTTGACCCTGAAGGATGGGGGGGCTTCCCCTGAGGCGGTGGATTATATCAACGCCCACGGGACGTCAACAAAATACGGCGATGAACTGGAAACCGCAGCCATCAAGATAGTATTTAAAGAACACGCATATAAGCTCGCTGTGAGTTCCACAAAATCCATGACCGGACATCTCCTCGGCGCCGCAGGAGGTGTAGAGACCGTGATCGCTATTCTCAGCGTTCAGGATAATGTAATCCCTCCCACAATCAACCTCGACAATCCCGATCCGGAATGTGACCTCGATTATGTTCCCCACAAACCGAGATATAGGAATGTGGAATGTGCGCTCTCTAACTCCTTTGGGTTTGGCGGGACAAATGCCTGTCTCCTCTTCAAAAAATTTAGAGACATTTGAAAAAGAGCTCAACTACTCCTTCAAAGACAGGACGCTCCTCATCGAGGCCCTGACCCACCGGTCATACCACCACGAGAACCCTGATCGGGCGCCTTTCTATAATGAACGGCTTGAGTTCATCGGCGATTCGGTTCTTGGGCTCGTCGTCGTCGAATATCTCTTCCACTATAACAAAGATTTTTCTGAATCGGAGATGTCGCAGATCAAATCCTATATCGTGAGGGGTTCTCTGCTCTCCGAGATAGCAGCGACCATAACCCTCGGCAGATATGTATGGTTGGGGAGGGGGGAGGAAGAGACAGGGGGAAGGGCCAAGAAATCCATTCTCGCCAATGCCATGGAAGCTGTTTTCGGAGCTGTTTACCTCGACGGGGGGTATGAGGCAGCGAGGAGATCAATCCTGCACCTTCTCAGGGAGAGGATCCTCGCCGTGATATCCTCGGGCCAGTACCACAACTTCAAGACAGAGCTCCAGGAAGAAAGCCAGATGCGTTTCGGAGTGTTGCCCGAGTACCGGATCGTAAGCCAGGAAGGAGAGGAACATCGCAAGACCTTTACGGTGGATGTCTCTATCGCGGGGGAAAAGTTCGGACGCGGCACGGGAAAGAATAAGAAGGAAGCCCAGACCGCAGCGGCAAAAGAGGCCATGGAACGGTTGAAAGGCCAGGGATAATAACTGCTAAGGATTGTCATCCCTTTCGAGCACCACAAAGGCAATGCCATAATCCCTTTCATGGCTCAGGCTCAGATGTGAATGTCGAATGGAATTTCTCCTCAACGCGCTATCAAGTTCACCGCGCGCCAGGATAGCGGGTTTGCCATGGGCATCGTTGAGAATTTCGATATCCCTGAAGGTGACGGATCCCCGCAACCCCAGCGCCTTTATCATTGCCTCTTTTGCAGCGAACCTCACTGACAGGGAAAGATAGGGATTTTTCTTTCCGTAGCAGTACGAGATCTCGTTCCCGGTGAAGACCCTCTGGAGGAATCTTTCCCCCCACCTCTCCACCGCTTCCTTCATCCTCTCGACTTTTATGATATCTATGCCTATACCGTAAATCATAATAACTTATTAATTCTTTGCCACAGAGCCCACAGAGTTCACTGAGTTAAAGCGATACTCTTTTCAGACCATCAATAAGTCTGCTTTCTCCAAAATTAATGAGCAGGGCTCGTTTCAGGCCAGTACTCTTAAGATAGGATAATACCTGAGCAACAAAGATATCCTCTAATTTACGCACAGATTTTATCTCAACTACAACCTCGTCATTCACCACCAAATCAAGTCTCTGTCCTTTGATAACTTTGTCTTTATAAAGAACGTCAACCTCCTTTTGACGTTCAAACGGAATGCCTCTAAGAAATAACTCGTAACAAAGAGCCTCTTCATAGATTGATTCCAAAAGGCTCGGTCCCAAGACCCTATGAACCTCAATGGATGCCGCTATAATACTTTCCGTCAAGCTATCCGTCACTAATATCTCGGTGATCTCTGTGTCCTCTGTGGCAAGGCCTTGAGATCATTTTATTAATCCCTTCATTTCCCTCACTGCCCGTTCCATGCCCACAAGGACCGCTCTGGAAACAATGCTGTGGCCGATGTAAAGCCCTCTCAGTCCCTCAATGCCTGCCACAGCCGTTACATTGAAATAATTGAGCCCGTGCCCTGCATTGGCCTTCAATCCGCTCTGACCTGCCACCTTCACCGCATCCACCACCCTGAGCAGTTCCCCCT
The DNA here is from genome assembly GCA_023382175.1 of Nitrospirota bacterium. Lineage (GTDB taxonomy): Bacteria > Nitrospirota > Thermodesulfovibrionia > Thermodesulfovibrionales > UBA9159 > JAMCQB01. The sequence goes on along the minus strand of JAMCQB010000063.1, from coordinate 36,608 downwards.
TCTGTTTCGGGCCCTTTGCATTGGCATAAAGACCGGTATGTATCTCCACCATATCGGCGCCGATGTTTTTTGCGATATCCACGTCCATGACAAAAGGATTAATGAAGAGGCTCACAGGGATCCCTGCTCCCCGGATCTTCTTTATTGCCTTGGCGATATTGGTCTTCTGGGACACAAGATCAAGGCCCCCTTCTGTGGTGAGTTCCTGGCGTTTCTCGGGGACAAAGGTGACCATGTCAGGTTTCACCGAAAGGGCGATCCTGATCATCTCGTCGGTGGCCGCCATTTCGAGATTCAGTTCCACAGGCGCTGTTTCCCTCAATAGTTTCAGATCCCTGTCCTTTATATGGCGCCGGTCTTCCCTGAGATGTACGGTAATACCATCCGCGCCGCCAAGGATTGCAAGGGTCGCTGCCATGACCGGGTCCGGTTCGGCCCCTTTCCTCGCTTCCCTGATGGTTGCAATATGGTCAACATTCACTCCGAGAATCATGCACAGCCTCCTTGTGAAGATATGCCGCTCACTCCCTTTAGATAATAACGGAATCAAATAAAAATTACCATATTGCTTTCACCCCGGGGAATGCCAGGACCACTTTCACGTTGATAATTCCTGCAGCGCTGCTATACTTTGCAGGAGAGACCAAGGGCGCTCCTTTAAGAAAAGGGGTGCGATGCCGGGAATGAGTTCGCCCGCTTGTTTGTCATATTGGCTGCGGATTATGGTAAATGAGGCTTGACGGACTGATGGTATTGGATTAAGCTCTAATATAGGATAATTTCTATCCAGATGAAATAAGAGCTGGGGGAGGGCTACCAGATGAAGCTTAAACCAAAACTCGTCCTTGCATTTCTTCTGACGGCTCTGATTCCCGTCGCCGTCATCGGCTACCTGAGCTACAGCTCCGCTAAGGCAGCGCTGCAAAGGCAGGCATTGGAAGATTTAACCCTCGTAGCCGAAGCTAAAGAGTGGGTCCTCTACCACTTTTTCGAGATGGCGAAGGACAGGGCGATGGAGCTTTCCTCTGACGGCTTCATCCGCAATAGCGCTGAAGCAATGCAGAAGTTAGACCCGAAAGGCCCGCGCTATACCGGGCTGCAAAAGGCGCTGAGCATGTACCTGAAGCACAACAAGATGCACCACGACATGGGTATCTACCTGATTCTTGTCACGGACATGAAAGGAAGGGTGATTGCCGCAACCGAGGAGGGCGAGATAGGCGCTGATGAATCGGAGGACGAGTATTTCCTGCAGGGGGGAAAAGGCGTTTACATAAGCGATATGTACATACCTCCCCGCCCCACAGAGGGAAAGAGGCCATACATTGCTGCTGCCGCACCGCTGACCGATAAAAAGACCGGCAATCCTCTTGGCGTGATCATTAATTTTTACTACCATGACGAGCTGAGAAAAATGCTCTCTGGAGAGTACCAGATTGAAAAGGGTGCAATAAGCGGCACGCTGGGCAGGAGGGAAACCCTCGACATCTACCTGGTGAATAAGGAGAAGCTGCTGATTACCCCTTCACGATTCAGCAGTGAGCTTATGAAGCAGCGTGTAGAGACCCTGCCTGTGCTTGAGTGCGCCGCCGGAAGAGAAACCTCCGGAATTTACAGGAATTATCTCGGCAGGGAGGTGATAGGCGCCTCCATGTGCATCCCGGGCAGGGGCTGGACTCTGCTCACTGAGATCGAAACGAGGGAGGCCTTCGCGCCTGTTGAGTCCCTCAGGAAGCGCGTAATTGCGCTGGGCGTTGCAATTGCACTGCTTGCATCTATCTTAGCCTATCTCATCGCCCATGGAATCTCCCGTCCTGTGGTTGCCCTTTCAAAGGCCACGCAAGGACTTGCTGGAGGGGATTTTTCTGTCCGCGCCCCTGTTGAATCAAAGGACGAAATCGGCGACCTTGCCTCGTCATTTAACAGAATGGCTTCGCAGCTTGCAGAGTCGCAGGAGGAGCGGGCATTCCTCGCAAACATAACAGAGCATGCCGCCGATGCGATAGTAGGTCTGGACCTGAATACTAACATCGTCTCGTGGAACCGTGGCGCAGAGATGATATTCGGCTACCAAGCAAAGGAGGTTATCGGAAAGCCATGGTCTATGGTCGTTCCCCACGAGGCTCAGGATGCCTGCCGTGAGAGGTTCAAGAAAGCGACCTTCGAGGGACTCGTCAAAACGGCTGAAACCCTTAGGGTTGCGAAGGATGGCAGGCGGTTTCCGGCAGAAATGACGCTTACCTCACTGAAAAACGAGAAAGGGGAGCACATAGGCTTCGTGACCATCACTCGCGACATCACAGAGCGCAAGAATCTCGAAGACCAATTGAGGCATGCCCAGAAGTTGGAGGCGATTGGCATACTCGCTGGCGGCATTGCCCATGACTTTAATAACATCCTCAATGCAATAATAGGATTCGGGAACCTCATAGAGATGGATATGAAGGGAGACGACCCTAATAGGGCCTATCTAAAAGAGATACTCAGTGCAGGGGAAAGGGCAGCCCATCTAACAAAAAGTCTGCTCGCCTTCAGCAGAAAACAGATAATCAGTCCAAAATCTGAAAATCTGAATGAAATATTAAGAAGCGTCGGAAAATTTTTAAGGAGGATCATAGGCGAGGATATAGAATTAAAGACAATACTAAATCCCTCCTTGCCCCTCTTTGACCCCTCTGTGTCCCCCCTTGGCAAGGGGGGAATTGAAAGGGGGGTAGGGGATTTAACAGTAATAGTAGACAGGGGCCAGATAGAGCAGGTATTGATGAACCTTGCAACCAATGCGAGGGATGCCATGCCAAATGGTGGAGAATTAATCATAGAGACGGGGATTACAGAGATGGATGAGGAATATGTGAAAATGCATGGCTATGGGGAGCCGGGAATATACGCATTAATATCTATTACAGATTCAGGCATTGGTATGGATGAAGAGACGAGGAAAAGGATATTTGAACCCTTCTTCACAACCAAAGAGATGGGAAGGGGCACAGGCCTTGGGCTTGCGATGGTCTACGGGATAGTAAAACAGCATGACGGCTATATCAATGTCTATAGTGAACCTGGGAAAGGCACGACATTTAAGATATACCTGCCCTTGATTAAATCAGAGGCCGGGGAGGCAGTGAGTGCTGCGCCGGCTGTCTACACGGGAGGAGGGACAGAGACAGTGCTTGTAGCAGAGGATGATCAGGCAGTCAGAAAATTAACAAGGGATGTGCTCGAGAGATTCGGATATAAGGTAATAGCGGCGGAGGACGGGGAGGATGCGATAAAAAAGTTCATGAACAATAAAGAGGATATTCAGCTTTTACTCCTTGATGTCATAATGCCGAAGAAGAACGGCAAAGAGGTTTATGAAGAAATCAAAAAAATCAATCCCCGCATAAAGGTGTTGTTTCTAAGCGGCTATACAGCGAACCTCATCCATAAAAAGGGGATACTCGATGAGGGATTGGATTTTATCCTGAAGCCTGTCTCACCAAAAGAGCTTTTAAGAAAGGTGAGAAGGGTGCTGGATTAACCCCTTACTAAGGGGAGGAATAAGGAGAGGATAGGTGAGAAAAAGGAGGGTTTCAAGATGAAGCTTAAACCAAAACTCGTCCTTGCATTTCTTCTGACGGCTCTGATTGTCGTTATAGCTGGTACTATCTGGTTCAGCCAGAAACAGGCGCCGCTTGTGAAAATAACCTATGCTGTGGGAAGCGGGCTGCATAGAGCTCCTGTGTATATTGCAGTTGAAAAGGGGTACTTCAAAAAGGAGGGCTTAGATGTCAAGCTTCAAGAATATAACACAGGGAAAGAGGCCCTCAATGCAGTAATAAAAGGAGAGTTCTTCATGGAGACTTTCTTAATCTCTCATAGGATATTAAGGGATGAAGTTGAGGTCGTTAATCTGAGTCCAAAGGAGATGTTTGATGCCCTGACAGAGGGTAAGGTTGATGCTGTATCAACCTGGAAGCAGTAACTATCATCAGGTGATGTTATGAAATATGCATGCATTATTAATGCACAAAGGATAAGGATAATGTCATTCCTGCGGAAGCAGGAATCCAGAAGCCGTCCCCCGTCAAGTACGGCAGGCTCTTTAGGTTTCGTGATTTGGCGCAGGCTAAAGCCTGCGGCTACCTAATTAGGTGAGAGGTATTTTTTCAGATGAAGATTAAGACCAGACTGCAAACTATCACAATCTTTTCTGTGGCAATAGCCTCTGCAATCGGTTTGTTTCTTTTTTTGACGGCTCAAAGGGTGAATAAAGAAATCAACAGAAACAAAACAGCCGATGAGGCAGCCAGAGGAGCCAATCAATGACCACTCAATCCAATCATTCTTTAATCCCTTTTAAATTCTTTTCGCAACTCTGCGGTCTCATTGCGGCAGGATTAGGGGTGGTTGCCATTGTGGGCTGGCTGACGGGATGGAGAATCCTCTCCGGTATACGGACAGATTACATCCCCATGGCGCCAAATACAGCCCTCTCCTTCATTGTACTTGGCATATCACTTTGTGCGCTCTTAACGGAGAGAAAGAGGGGTCTTACATTATCAAGAATCGGCGCTACCGTGATTTTCGTTCTATCTCTGATCCGATCCACAGAGATTAGTGTAAATATTAATCTGGATGTTGATAGATGGATTTTTCAGGTTCCATCGGAGAAACTCGGTCTTATTCCTGTGGGCCGGATGGCTTTGCCTACCGCCCTCAATTTCTTGTTTGCAAGCGTTGCGCTTTTTCTTGCCTCATCTTTGAAAAGACGCTGGTCTGCGGATGCTCTAACAAGGGTACTGGCCGGACTGACAACCTTTATTGGTTTAGCTTTCTGTTTAGGTTACATCTATGGTGCGCCATTACTTTATGGCGGGACAACAATACCAATGGCGCTCAATACTGCACTTTCATTTTTTGTTCTGGGTCTGGGACTTGTTATCAACAACGCGAGTCATGACATAGCGGAACGGAAGCGAGATGCAGAAGCGCTGAGAAAGGCGCATGATGAGTTAGAAGTGCGAGTTGCGGAGCGGACCGCGGAACTGGCCAAAGCTAATGAAGCATTGCGGGCCGAAATAATTGAACGCAGGCATGCTGAAGAAGCACTGCGGGAATCGGAGAACAAATTTAGGGACCTGGCAGAAAAATCAATAGTCGGCGTTTACCTTATACAGGACGGGGTCTTCAGGTATGCCAATTCAAGATTGGCTGAGATATTTGGCTACACCATCTATGAATTGATAGATAAGAGGGGACCTGAGGACCTGGTCTTACCAGAAGATTGGCCGATCGTTGAGGAAAATCTTCGGAAGCGGATTTCGGGTGAGATTGAATCCATTAATTATGATTTTAGAGGTATAACAAAGGATAAAGAGATAATCTATGTAGAAGTTTACGGCTCTAAAACGGTATATCGTGGACGCCCCGCTGTCATCGGAACACTGCTCGACATCACAGAGCGTAACCGGGCTGAAGAGGTGCGGGCATTCCTCGCAAACATCACAGAGCACGCCACTGATGCAATAGAGGGCATAGACCTGGATACTAACATCGTCTCATGGAACCGCGGTGCGGAAATGCTATTTGGCTACTCTGCTCAAGAGATCATCGGCAGGCCGCACTCCTTGATAGTCCCGAAGGAGGCTCAAGAGGCATGCCGTGAGAGGTTCAAAAAAGCGACCCTGGAAGGATCTGTCAGGGCTGAAACCGGGAGGATTAAAAAGGATGGAAGGGGATTCCCTGTGGAAATGACGCTCACCGCACTGAAGGATGACAGGGGCGAGCATACAGGCTTTGTGTGCATTACACGAGACATCACCGAGCGAAAAAAATTAGAAGAACAGTTCCGCCAGGCCCAGAAGATGGAGGCAATTGGTCAGCTTGCCGGCGGCATTGCCCATGACTTTAACAACATCCTCAATGCAATAATAGGATTCGGGAACCTTATAGAAATGAATACGAGGGAAGACGACCCCAATAGGGCCTATCTCAAAGAGATACTTGATGCGGGAGAAAGGGGATCCCATCTGACACAGAGCTTACTCGCCTTCAGCAGAAAGCAGATAAGAGACCTGAAGCCCCAGAATCTGAATGAAATCATAAAGGGCGTTGAAAAGTTTCTAATGAGGATTATAGGCGAGGATATAGAATTAAAGACAGAGCTTTTAGATAAGGATTTAACAGTATTGGCAGACAGGGGCCAGATAGAGCAGATAGTGATGAACCTTGCAACCAATGCGAGGGATGCCATGCCTGTCGGAGGTGATTTGATCATAGAGACCGGAACCATCCAGATTGATGAAGAGTATGTAAAGAAACATGGCTATGGAGAGGCCGGGATATATGCCCTATTGTCAGTAACAGATTCAGGCAGCGGTATGGATGAGAAGACGAGGCAGAGGATATTCGAGCCATTCTTCACGACCAAAGAACTCGGCCGGGGCACGGGTCTCGGGCTTGCGATGGTCTACGGGATAGTAAAACAGCACGATGGTTTTATAAATGTCTACAGTGAACCACAAAAAGGCACGACATTTAAGATATATCTTCCCTTGATTGAATCAGAGGTTGAAAAGACAGCGAGTACAATGCCTGCCGCCTACCCGGAGGGAGGAACAGAGACAGTGCTTGTAGCAGAGGATGATCAGGCTGTAAGAAAGCTGACAAGGGATATACTTGAGAGATTCGGGTACAGAGTCATAGCGGCAGAGGATGGGGAGGATGCAATAGAAAAGTTCATGGAGAACAAAGAGGATATACAACTTTTACTCCTCGATGTCATAATGCCGAAGAAGAACGGCAAAGAGGTCTATGAAGAAATCAAAAAAATCAATCCCGGCATAAAGACCTTGTTTCTAAGCGGCTACACAGCAAACCTCATCCATAAAAAGGGGATACTTGAAGAGGGATTGGATTTTATCCTGAAGCCTGTCTCACCAAAGGAGCTTCTGAGAAAGGTGCGGGAGATGCTGGATAGGTGAGGTTCTCAGTGCCACATCATCGCCTCAAAATCAGGCGTTGGTAAGGTAACAGTAATATAGCCCCTCCACGGACATCGCTCGAATTGTTCGTCTTCCCTCCTGACCATGATGAAGATATTCAGTTCGTCACGCTCCTTTGCCTTGATATCCCGGAAGGGAATGGCGCATTCAAGGATCTCGTCAAGGGCAACATCCGTGATTTCCCTGATGTCGGACCATTCTCCGTCACTTCTGCCGAAGAGCTTTGCCGTTGCCCCTTTGCTCAGGGGGATATCAACCCTGAAAGGAAAAGGCCTGCTGATCTCGACGGAAAGCACCGATCCTTCGGGAAAGACGTCAAAGGATTCCTTGGGGTCAACGCGGATAAAAAGCGTGTCCTGGTTAAAACCGTAATATATCCGGGAGATGAGGCCCTCGGTCATGTGCATGCTCCCCCCTGACTTCCCCACCTCAATGTGCGCTCCCTGATACCACTCAAAATAACTCGTCATAATACCGTCAATCCTGGGGTGAATAAAGCCCCTGATTTCGATCGCAGGCGCAACAGTCCTATCCTCCCTGAGCACGGGCACGTAAAGGTGTTGGGGGACATCCTTGCCCATCTCTTTATACACCTTCATGAGATTCAACCGGTAGAGTTCGTCAAATTCCTCTCCAAGCTCGGTGGAGTGCTCGTCGCCGTACCACCAGTTCCAGTCGCTTCCCTCTGCAACATAGAGGGACTTCCACGCAGAGTCCAGCTCCTGTTCGGGATGTGCTCTCTGAAACACCTCAAGGGCCTCCCTCGTCTCCGTCAGATAGTCCCATGAGGTATTGTCCTCTTCATGGCCTATCCAGACATTGAAGTTTGCATAGATCCATGAACCTGCTGCCAGGTGTTCCAGCTTCCTCCTCCTGCCCTGCATCTCCAAAAACTCCGATACGGTGGTGGTCTTCAACCGCTCATTCTTTGACAGACCCTCATACAAGTAGCGGAAGAAGTCATTGCCGTCGTTCCGGTAATACTCCCACGCATTTTCACCATCAAGGATGATGGGAACAACGTGCGGCTCATTCTGCGGCAGTGAACTCTGAATCTGGAGCAACCGGTTGATCAGATCCTCTGCAGCGCTTTTCGGATCCCACCCGGAGTAAACAAATCCAAGGAGATCCGAGATCTTGTGATCCCTGAAGATCATCGAGACGCCGGAATATTCATAGGCAGAATAGAGGAGATCGGGCTTAAGCACATTCCCCGACGAACCCCTCAGCCCTTCTCTGAGTGAACGGGCAAGGATGTCTTCATCAGTGGCGATCCATTGTATTCCTGCTTCATGAAAAGCCCTCACAACGTCTTCGCTCACAGACCCCTCTGAGGGCCACATGCCGCGAGGTCTACTCCTGAACTGTGCTTCGTAGTATTCCATCGCCATCTGAATCTGCTTTCGCGCATCCTCAGGGTGGGCGAATCGTCTCTTCGGAAGATGCGCATCAGGGACCGGATCCCTGGCCGTGTTCGTGTCCCAGAGCAGAGGGAGGATGGGATGATAGAACGGCGTGGTGGATATCTCTATCTGCCCCCTCTGTGAGAGCTCTCTGTATTTCGGGATGATGGCCCGCAGCAGGGAAAACTGCTTTTCGACGAGGAGTCTCTTTTCGTCCTCGGTAAACTTCTTGCCCTTTGCAACCAGCTGGCCGAGAAAGGGATCCTGCGTCCTGAAGATAGGGTCCATCCACGTGAGGTTGAACAGCACCTGGAGGTCCAGGAAGTCGCTGTCAGTAAAGTACCTGATGGTGCGGCGGAGGTCGGTTCTCGAAAACCGCAGTCCCCTCTTCAGAAGCAGTTCATAGTACCGGGGAAACGGCCTCACCATGGTATCCCAGTTGGCGAGAAAAAATTTCTCGAGGAGAAACACCCGCTCATCGTCTGTCAGTTCTGACGCCTTCTTCAGAGTGACCTCAAGAAATGCGTCTTGCGCGCCGTTATCCGTATAGTCGATAATCTGTTCCAGCAGGGACGGTACAAGGTTAAAGGTCTGTTTTATGTCGGGAAACTCCTCCAGGACGGCGACCATATCGAGGTAATCCTTTGTCCCGTGAAGTCTCACCCAGGGCAGACGGTAGATCCCGGTGAAAGGGTCTCTGTAATACGGCTGGTGCATGTGCCAGAGAAAGGCGACGGAAAGGGGACTACTGCTCATACTTGAAGACATACTCGTCCGGCTTTGCCATGCCGAAATCTTCCCGCGCATGCTTTTCGAGGTAGAAAGGGTCTTCCTTCAAGAGCTTCACTTCAGATTTCAAGCGGGCATTCCGGGTTTCGATCTCTTTTATTTCCCGGGCGAGCTGACTTTTCTTCTCTCCTAACTCTCGGTACTTGAGGAAACCTGCTTCACCAAAGGTGAAGCTTATCACGAGATAGAGCAGGCTGAGGAATACTATGGTATAAAAAATGAGCCGTCTCTTTTTGATCTCGGAGGTTACCTGTTTCCTGAGACGGTTCTCGCAATTCATCTCGCTACATTATACAATGCATCCCTCCCTTTGTACAATGCTGAATTTCCGAGCTCTTTCTCGATCTCCATCAACCGGTTGTATTTCGCCACCCGGTCGCTCCTGGACAATGAGCCTGTCTTGATCAATCCCGCGTTGCATGCAACCGCGAGGTCCGCGATGGTGGTGTCCTCTGTTTCCCCTGACCGGTGTGAGACCGCCGCGGTATACCCTGCCCTCTTCGCCATCTCTATGGCGTCCAGGGTCTCGGTGAGGGTGCCTATCTGGTTCAGCTTGATGAGGACCGAATTGGCGATCTTCTGCTTTATCCCCTCCCTGATGATCTTCGTATTGGTGACGAAGATGTCATCCCCTACGAGCTGGATCGCCTTTCCCAACTTCTGGGTGAGACGCTTCCAGCCCTTCCAGTCCTTTTCCGAAAGACCGTCCTCGATGGAAAGGATGGGATAGCGGTTCATGAGTTTTTCATAGTAGGCGATCATAGCGTCAGAAGTATGGAGCTTGCCTTCAAAGCGGTATCCCTTTTCCGAATAGAATTCCGATGCTGCCACGTCAAGGGCTATCCATATATCCCTGCCGGGGACATACCCTGCGTCCTCAATGGCACGGATGATCAGCCTGATGGCCTCCTCATTGCTCTTCAGATTGGGGGCAAACCCTCCCTCATCTCCCACGCCGGTACTCAACCTGTTCTTCTTGAGGATCGCCTTCAGGCTGTGGAAGACCTCTGATGCCGCACAGATCGCAGCAGTAAAGTTGAGAAGACCCGCGGGCATGATCATGAATTCCTGGATGTCAAGATTGTTGTCTGCATGAGCGCCGCCGTTGAGTATGTTCATCATCGGCACCGGGAGTTCCTTTGCGTTACACCCGCCGATATACCGGTAGAGCGGGATTCCCAATTCGTTGGCAGACGCCTTGCTTACCGCCAGAGAAACGCCGAGGATGGCATTGGCTCCGAGACGGGACTTGTTCTCGGTGCCGTCCAGTTCAATCATAAGCGTGTCGATGGAGAGCTGGTCCATGGAGTCGAGACCGATCAGTCGCGGTGCGATCTCATGGATAACGTTATGCACCGCATTGAGAACGCCCTTCCCGAGATGCCTCGTTCCCCCGTCCCTCAGTTCCAGGGCCTCCCGTTGCCCTGTGGACGCCCCTGAGGGTACGGCGGCCTTACCCCATATGCCGCAGTCCAGGACTACCTCAACCTGGACGGTGGGGTTCCCCCTTGAGTCCAGTATCTCCATTGCCTTGACATCAATGATCTTCCCCACAGAATCCTCCTTTTTTTCAGGTTGAGGCAAAGGTTAAGGTTAAGAGAATTATCTACCTTTACCTCTACCTTTACCTTAATTTCAAAATGACAACATGTCATTGCAAATACTGGTTCAGGCTGTTTTCAACCCGCTCCATGTCCACAGGCAGATCGCTCAATTCAGTCCTGCTCGAAATCTGCCGCAGGCACGTCTCCGTAAATATCCTGAACTGCCTTAACTTGTCCAGCATTTTGTCAAACCCCTTCCCGTTCACCTCATCCCTGCTGAAGGCCAGCACCTTATTAAAAAAGGAAATGAATTCCTCATAGTCATCATACCTGAGGAGTTTGAACGTGAAGCTCTGAAAATAGAGCATGAAGTTCCTCATGGCATCAAAGATATGGAGTCTCCGTTCATTCGTGCCTTCCTCCATAAGGGCCAGGAACCGGTTCAGAATGAGGACATCTTCCCGCAGCCTCAGGGATTGTTCGAGCTTCGTGATGAAGGCATCAAAGATCTCGGTCCCCTTCACGTCGGGGTGGAAGAAATGCACGAGCTGGACGATGCTCTGCTCCGCGAGGTTTTTTAAAATGCCGTGACTGTTCTCTATCTTCCCCTTGAGGTATTGGGGAGATTTATTCCTGAATATCTCTCTCAGTTCCTGGAGAAATACCCGTTTTGATTCCATGGAGAACTGGTAGGAGATGACCTTGAGAAACGTCCTGAACTCTTCATCCTTGAGTTTACGCGCTGCTTTATCGAAATAGGCCAGGAAACCGGTGAATTCCGACCGGAGAAGCAGGATGATGAGGAGGGAAGAGCTGAGGGAGCCGAACCTGCTGGATGTGTCCGCATATCTGAGATATCTGAGGAACCGGAAAAGGTAGAGCAGGAGCATGGAACAATATTTTTTTACCTCCGGATCCTTGATCTCCTTCACAACACAGGAAACTTCGCGGTTCTCGATCATGTCAAAATCCGGATTCAGGTCCATTTTGAAGGGGTTGAAAAAAGTATTTTCCCGAATCTCCCGCCCAACGATCTGGCCTATGTTCGTGAAGGTAAGATACGGTATGTGCTCGGTCTTCAGGATATCCGAAATGATCCCCTTGAGGTTAATGAACGTATCGTAGAGAAGGAAGAGGCTCTTCTCGGGCACGTCCTGCTTGTACAGTTCCTCCCGGAGGGCATCCCTCTTCTTGTCATTGAGGAACTTGGAATGGGCAAACTTCTGGAACCAGTAGACGTTTTTTTTGCCCTCAGGGATGATCGTTTCCAGGAGACCCACGATCCTGAGGATGGTGTCCCTTGCAGCGGACAGCTCGTCAAAGAAGTTCCTGTTCGCCATGTCCTCTTTCGAAAGGGGAAGGTTGTCCACATTGAAGAAACGGTCCAGGGCTCGGAGGAGGACGTCGAGTTCAGAGAATACGTCCCTGTTCTTCTTTTTTATGGAAGAGACCCAGTTGTCCGCCAGTGATCCCATGGGCATGGCATTCATCCTTCAGGATCACTTCTTCTGGACATGGATAGCCTCTCCATGAACATCTTCACACGCTTCCAGCAGACCCTCGGACAGGGTGGGATGGGCATGTATTGTTTCGGCAATATCCCTTACCTTCAGCCCCGTTCGCATCGCGACCGCAACCTCGTGGATGAGGTCAGACGCATGAGGTCCCACAATATGTGCGCCGATGATTCTGTCGGAACCGGCATCAGCAATGATCTTGAAGAATCCCGTTATCTCGCCCATGGCATGGGCCTTTCCCAGCGCCCTGTAGAGAAAGCTGCCCTTCCTGAAAGAGCTTCCCTTTTCCACTGCCTGATGTTCCCGCAGCCCCACCGAAGCGATTTCAGGCGAGGTAAATATGGCTGCGGGCACCACCGAGTAATCCATTCTCGCCTCTTTGCCGCACGCATTGGATGCAGCAACGATCCCTTCCCTTGATGCCTTATGGGCAAGGAGCATGCCTCCCGCTACGTCGCCGATGGCGTATACTCCCTCAACATTCGTTTCCATCTTCTCATTGACGATGATCTCGCCCTTTTTACCTTTCTGTATGCCAAGGGACTCGAGCCCCATGTTTTCAGTGTTAAAGGACCTCCCGACAGAGACAAGGATCTTCTCTGTGACCAGCTCTTTTCCGTCAGAGAGAAAGGAATGCATGCCGTCTTCCCTCGCCTCAACCCTCGTCACACTCGCTCCTGTGAACAGTTTGACCCCCTTCTTCTTGAACTCCCTTTCGAGGAGTTCCGACACTTCGCCGTCCTCTGTGGAGAGCGCCCGATCCTGAACCTCGACCATGGTCACCTCTGTCCCGAATTCAGAAAACAGGCACGCGAATTCAGAGCCGATAACCCCTGCCCCCACAATAAGCAGGCTTTTCGGTATTTCCTTAATGGTAACGGCCTCATCGCTGGACAGAATTTTTTCTCCGTCAAAGGGGAATGTGGGAATCCGGGCAGGTCGTGACCCTGTGGCGATGATGATACTGTCCGCTTCTACCGTATCCCTCGTGCCGTCCTCTTTCTCAACCTCAATCCTTCCCGCGCTCAGCAGCGTGCCTTTCCCCTGGCTGAGGTTGACTCCCCAGCTCTTGAAGAGCCCTTTGATTCCTTTAACCTGAATCGCTACGACCTTATCTTTTCTCTCCATCATTTTTGAGAGATTCGGCGAGACAGAGCCGTTCAGCTCAAGGCCGTAATCGGCGAGACTCTTAAGCTTGTGAAGGATTTCTGCAGAAGCGATCAACGTCTTGGTAGGGATACAGCCCCGGTTAAGACACGTCCCTCCGACCTCTGACTTCTCGATAACCGTGACCTGGGCGCCCAGTTGAGCGGCCTTCAATGCCGCCACATAACCGCCGGGACCTCCCCCAATGACCGCAACTCTCATTTTGCCTCTTCTTCCAGATACCTTTCATATTCCGTGGAATCCATGAGTTCATCCAGCTCTGACTCATCGTCCATTTCGAGGACGGCAACCCAGCCCTTCCCGTACGGCTCTTCGTTAATGATCTCCGGAGATTCAGCCAATTCCTCATTGACCTCGATGACCGTTCCGCCCACAGGGGATATGACCGAAGAGGTGGCTTTTGTGGATTCTATTTCGGCGAGCTCGCTGTTCGCTTCAACAGGGGTGTCCGCGTCGGGAAGGTCGATATAGACGATATCTCCGAGGGCTTCCTGGGCATGGTCTGTAATGCCGATGGTCGCCCTTTTCCCCGACACCTTCACCCATGTGTGCTCCTTATGATACTTGAGATTCTCTGGATTCATTCCGTCCTCCTTATATGATGTGTGAGAATTTCTATCATAGATATTTCGCCTTTGTCAATCAGTATCTCCGCCTATGTGAAATTGTATCACATCTTCCCGAAAGAGCGAATCATTCCCCCCATGAAAGAAAAAACACATGACGCATAAAAACAGAGATCACTGCTTGCGATTTGACAGGACCTGTGATTCTGCCCTGTTCTTGAGCTCCCTGAGTTTTGCCAGCGCTGTCCTGGACGTCATCTTTGACAGGTCCAGGCGAATGAGCTCCAGCAGCAACGGATCCAATCCCGTGAGGAAAAGATCCATCTGGCCCTGGGTCGAGAAATCCCTGAGCATGGACCGTGTTTTCCCCGAACCGGCCAGTTCGTCCTCAAAGTTCATGAGGACTTCCTTTGCCCGCCCGACCACCTCTTCGGGAAGGCCGGCAAGGCGTCCCACCTGAATCCCGTAGCTTCTGTCGGCCGGTCCGGGGGCGATCTTCCTCAGAAAGATGATTTCGTCCCCCCATTCCTTGACCGAGACATTGTAGTTTTTTACTCCGTCGAGGGTAAGACTCAGTTCGGTAAGCTCATTGTAATGGGTGGCAAAAAGCGTCCTCGCCTTTATTGCCTTTGCGATGTGCTCGGCAACAGCCCAGGCAATGCTGATGCCGTCAAAGGTGCTCGTCCCCCTGCCGATCTCGTCCAGGATAATGAGACTGCGTTCCGAGGCGTTATTCAGGATGTTCGCCGTCTCAATCATCTCGACCATAAAGGTGCTCTGTCCCTTGGTGATAAAGTCCGAGGCGCCGATCCTTGTGAATATCCTGTCGACGACACCGATCCTCGCTTCCGTCGCAGGCACAAAGCTGCCGATCTGGGCCATAAGGACGATGAGGGCGGTCTGTCTCATGTAGGTGGACTTCCCTGCCATGTTCGGCCCGGTGAGAATCAGAAGCCGGTCACTTTCATTGTCAATGTAAGTGTTGTTGGGGATGAACGGCTCCGGGAGAAGCCGTTCGAGCACGGCATGCCTGCCCTCAATAATCTCGATGACAGCGCTGCCGTCATCAATCACGGGTTTGATGTAATTATGCCTCCTCGCCACCACGGCAAGGGAAGTGAGAAAATCCAGGAGCGCAATGACATGGCCGCAGGAAATGAGACGGCTGCTCTCTGAACGTATTTTCTCAAGGAGCTCCTGGAATAAACTGTATTCCAGATTCTTGAGCTGTTCTTCGGAACCTATGACCTTTGCCTCATACTCCTTGAGCTCCGGGGTGATAAACCTCTCTCCGTTCACAAGAGTCTGTTTCCTGATATAGTAATCCGGCACAAGATCAAGATTTGCCTTCGTCACTTCGATGTAATAGCCGAATATCCTGTTATACCCCACCTTGAGAGACGAGATCCCTGCCTTCCTCTTCTCCCTTGCCTCAAGGTCGGCAATAAAATCCTTGCCGCTTACCGAGATCTTTCTGAGCTCGTCCACCTCCCTGCTGTATCCGGTCTTGAGGATGCCTCCTTCCCTGATACCGAGGGGAGGATTGTCCATGATCGAGGAGTCGATCAGTTCCCTGACCGCGCCCAGGTCGGGAATATCTTCACCCAATGACCTGAGATAATCATCCGGCGATGATAAGGCCGCTTTCCTTACGGCGGGAAGGGATGCAAGGGAATTTTTTATGGCGATGAGATCCCTGGGAGTGGCTGATCCTCCGTTTACTCTTGAAGCAAGCCTTTCCAGGTCCTGAACCCTCCGGAAATTGCTGCGCAGTGTCTCGATGAGTTCGTAATCATCCGCCAGGGACTCAACCGCATCAAGGCGTTTCCGTATCCCGGTGACATCGATGAGCGGCCTGAGGAGAGCGTTCCTGAGGCGCCGGCCACCCATGGGGGTGAGTGTCTCGTCGAGCACAGCAAGAAGGGTCCCGTCAGCTCCTCCCTTCAGATTGCGTATAAGTTCGAGGTTCCGCTGCGTCGCGGCGTCCAGCAACATATACGCGCTCTGGATGAGAGGGGTGATCTTTTTGAATTGAACGGCCTCTTTCTGCGTGTTCTCGATATAAGCGATGAGCGCTCCCGCTGCTGATATGGCGGCAGTCCTTCCCTCACATCCATAGCCCTCCAGGGAGGATACCGCGAAGTGTCTCAGGAGAATCCGGTAGGCCTCGGAATAATGAAAGGTCCAGTCCTCGGCCGCGGTGGCGTAATAACCCTTCATGATCTCGGAATAATGGATGTTGTCCTTTAGACTTTCAGGGAAAAGGAGCTCCGTGGGCTCGAACCTGCTGAGCTCGTCCTCTACGGGCTGCTCAGTTTCATAGACCATGAACTCGCCTGTGGAGATATCCGCAAGGGCGATCCCGTATTGTTTCCCGTCCGGGAAGAAACTGAAGAGGTAATTATTCTCCTTCGGATTTTCCGGCGTGTATGTCCCCGGAGTAATCACCTTCACCACATCCCTCTGAACAATGCCCTTGGCCTCCTTCGCATCCCCCATCTGTTCGCACACGGCGACCCTATGCCCCGCCTTGATGAGTTTTGCTATGTATGATTCAGCGGCAAAATACGGTATGCCGCACATGGGGATGGGGTCTTCTTTTGCCTTGTCCCTGGTCGTGAGAGCGATCTGGAGGATCTTTGAGGCAACTTTTGCGTCTTCGCCGAACATCTCATAAAAGTCGCCAAGGCGGAACATGAGGATGGCATCTCCATGCTTCTCCTTGATGCTGAAATACTGCTTCATCAGCGGTGTCAACTCGGGCATAGAATATTAAATACCATACGACATTGAAAGTGCAATAGAGGGCGGGATCTCACAAATCAGGTTAAGGATTGAGGTCAAGGCTAAGGTTAAGACTGACAGGATTCTCAACCTTGGCCTTGTTCTTTTGCTCTTAAAAGCTCACGCTCTGCCGTTCCAGGAGTATCTCTCCGAGAAAAGAACCGGGCGACAAGGGAGGCCGACCCCGGCGGCCTTCCTGCCAGACTGATTCTCCCCCTCGATCCATTTCCATTTTTTCCCCGGGGTGTCACCGGGGTGTCACCTCTGTTGACTGCCTTAAGGAAATGTGGCATAATGGCATGAAATTTCGGTTTTGTGCGGGATCTTCACGGCATAATTTTCATCGAATACTGTTTTGTAGGGGAGAGGGGCGCTTCAGGAAATCAAAAAGGAGGGGAAAATGAGAGAAGTAAAGCGCAGTAGTCTTCTGGTCGTACTTTTCCTGATCGTGGGAATCTTGGCTTATGGCGGCATGGCGCTGGCCCAGACGTCCAAGGCAGCCCTGTCAAATGAAGACTGTGTCAAGTGTCATACCGGCCCACCCGCTGACATTGCCTCTGCGGGGGGAAAGCACAAGAATGTTGCCTGTTCGGACTGCCATGTGGGACATCCGCCAGCGGTAAAAAAGCCGATCCCGCAATGCACACAGTGCCACACAGGGAAACCTCATTATGAGCTCAAGGGCTGTCTCAGCTGTCATAAGAATCCTCACACACCCCTGAAGATCACGTTCGGCGGTAATGTTACGGATCCTTGCCTCACATGCCATACCCAGCAGATCGCTCAGCTCAGGGACAACAAGAGCAAGCATACTGCCCTGTACTGCAGCACCTGTCACAGTGTGCATGGCAAAGTCCCGCAATGCACACAGTGTCATAAACCCCATGCTGCTGATATGGGCGCAGGAGAGTGCAAAAAATGCCACAAGGCCCATATGCCGAAGACCGTGACGTACGCATCGGATATCCCGTCAAAGGACTGCGGAGCGTGTCACAGGAAAGCCTTTGAGGTTCTCACCACGAGCACAGCCAAGCACAAGACCTTTGCCTGCGCATTCTGCCATCAGGCAAAGCACAAGATGGTACCCCAGTGCCAGGACTGCCACGGTGTTCCTCATCCCGCAGGCATTATGGCAAAGTTCCCGAAGTGTAGCGAGTGCCACAACATTGCACACGACCTGAACCGCTTCACCGCCGCTGCGGAGAAGAAGGAAGCACCAAAGGAAATAAAGAAAAAGAAGTGATCATGCCTTGATAGGAAAGGGCCGGGGCTCCGCTGGAGCCCCGGCCCTTTTTCTTTTTAGCCCTCCGCGTCAATTCCGCCGCCCGGGACAAGAATTTCTCCTTCCCATAACCAAACTTCAGGAGTTTATGCCGATGCCTGCGGAAAAGCTTATGGTGCAGCCTGCCGACGATCAGAGCTGTTCTTTTTTGCGCTTCCTAAAACTTCTTGTGGCAACGGGCGCAGATTTCAAAAGGCGTGTTTGCCCTGTACCTGAAAAGCCTGATCCAGTCGGAGCTGTGAGGTTCGTGGCAGGAAAGACAGGAGAGCTTTACCCTGTTGCCATCCACGACCTTTACCCTCCTGCTGGCCAGGGGATGTCCGACCTTTGTCATACCGCTCACTGCATGGGGCTCCTGGGCAACCTGAGGGTGACACTCCAGACACAGGTCGTTGACCCGTAACGGGAGCAGCTTTTTGTTATCTGCAAAGTGCGGCATATGGCAGGACATGCACAGGCCGCCCGCAACAGGGGGATGAACATTTTTATGTGAAAAATCGCTTTTGTCATGACAGGTGAAACACAAGGCAGGCATCTCCGCAAGAAGCAGTCTTGCCGAGTCCGACTGGTGGGGAGCGTGGCAGTTTAAGCACAGGCCGCCCGCAACCGGCGAATGCATGACTTTCTTACCCTCGAACTTACTTTTCGTATGGCAGTTGAAACAGAGCTCCGGAGCCTGCTTCACGAGAAGTTTCTCTCCGGCAGAAGCATGAGGCTCATGACAGGACAGGCAGAGCCCGTCTGCAACAGGCACATGGACGTCTTTCTTGCCGGAAAACCTCTGTTTGTCATGACAACTGAAACATAACCCCGGCGATGAGGAGATGAGCAGTTTTTCCACTTCACTGCTATGGGGGTCGTGGCACGACGTGCACATGCCGCCGGCAACGGGCGGATGGGTGGTCTTGTTCATGAACTTGGCTTTATCGTGGCAATTAAAGCATAAGTCCGGCATATTCGAAAGCAGCAGCTTCGGGAAATCCGACACATGAACATTATGGCAGGACATGCATTGACCTTCGGCAACAGGACGATGTTGCACTTGACGGGAAAATTTTGTTTTGTCGTGACATCCCCAGCAAAGGTCCACCCCTGTTGCAGGAAGAAACTTCCTGGGTTTTGCCGTCTTCGAATGGGGTTTTGTGTGGCAGGATACGCATCCCTGAGTTTTCATCACGGGATGCAGCTCTTTTCCCTCCACTTGTTTCTTATGACATCCTGCGCAAAGGGGAAGTTCTTCAGAAAACGAAATTCCCCAATAGAGGAGAAGGAAAGCAATGACAACACCAGACAACAACAGGAAACGCTTCTTCAGACCTCTCTGTGCTGTTCTTGTCCGCATCAGTCCGCATTAACATATCAAATCCTTACCCTCATGTCAATATTGATTGCACGCAATTCCGTGCTTCCCGGCAGTCGAGCTTCTTGTGCTACGTGCTTTCTGCGCTTCTGTCCTTTTGCGTTTTTTAGAAGGTTCTGGCAAGCTTTGAAGTGTGAGCTATGAACGATCTTTTCTGTTTTCGCTCTTTTGCCCTTCCGCGTTTTTTGCCTTATGTCTTACCAATTAATTATTGACTTACTTCTTAATGCATCGACTGGTGGGTCCACGGCCCCAAAAAGAAAAAATAAAGACCCCCGGAAAAACTCGCAGAGAATCAGGAGGAGCCTGACAAAACGTTATCAATGATCGCTGCCATTCCTCCGCCTGAGGCGGACCGGGAATCTCTCTTTAACTGCACCAGCGCAGACAATGCCGGAAGGATTACCTCACCCTGATTTAAATCATGGCTCATATCTGCCGTTTCTGGCATTCTATAATGAAACGAGCCGACATAAAGGCTTGAGAGAGGTTGAACAGACTGTGCAAGAAGCATCGGTGATGAAACAGAGACATCCCCGGATGGTCAGGGAAAGCAAAACGATCCAGGCCATGATTAAGATCTACTGCCGCGACCACCATGGCGATTACGGAACACGGGGCGAACTCTGCCCTGCCTGCAGGGAACTCCTCGATTATGCCGAACTGCGCCTCAATAAGTGTCCCTTTCAGGAGAACAAGACGACATGTGCCAATTGCCCGGTGCACTGCTATAAGCCATCCATACGGGAGAAAATTAAGGTGGCGATGCGGTACGCAGGCCCCCGCATGACATACCGTCACCCCGTCCTTGCCCTTTTTCATCTCCTTGACGGAAGGAAAAAGGCAGCCGTTCTAAAAGCAAAGACATAGTGGCCACCCCCCTGTCCTGTCGCAGAAAAAAAATAACTGAATACTCACCGGAGCCGGTTGTTCGAAAAAGACCACCGGCTTGTGCGCTGGCAGTCAGGCCGCCCTGTTACCCATTCAGCTCCGATGTGCAATGAGCGCAGCGGATCGCCTTGACAGGCACTGCAGACAGACAGTACGGGCAGTCCTTGGTCGCCGGAGCAGGGGGCGGCGTCTCCTGCCGCCGGAGATTATTGATGCTTTTCACAACAAGGAAGATCGCAAAAGCGACAAGGAAACCCGGGACAGGGGATTCGAATACCCTCTGCGAGTAACTGAAACCCACCTGTATCAGGATCGAGACTTTTTCTCCAAAGAACTGATATACTTTAGCAAGATCTCATCTCAAGGTGCATTAAATGCGGATATTTGGTCCTTGCCTCGATATCGGACTTGTACTTCTTTCGTCGGATTACCGTGTCATTGGAATGAATGCGTATGCCCGGAAGGTTTTGGGTCCCGCGATGTCAGAGTTCGGCGAAAGAGTTTTCAGTTATCATCCCAGGAAAAGCCACCCAAAGATAGAAGGACTGTTAAGTGAAGCTGATGCCTGCGATCCTGATATGCCTGTGGCTATGATTATTGATGTATTGAACAAGGTTCTGATGATAAATGTATGTAAAATTGAGAGGGAATCTCCGGAGACAGGACCGATGGTTGCCATGACATTTATAGATGTCACCGAGCAAACAGGGGCAAAGATGAATCCAGATACGGGTATCGTGGAATTGAAGAAGTTTCCAGTATGTGATAGGGGAGCATTTTTGTTTGTTGATGTGTCTTCCATTTATTTCATGAGGTCTGATGGAAATTATTGCAGGGTCTTTACAAAGGATAATTCTTATTATCTTCACCTTACCCTGAAGGCAGTTCTCAAGCGATATGCAGGTTCAAAATTTTTGAGGGTCCACAAAAGCTTTGTTGTGAATATGGAACATATTCACAAAATACAGAAGGATACAAAAGGGCAGACTACTATTATCTTTAATAAAGGAGACCTCCCTGCTGTCCCTGTGGCAAGGCGAAGGATTAGTACACTTAAGAAGTCCCTGAACCTTTGATCAAAGGAATTTAACCGTTCATCAAAACTTTCTTGCCTCCTCGGTGGAAACCTTTATAATTTATAATTGCGTAAGAATATTTTGTTATCAGCCGCAGCCTTGGTTTACAGGGCAGACGTCAAACAGACTCAACACATTAGGGAGGTAAAGCGTATGAAAGAGGTCTTTATTAATATCGAAAGGTGCACTGCTTGCAAGTCCTGCGAAATTGCCTGTTCTGTGGAGCATTCGAGATCCAAAGACCTTTTCACAGCTATCTCTGAATATCCGCTGCCTATAAGGAGAGTCCATGTCGAAAAGGCACTTTCCTTTTCATATCCTGTGAAATGTATGCACTGCTCGGATGCGCCCTGCATGGCAGTCTGTCCCACCGGTGCGATGTACAGGGATGAGGAGATAGGCAGTGTCCATGTTAACAAGGAACGATGTATGGGATGCTGGATGTGTGCAATGGTCTGTCCTTTTGGTGCTATCACTGCAGACCCTTACATGAAGATTGCACGGAAGTGTGACTTTTGCCGAAAAAAGGTCAAGGAAGGCGGGAGGCCTTCCTGCGTTGAGGCCTGTCCGACGGATGCCTTAAGTTTTGGCGATGTGGATGACCTTACAAAAAGGAAAAGGGCGTCTGCCGCTGAGACAGTGGCAAAAGCAGCGAGCATGGCAAAAGAAGAGGGGAGAAAAGTCACCCCCCTTGATTTATTAAGGATTATAGGAGGTATTTGATATGGCGATGAAGGTGCTCGATAAGGCTTCGCAGTTCCTGGTAAACAAGGCAGAGGACATGGGCATAAGTATAGGCATTAACAGGCTTGAGGCCCAGACGCCACAGTGCGGTTTCGGACAACTGGGAAGTTGCTGCAGGATGTGTTATATGGGGCCATGCCGGATAGACCCTTTTGGTGAAGGAGCAACAACAGGGGTATGTGGCGCCTCTGTGGATACTATTGTATGCAGAAACCTTTTGAGGGAAGAGATCGGAGGCGCAGCCTCCCATGTCGGTCATGCAAGGCATGTGGTTCTTTCATTTAAGAAGATGCTCGAAGGTAAGGCTTCTGGGTATAAGATCACCGACAGGGATAAGCTCATGGAAGTTGCCAGCGGACTTGGTATCAAGGCAGACGGAAAATCCGATAACGAGATTGCCTCAGAGGTCGTGGATAAAGCACTGGAAGACCTCTCAAGACAGGACGATAAACCCATGAACTGGATCAAACTGAGGGCCCCGAAAAAAGAGATAGATATGTGGCGTGAACTCGGAATCCTTGTATCTAACGCCCATAATGAGATTGAAGAGGGGATGCACAGGACATCCATGGGCAATGACGCTGACCCGACAAACTTACTCCTCGCATGTTTAAGGATAGGACTCGTAGACGGTTATGCAGGGCTGCATATGGCAACGGACTTTCACGACATTATGTTCGGAACACCCAAGCCGAGGATGATAGAGGCAAATATGGGCGTCCTCGAAAAAGACAAGGTAAATATAGCGATGCACGGACACAACCCTGTCCTTTCAGAGAAGATACTCGAATGGGCAGGTAAGCTCGAGAGCGAGGCAAAAGAGGCAGGGGCAACAGGTATAAATGTGGTTGGTGTATGCTGCACAGGAAATGAGCTTACCATGAGGCGTGGAGTCCCGATGGCAGGCCATAACCTCCAGTCAGAATTGATACTCCTTACAGGCGCTGTGGATGCCATGGTTGTGGATATGCAGTGCATCTGGCCGTCTACCACAAAGATCGCGGAGTGTTTTGATACAAAGATTATTACCACAGAGTCCTTTGTTAAGATGTCGGGTGCAACACATATCGCCTTTGAAACAGAGCATGCAGATGATGCGGCAAAAAAGGTTGTGAAGATGGCAGTAGAGGCATTTAAGGCAAGGAAAGGGAAGGAAGTCTCTATCCCCAAGGAAAAATCAGTGGGACTTATTGGTTTTTCGGTGGAGGCGATCCTCGATGTGCTCAAAAAGGTCAACCCATCATATCCTCTGAAGCCTGTTATTGACAATATTGTTAACGGTAATATCTATGGTGCAGTAGGTTTTGCAGGGTGTCCGAGTATAAAGTTAAGAGACACATCCATGACAGAGATAATGACAAAGGAGCTTCTGAAAAACAACGTATTAATTGTCACCACAGGATGCACAGCCCACATCTGTGCCCAGGCAGGCTTTATGGACACTGCTGCCACAAATAAATACTGCGGCGATGGATTGAAATCAGTTCTTACGGCCCTTGGTGAGGCTGCGGGGCTTGATGGGCCGCTGCCGCCTGTGTGGCACATGGGGTCGTGTGTGGATAATTCAAGGATTGCCACACTTCTCGGCGCCCTTGCAAACAAGCTTGATGTAAAGATAAGTCAGCTTCCGGTTGCTGGTTCGGCGCCGGAACTCGTGCAGGAAAAAGCAATATCCATAGGCACATGGCTGCTTGCCCTCGGACTGCTTGTTCACATAGCCCCTTCGCCGAGGATTTTAGGCAGTTCACTGGCTACAAAAGTGTTGACACAGGATATTGAAAAGCTAACAGGTGGCAAGGCATATGTGGAACTTGATCCGATAAAGGCAGCAGCAGGGATGATGGCTCATATTGCGCAGAAGAGGGCAGCTTTGGGAATTTAACATGAAAATAGTCATCATAGGTAATGGGCCTGCTGCTATAAGCGCCATAGAGGCGATCCGGCAATTTGATATGGATTGCGAAATAACAATCATATCAAAGGAAGGAGAGCCTGCCTATACGCCCTGTTTTCTTCATAGGTATGTCTCCGGAGAGATAGGTAAAGAGAGGCTTTACATGAGAGAGGATGATTTCTATGACAGAAAGAGGATAAGTACGATATTCGGTGTTGCTGTTACAGAGGTTATGCCGATGAATAATAAGCTCAGGCTCTCCGATGGCAGAGAATTAACTTATGACAATCTTCTTGTAGCGGCAGGCTCAATGCCTGTTATTCCAAAGCGTGAAGGCATCGAGGGGGAAGGGGTCTTTGCCTTTAGAACCATCTCAGATGCAGACAGGATATTGCGTTCTCTAAAAGAATCTAAAGAAGCTGTTGTAATGGGAGCGGGATTTATAGGCCTTGAGATTGCCGAGGCCCTTAGCCTGATGGGTGCAACGGTTACTGTTGTTGAGAAAGAGGACAGAATTCTTCCAAGAATGCTGGACGGGGAGATTGCTGAAGTTGTTAAAAGACATGTGGAAAACAAAGGCGCAAGGATACTGACAGGCAGAAGTATAGAGGCTGTGAAAAGGACAAAAAATAAGATAAAGGGAGTAATGCTTGATAACGGAGAGATTATCCCATGCGGTATGTTGATTGTTGCTGCCGGGGTAAGACCTAATCTTGAGATGTTGAAAAACGGCTCCATCAAGACCAACCAGGGGATTCTGGTGGATGATCACATGAGAACCAACATTTCAAACATCTGTGCAGCAGGAGATATTGCAGAAATAGAGATAGGCGGTACAAGGAAGGTGAACCCCATTCATTTAAATGCGGTGAAAGGTGGATACATCGCAGGATGCAATATTGTGGGTCTTGATACAAGGCTTGATTCCCATTTCGAAGATATGAACGTGGTAACCCTCTTTGGATTATCTGTCTTATCTCTGGGCACACAGAGCGGGGAAAGAGTGTTAAAGAAACGTGACTCAAAGGGGATAGTAAAGGTTTATCTAAACGAAAAAGGCCGTATACAGGGTATTCAATTGCTTGGAGATGTAACGAGAGGAGGCGTTTATCTGTCACTTATGAGGAGAGGCATTCCGGTAGCTGACAGACCTTATACCCTTTCCCCTTATCCAAATTATGGTCTCGTCTTTGCCGGTATAAAGACCGCAAGATGATTGTTATATACGGTGAGTGCTGAAAGCGTCGCCCTATCAATAGATTTTTTCATCTCTCTCCCCCCTGTTAGATAAAAAATGCGGATTGCTGTTAAAATTATATGTTATGCTTTGAGACGTTTGTCAACTTAAAATTCTAAATTTAAGAGGTATGCTCTCAGCGCTTATGAAAAGGATCTCTTTGTTTTTTCTGAATCTCGGATTTCTCCTGGTCTCGCTCCTGCTCTACAGGCTTGTTTTTCTTTTTAAGTATGGCGATTTTGCAGCGCTGAAGGGAGTGGACCTTTTCCCGGCCTTCCTTGCCGGTTTGAGATTTGATCTAGCCACTTCCGCATACGTGTTGGTTCCCTTCGCATCACTGGCGTTCCTTCCCTATCTTTCAGGGAACAGAACATATCTGCGTGTCCTGTCGGTTGTGAATGCATTCTGGCTCGTCCTTCTGGCCATTTACCTCTTCGCAGACCTGCTTTATTACCCCTTTTCCCTGAGACACCTCAGCTTCGAGCTCTTCTCCACCAAAGGGGACCTCATGTCCATGGTCAAGCTCGGTCTCCTGGAATACTCCCTGGAGATGGCTGTGTTCGCCCTCTTTGTGTCCGCCATGATGTTTGCTTACTTTTTCCTCACCCGCAGAATACTCAGGAATTATGCGCACTCGAAATACTCCCTCGTGAGAAAACTTATCACCGATGGAGTGACCATCCTTGTCATGGCAACCCTTATGGTGGTAATGGCAAGGGGCGGCCTCCAGATGAAACCCCTGAAGTACAGCGATGCCTTTGCCTTTCATTCCCCTTTTCTGGGGCAACTGGTCCTCAACGGGGTCTACACCACCATGAGGACTTATTACAGTTTCAAGGAAAACAGGGAGATGAAGGGATGGGAAAGGCGCCGCTCCACGGAGGAAGAAGCGATGCAGAAGGGAGCGAAAATGATCGTATTGCCTGAGAGGGAAGAGGTCCCTGATCCGCGCTATCCTCTTTACCGCCATTTCAAATATAAGGAGTCTGAATTCAGGCGGTTAAATGTGGTGGTCTTCATCATGGAGAGCTGGTCAAGCAAGTTTGTGGGCGCCCTGGGGGGAGAGGATGACGCCATGCCTTATTTCAGCAGGATTTCGAAAAAGGGCGTTCTCTTCAAGAACTTCTTTTCCAATGGACAGCGGTCCATAGAGGCGATCTCCGCGATCCTCACTTCCATTCCCCCTTCCGGCGGCATGATCCTTTCCCAGAGCGGAGCCTTTTCCCAGATGCCGGTGAAATTTCTTCCGGCCATATTGAAGGAAAAAGGGTACAAGACCTTTTTCATCCACGGGGCAAAACTGGGTTCCATGGGTTTCAACAGTCTGGTGAAGCAAACAGGCATCGAGCGATATATATCAAAGGAAGAGATACTGAGGGAGGGAGGCAGGGAAGACGGTGTCTGGGGCATCTACGACGAAGATACCTTCCTTTACGCCCACAGGCTTTTTGAGGCCCAGAAAGACCCTTTCTTTGCGGTGATCTTTTCCCTGAGCAGCCATACGCCTTACAGGCTTCCATCGGAACGCTTTAAGCATTTCAGCCCTGCGAGACCTTTTCACGATTTCCTCGATTCCCTCCGCTATTCCGACTTTTCCCTTTCCCGCTTCTTCGATGAGGCGGAAAAAGCCGGCTATTTTCAAAATACCGTTTTTATCATCGTGGGGGACCATACTGAAGGAAAGTCCACAGGGAACAATCTGTTCGAACGGTTTTCAGTGCCCTGCCTGATCTATGCCCCCGGGCTCATACCGCCGTCGGTGGTGCCCAAGATAGTTGTCCAGACGGACCTCGCGCCTACCATTCTGGATATCCTGAAATCCTCAGACACCCATACATCCTTCGGACAGTCCGCTTTTAATAATCTCCCCGGGGTTGGCTTGCTGTCCTATGGAGCCGCTGATGTCTTTGTGCGGGAGGGCTGGATGCTCGTGTCCTCGGCCAACGGCATTACAGACAAGTACCATTTCGGAGCGTCCGCGAAAAACCCCTCCCTTGAGAGGGAAGGAACAGTGGCAAGACTCACACGGGAAGAAGACTACTATCTCCAGTTCTTCCACGACCTCATCCTTCATAACAGACTTTATCCCCTCAGCGGAAAGGAAAAACGCTGAACGCCCTTCTCCTTCTCATCCTTTTCGTCTACCTTGCTGAAGAGGCATTTCACCACATAGTTCAGTGCCTCAATCTCCGCCACATGAGGAAGAAAGGCGCAGTCGTTCCCCACGAGTTTGAAGGAAGCATGAACGAAACCACAATGAGAAGGATTCAGGACTATGAAGCAGATAAGACCCGCTTCGGTTTTGTCTCATCCCTCTTCGGGGATATCACCGTCATTGTCTTCATTTTCTGCGGGCTGCTGAATTTCTATAATTCATGGATAACATCCCTTAACCTCCCCTTTCTCGTCTCAGGATGGCTCTTCTTCATGCTCCTCTCCTGTGCCGGCGAATTCCTCTCCGTGCCCTTCAGTCTCTATCAAACCTTCAGGATAGAAAATGCTTACGGGTTCAATACCATGACGCCGAAGCTGTGGGTATCAGACTTCCTGAAGTCCATCCTTATTTCAACGCTTCTGTTGTCTGTGATCATCTTTGGAGGACTGTGGCTTATCCAGTGGAGCCCGGATCACTGGTGGCTGCTGGTATGGGGGTTCCTTCTCGTTTTTAGCATATTCATCATGTACATCTCTCCCTATGTCATCGAGCCCCTTTTCAACAAGTTTACCCCTGTGGAAGACAAAGCCCTCAGGGAAAAGATCATCGCCCTTGCCAGTAAAGCGGGAATTCATGCAAGCAGGGTGCTCAGGGTGGATGCTTCAAAAAGATCGAGACATACCAACGCCTATTTCACCGGCATCGGAAGAACAAAGAGGATCGTCCTTTACGACACTCTCCTCCTGGGGATGACCCACGACGAAATTCTTGCGGTGCTTGCCCACGAAATCGGCCATTGGAAGAAACGGCACCTCCTGAAAAGCATGGCCCTGATTGAAGCCGTCTCCCTCGTCACCCTTTATGTCTCGTTCCGGCTCATCCGGAGCGACTTCCTTCTCTCTCTTTTTCAGATAGCGCAGAACACCCTTTTTGCCAAGGCCATGCTTCTGGCCTTTCTGGGGGGGATCCTTTCCATGCCCCTGAGGCCGCTGATGAATTCCTTTTCGAGGAGGCATGAACGGGAGGCTGACAGGATTTCCCATGAGCTAACCAGGGATACAGAAAGCATGGTGAGTGTGCTTGTGAAGCTTTCGAAGGAGAACCTTTCGAACCTCTCTCCCCATCCGCTCTATGTCACGATGTATTATTCCCACCCGCCGATCCTGGAGAGGATACGATACATAAGGGGAATGGGGAAAAAAGAGAAATAGACCCCTCACACTTTGTCAATCTGTCACTGCGAGGTCGTTTCGACCGCGGCAATCTCATGCACAAAGGCGAGATTGCTTCGCTTCACTCGCAATGACAATTTCTCTTTCTCGCTCTTAATCGGACAGCGTTATAAAAGGCGTCCCTCTCCACAGGAACCTTCCCTGCCTTTTTTATGAGGGTCACCAGTTCTTTCCTCGTCAGGCCCTCACTGGTCATTGCGCCGGCGGAATGGGTAATCTTCTCCTCCACAATCGTCCCGTCCAGATCGTCTGCTCCGAAAAGCAGTGACACCTGGGCGATCTTCTCCCCCAGCATGATCCAGTACGCCTTTATGTGGGGAATGTTACCCAGAAAAAGCCTGCTGATGGCAATGGTCTTCAGATCATCAATGCCGGAGGTGTAAAAGCCGCCGATGTCGGTGTTCCTCGGGTGGTATGCCAGGGGGATGAATGCCTGGAATCCTCCGGTGAGATCCTGCAGCCCACGAAGCCTCATGAGATGGTCAACCCGGTCTTCATAGGATTCCAGGTGGCCGTAAAGCATGGTCGCATTGGTCGGTATTCCGCAGAGGTGGGCTGTTCTATGAATCTCAAGCCACCGTTCCCCTGATATCTTTTCAGGGCAGAGTTTCGTCCTCACCCTTTCCGCAAATATCTCGGCTCCTCCTCCGGGCATCGCCTGAAGGCCGCTTTTTTTCAATCTCTCAAGAACTTCTCTCACCGCCAGCCCGCTTATCCTTGAGAAATAGTCTATCTCCACTGCAGTAAACGCCTTTATGGCAATGGAGGGAAACGTTTTCTTAATTTCAAGGAGCATCGCACAGTAGCGCTCAAAGGACCAGTCAGGATGGAGCCCTCCTACAATGTGCACCTCCCTGAATCGGTGATTGGGTGAATCGGTGATTGGGTGAATCGGTGAAGTAGTGTTGCTGTTTCCTTGTCGCTCCATTTCTCCGATTCTCCGATTCTCCGTTTCGTCCTTTAGCTTATTGATGATTTCCTCGATCGTTAATTCAAAAGCTCCATCCTCCCCTTTTGACCGGCTGAAGGCGCAGAACTTGCACCGGTTTACGCAGATGTTGGTGGGGTTGATGTGCCGGTTCACAACGAAAAAGGCTTTCTTCCCATTCTTCTTCTCTGCTACATGGGCAGCAAGCCTGCCGATGGTGAATAGGTCGTCGGAATGGAACAGTTCGATTGCATCTTCACGGGTAAGCCTTTGCCCTGAGAGCGCTTTATCACTGATGGTTTTGAGCACAATTAATTATAAAACAAAGTGGCTTTGTCTTTCCTTGTTGGCAGCCCAGTCTAATTTCCTCCTCAGTGCAGGAGTGGGCGTGTGATCTGTTATTGGAAGTTCAGCCGTTAGACAGGTCTTTCACAGACGATTACCTATAATCCTGCAACCAGATCAAATTATTCTTCAATGATTCTTTGGAATTAGCAGAGAGACATTTCAGCGTTCGTCTTAAAAGCTCATTGAAAGGAAGCTGCTCGGAAATGATAATGCCGAAATGGTTTTTTTCAGCAACTTGGTAGTCCTTATTGAGGACAATATAGTCCCTGATATTATGGGTCAATATAGCCATCCCGTTTTTTGCGGCATGGGCAAGCTGTTCAGCATCGCTCCTGCCCGTTCTTTTCACGTCGAGGACATGAGTGGCGTGATATCCCCTGCTGCGCAACACTTCCGCCAGTAGGACCCTTACGTCTTCATCAAGATATAGAGAAATTTCGGACATTAGCGTGCCTGTCCCTTGACCTTTAGTTGTTGTTCCGTGAGGGATAACTCCTTGTCAATCTCTGCCCGATTCTCATAGTAATAGGAAATGGCGTCATAGACCTGTGCAAGGGTAAGGTGTGTGAACTCCTTTACAAGCTCCTCAGGCGTCATCCCCTGCTTCAACACGTAAAAGACAACCGACCGCACAGGAAACTTCGTTCCGGCAATAATCGGACTTCCGCCGCAGTGAGATTTTAGTGAGACGATATACGGATGCTTCGGCTTTACTTTTTGTGCTAACGGCATATTAGTTTTACCTCCTTACTCCCTGATATTTTATACCAATCGCTTTATAAGCTGCTATCCGCCAAGCCATGTTTGCGCCGATTGAAAGGTCTTGCATTGCTTTCTGTCAGGACGGCAGTGGTTCTTAATAGCTTCTGCTATGCGCATGTGTCAAACACCTTTGTCCATTCGGCGTCTAAGGCGTCGCGTGAGTCTATCCTGTTTTGCCCATACTCCTGGCAAAAATAGAAGTGACGCTTAAGCGCTTCATATATGTCATCGGGGAACGTGTGACTCTCGTGGCTATCGCACAAAAAAGCGACGATTTTATTTATATCTTGTTGCGTACTATGAGTGTAGTAGAAAACCGGATGTGCACCCACATTGGCAAGATTTCGCTTCGAAAATGCGATACCAAACTTCCCATACCGCGCACAGTGAATACGGGAGTGCCGGATAGGTACATCAGTGAAGCAAACCATATTCGCAATGACGGGAGTACTAAGATCGAGCCATACGAATGGATTGGTTCCAAGTTTTAACCGATTATATTTCAGAATTGATATCAAATTATTGAAGCCCTCTCGTAGCCCTTTCCTCCCGGTCCAGTACCTGATATTCTCAATAATACAAAATTTGCATCAAAAAACATAGAATCAAATGCTCCATCTCCATTCTCAAACAGGAGATGGGACAAGCCCGCCAGAGGAGGACAAGACATAGTGATAATGACTGACGGAGAAGCCATTTGACATCATCTCGCCTTTTATATACACTCTCACCATGAAAAGTGGTATCTGCCTCGCAACGATTCTCATATTTTCAGCATCAGCCCTTGCCCACCCCGGAAAAACTGACGGCCGGGGAGGCCACAAATGCTGGAAAAACTGCGACGGGTGGGAATTGGCCTTCAGTGAGTACCACCTCCATGACAAGGACGGGAACCCTATCAGGCTCGATGCAAAGGGCGATCCGGTTAAACCTGTTCAACCTGAATTCATCCATCCTCCAGAACCCCAAAAACAGATTGGTTCGATAGAGCCTGTGGAGCAAACTCAAGTGACAGCCACTACAGCGGGAAAAAATCATGAAACGGAAAAACCTGATAAAAAAACTATTATCTCGCATACCTACGATATAACAGTCCATGAAGAAAGCATCCTGCCATTCAACAGTATCATGCTTCTTGCTCTGGCCTTATTGCTGTTGGTAGTACTGATCTTTGTAAGGAGAAAAAGAGAAAAAAACTGAATCGCCCCCATCTTCGGTTATTCTATACACAGCGTCATCAATCACAACAGCGCGTCATTCCCGCGAAAGCGGGAATCCGGAAGGCACTGGATTCCGGGTCAAGCCCGGAATGAAAATTGCCAGAGATTTATGCCGTCATGTTGGAAATGTTAAAATATTTGGATGTCAATCCGGGAATTGATAATCGAAGGGGCGCGGCAGAACAACCTCAAAAACATCACTCTGAAGCTGCCCCATAATACCTTCATTGCGGTCACCGGCGTGTCGGGGTCAGGAAAATCATCCCTTGCCTTCGATACCATATTTGCGGAAGGCCAGTGGAGGTTCATCGAATCCATGTCTACCTATGCAAGGCTGTTCCTCGAAAAACTGGACAGACCCGACGTGGATGCCATCCACAATATACGCCCCGCCGTGGCCCTGGAACAGAAAAACCCGGTGCGCGGTTCCCGTTCCACAGTGGGGACTCTCACCGAGATATACGACTATCTCAGGCTTCTCTATTCAAAGGTCTCGACGCCCTACTGTCCCCGGTGCGGCAAAGAGATCAGAAAATGGGATACCTCCCAGATCGTCCGGTTGTTGACAGAAGAGTATGAGGGAAGAAAGGCCCTTATCCTCTTCGAAACCGGAGAGTCCCTTGAAGAGCTGAAGAAACGGGGATACCGCCGCTTTCTGGTGAACGATGAGGTGGTGGACATTGATGAGGGCACGGAGTTCGGTGTGGTCTCCCCCCTGGATGTAGTTCTGGACAGGCTCGTGATAAGGGACGACCCCCGTCTCTCCGACTCTCTTGAGATGGCATGGAGGGAGGGAAATGAGAGGCTAAAGGTGCTGCTGGTGGATAACGGGTCGAACCGGAAAACAGTGTTGAAATTCACCGCTTCAAATGCCTGCGATGAGTGCGGGATAGAGCTTCCTGAACCGTCACCCCTTCTCTTCTCCTTCAACCATCCGGTGGGCGCATGCCAGAAATGCAAGGGGTTCGGCAACATTCTGGTCTATGACGAGGACCTCATATTCCCGGATAAACTCCTCTCCCTGTCTGAAGGGGCCATAGAGCCATGGGAAAAACCTGCTGCAAAATGGTGGAAACGGCAGTTCCTGGCCGGCTCGAAGAAGTCGGGGATCGATCTGAAAAAACCGTTCCTGGAATTTTCCGAAGAAGAAAAGGAGAAGATATTCAAGGGTGATCCGAATTTCTACGGCATCGACGATTTCTTCGAGGAACTGGAGAGCAAGAGATACAAGCTGCATGTCAGGGTCTTCCTCAGCAGATACAGGAAAAGTTCCGTCTGTCCCACATGCAACGGCAAGCGGCTCCAGAGAGAGGCGCTCTCCTACAAGATCTCCCATTTGGACATCGCAGGGCTTACCGATCTTCCGCTAGTGAACCTGGCCGGGTTCTTCCGGGACATTGACCTTTCACCGTTCCAGAGGGATATGGCAAAAGAGATCCTTCGGCAGATCACCCTTAAACTCTCCTTCCTCCAGCGGGTCGGTCTCGACTATCTCACCCTCAGCAGGCAGGGGAAGACCCTCTCGGGCGGGGAATATCAGCGCGTGAACCTCTCGAACCAGCTTGCATCTTACCTCACGGGCACCCTCTATGTCCTGGATGAGCCCACAGTGGGACTCCATGCACGGGACACGGAACGGGTGGCAAAGATAATGGCTGAACTCTCCGGAATGGGCAATACCATAGTGGTAGTGGAGCACGACAAAGGAATCATACAGGCTGCGGACTGGATCGTGGAACTCGGTCCCGGCGGCGGCCATAAAGGCGGTGAAATCGTCTTTTCAGGCCCCAGGGAAAAATTCCTGAATGCGAACACGTTAACCGCGCGGTATGTGAAAGGCATCGAAAGGATAACCTTCAGCCGCGATGCCAGGCATCCGCTGAAAAGAGAGCGGAAGGAACTCATCCTCTATGGTGCGAGGGGAAATAACCTCAAGGAAGTTGACCTGACAATTCCTCTGAGGACGTTGACCGCAGTAACCGGCGTCTCGGGCTCCGGCAAGAGCAGCCTCGTTGTCGAGACCCTTTGCCATGCGCTGGCAAAGAGTTTCGGCCTTCAGGAGGATACCCCCCTGCCCTACCGGTCCCTCCAGGGCAAGGAGTTTGTAAAGGGACTGAAGATCATTGACCAGACCCCCATAGGCAGGTCTCCCCGTTCAAACCCTGTGACGTATCTGAAGATATTCGACCAGATAAGGAAACTCTTTTCTGAGCAGATAGAGGCAAAGGCCAACGGTTACGGCCCGGGGTTCTTCTCCTTTAATGTGCCGGGAGGGAGATGCGAGACGTGCAGGGGAGAGGGGTACCAGAAGATGGAGATGTATTTTTTCGAAGACATTTTTATCAAGTGCGAAGAGTGCAGCGGCAGGAGATACAGACCCGAGGCCCTGAAGGTCATCTATAGGGGCAAGAATATCGTCGATGTCCTGGACATGACCGTTGACGAGGCCCTGGAGGTCTTTTCTGATGTGCCGGCAGTATTCAGCAGGCTTTCCCTCATGAAAGAGGTGGGTCTGGGGTACCTCAAGCTGGGGCAGCCCGCCACCACCCTGTCAGGAGGTGAAGCCCAGAGGCTCAAGATATGTTCTGAACTACCCCCCTCACACCCCCCCTTGGCAAGGGGGGGATGGGGGGGTAAAGGATTCCTGTATATCCTTGACGAGCCCACCGTCGGCCTCCATTTCAATGACGTGAAACTGCTCATCGATGTGCTTCGAAGGCTGGTGGACGCGGGCAATAGTGTTGTGGTGATAGAGCATAACCTTGACGTCATCGCAGCCTCGGACTGGATTGTTGATCTCGGACCCGAGGGCGGCGACCAGGGCGGCAGGATCATCTTCGAGGGAACGCCCGAGGAGATCGTAAAAGTCAGCGAGTCCTATACGGGGAAGTATCTGAAGAGTGTTCTGGGCGATTAATTATGTTTATTGGCAGACATGCCGCTCCAGCAATGCTGACCCGTCACTTCCACTTACAGATACACAATGTCATGTGACCCTAAATGCTCTCCAAAGTATATTTTTTTTGAAACTTTTTTAGAAAAAAATAGTATACTTTAAATACACCTTATGCCAGGCTCCAACGGAATCGAAGATGCGGGGAATACCGTCCTGAGGTTTGCTTCGATACTAATAGGGAGGCAGCGCCTCCCGTGAGAGATGTTGGTGGAACGAGGTGCTTTCTGAACCCGTAGCCTATGAGTCCGCCCAAAAAGAAGGTACATATATTCATTGTCTCTGACTCGACAGGAATGACGGCTGAAATGGTGATAAGCGCGGTCCTGGTGCAGTTCAAAGATATCGTGCCGGTCTTTAAAAAATTTCCCTATATAAAAACGAAAGAGCAGATCAAGGCGATCCTGAACCAGGCCCATGCGGCACAGGGCATCGTCATATACTCCCTCGTCTCACAGGAACTGAGGGCGTGGATTCGCAAGGAAAGGCGAACAATGGACATGTACGCCATCGATCTCCTCGGCCCGATCATTGACCGCATTAGAAAGCAGTGGGATTTGATGCCCCTCCTGGAGCCCGGGCTTTTACGGGGAATCGGAGAAGAATCGCTTCGCCTTGCCGAATCCATTGATTTTACCCTGAAGCACGATGATGGGCAGGGCGTGGAGACTTTGGAGAAGGCGGATATTATCATCCTGGGCGTTTCAAGGACCTCCAAAACCCCAACCAGCCTTTATCTTTCCTGTAACTACGGTTTGAAGGTGGCCAACGTGCCCCTTATCCTTGGCATGAGACCGCCGGACAAGGTTTTTACGTTAAAGACCCAGAAAGTAGGTTTCGCCATCGAATATGACCGACTTGCTTTCATCAGGCGAAAGAGGGTGAAATACAGTGAAGAAGCCTTGAATTATTATCTGGATGTAACGCATATCAAGGAGGAGCTGGCTTACAGCCGACGGATATTCAATCAGATAAAGGATCTGCAGGTTATCGATGTCACCGTTAGTTCGATAGAAGAAGTTGCCAACAAGATCATGGAGGTGAGGCAGGAAATCGAAGGTCGCTCACCATGAAAACGCATTAGAATTTACCATCCAAGAAGGGGGTGATATTTTTATGCAGGAGAGCAATCTGGCAATATGGTTCAAATGCCTGGGCAAGGAAGACATTCCACGGGTCGGGGGAAAATGCGCCAATCTCGGAGAGCTCTACGGGAAGATCGGCGTGCCCGTTCCAAACGGCTTTGCCGTTTCAGCAGATGCATACCGGATCTTTCTGGAAAAAAACCGTGCGGATGAAAAGATCGGTGCCCTGTTAGCCGATATCAACATGGATGATCTGGAAGCATTAGAGGAGGCCTCACGTCAAATCAGAACGCACCTCGAGGGCCTGTCGATGCCCGAAGAAATAGGGGACGCAATCCTTGCGGCATACGGCGAGCTCTGCAAGCAGCGCGGCAGGAAGGATGTTGCCGTGGCGGTCCGGTCTTCGGCAACGGCTGAGGACCTGCCGGGCGCCAGTTTTGCCGGCCAGCAGGACACCTTCCTGAACGTGACCGGCCAGACGCTCCTCCGGAAGGTTCAGCAGTGCTGGAGCTCCCTGTTCACGCCCCGGGCCATCTTTTACCGGAAAGAAAAAGGCTTTGCCCACGACGAGGTGCTGATCAGCGTGGCGGTCCAGGAGATGATCGATTCGAAGGCCTCGGGGGTCATGTTCACGCTGGAGCCGGTGCGGGGTGACAGAGATAAGATCGTTATCAACGCAGCC
>JAMCQB010000012.1 GCA_023382175.1 Nitrospirota bacterium | reverse complement strand
TCTCCGGGATCGAAAAGTTTCCCTTTAAATCCCACTTGCCTGTTAGGGGTTTAAGTCCCTCAGGGATTGTTTTTCCATCAGTCCCCGAAAGGTTCTCTATCCTCAAACCCTTTCTGTCAGCCGCAAGCGTGTAACGGCCTGACAGAACATCCTTATAAGCGGTATCAGGTTTTTCCATCCACTTGTAATCCACTAAAACCTTTTGCGCCCCTCCTGATCCGTGGCAGCTCTCACAGGTTCTGGCCTTTGTTACGGCATGGGCAACCTTGTCAATGTTCAACCAGGCCATGACCATGCCTTCATCCTTGCTGCCTTCATAGGTTCCCGTGACAGCAAAGGCATCATCGGACGGATATTCCCTCTTCATGTTTACATCCGGCTTGCTCCTGAAGATAAGCTTCCTGGACAGCTTTACCTCCTCCCTCTTAACATTGGTTGAGATGTGCGGGACTATATGATAGGGGTTCCACTGGCCTTTCTTGTTCTTAAGGATGATAGGCCCCATTGCATTGACATTATAGAACTGGTGTCTGTCGAGGGGGGTTTCCATGCCGAATCTTTTCCCAGACGCCCAGAAGTTAAAGGCATAGCCTGCCGCCAACGGGGTGTGGCATGCCTCGCAGGAGAGATTCCTGTGAATGCCCTTTTTATTGGCAGACACCTCCTGCCCATGACATTCTGCACACTGCACGGGCCCGGGACTCCTTATCTGGTCACCCATGTTATGGGTTTTGTGATTCTGACGATGACAGTCCACACAGGTTATGCCTTTGGCAAAGTGGACATCAGGGGTCTCGATATATTTTTTTGAATTCTCAGTCTGCGGGTCAGCAACGGCTTTCTTTGCAAAGTTTCCTTTCATGAATCCATCTCCCCTTCTCCTCTCCAGGGGGCCTGCATGACATATCTGGGCCCTGCCGCCGCCCATGCATGAAAGCGCCGGCGGCTTAAAAGAAAAGGTATGGACCCCTGCCTCTTTTGGTCTGCCTTTGCTGTCTTTGGCCTCTTTATTAAAAGGGGTATAATGACAATCCAGGCAACCTGCATGGCAGGTATTACAGTTTCTCTGGTTGGAAAAGGCCTGCTCTTTGCCAAGATGGGCAGTGCTGACAGCATTATATCTCTCCATATTTTCGGTGGTAAAGCTGTCATTGTTGGGCCTGGTGGTGGCTGCTGTCCAGAGGCCGCAGGTCTGAGGGCCTGGGGGGCTGAACCAGGTCACATACTGGCTCATGGTCAATGTCAATCCCATTTCTGTCTTCATGTAGCTCTTGACAGCCTCCGGATGGCAGGTTCCACAGGTCTTCTCCGCAATACCTGGATTAAAGGCAATGGTATTGATATCCTTGTCATGCCATTGGATAACCGATACCCTCGGATTAAGCTCAGGCTTGCCGTCCTTGCCCATCACCCTCGGGAAAAGGGCATTGCCTGCAAAGTCACCTTTCGGCTTCAAGCTTTTGATGGATTCCCTGTCTTCCCCTTTAAGCTCCCTCCTCGGAACCGCAATAGATCCCTTCTTCATGACTACAGACAGACCTAAGATACCCTTATGCGCTCCCTCAATGGTATTGTCATTGGGATTTCCCTGATGACACATCTCGCAGGTTGCAGGCATGCCTGTCTGCTTTTCCACCTCCTCCCGGGCCATGGTAAACTCCGGATAGCCCAGTTCCTTCATCTTCTTTGCATCACTGTGGCACTGCAGGCAGGTATTGGCATCTTGAGGCTTCTGTTGGGCAATGGCCTTGTTGCTGATAATAAGCAATATGATAATACCCAGTACCGGCCCAAATCTTACTTGCTTCTTCATCTCTTCTCCCTCCTGATGAGGATGTTCATTCTAACCGCAGCATATCCTCAGACCCTTCATAACCACGGATCTCAAATTAATTATTAAAGGCTGTTTTGATGATCTTTTCTAGAATTACATCAAGCTTCTTTCCAATATCCGTCAAAACAGGATCATCGTAAGGTTTGAAGATGGAAGACGGCTTTCGATAGACAACAAAGGTTTTATTCCCATCTTCGTAGATATAAATTCGTAGAGGCGGCTCAATCCCGGCCTGGAGATTTCGATCAAAAATACGCTTAGCATAATCGGGTCTGAAAATTTCAAAAATCTGGTTTCCCCTGATTTTGATTCCTGCTCTCGCCAAATTAGCCTGTGCGTTAATCTTTGCTGTAATCCCCATATTATTAGGTCGAATTGCCTGTTCAATAGCCTTGACGGTCTTATCGAAAGAATAAGGTGATTCCAGAACAATTAAATTGGTTTCGGCAAAGGTTCTCTCAGAACCTATCAGCAATAAGAAAGTAAAAAGAAACACCGCGTAAAAGATATTTTTAAACATGGTAACCTCCGAGGATCGTGTGGCAGTCGGCCTGAGTCTTTGTCATAACCCTTCCTCCTTTTTGAAAATACGACCGGTGTTGAGAAGTTGAGCCTTTATTTTCTATTTTCGATATCCTTAATCATTTTTTAATGAGTTATCGGATAATTCAGGGCTTATTCTTTTCAAACATTCAGGGCATATGCCATGAGTAAACATAGCATCAGAATGTTCTTCAATATAGGTTTCGACTTTTTTCCAATAACCTTTATCATCGCGTATCTTCTTGCACCAGGCGCAAATCGGAAGCAAGCCTCTTAATGTTTTGATCTTGTCGAGTGCGCCTTGAAGTTCGAGAATAAGTTTCTCTCGCTCCTGCTCATTCACCTTACGTTCGGTAATGTCCCTATCAAAGGCAAGAATATATTTATGATTTCCAAACTCAAATAGGCCGGTGCTTATCTCAACAGGAAAAATAGTGCCATCCTTCCTGCGATGGGTGATTTCTGTCTTGATCCATTCCCCTTTCAGCATGCGCTCGATGCGACCTGGAGCCTCTTTTGCAGCATCTGGCATATCCAGTTCCGTTATGTTCATCGCTAGTAGCTCATCCACCGTGTACCCGTGCATTTCTGCTGCAGCCTGATTTACAGCTACAATTTGGCCTGCCTTTTCTCCCTCGGCATCCAAAATGAAAATGGCGTCTCCAGCGCGTTCAAACAGCATTCGATAGCGATTCTCACTCTCCAGCAGCATCTCCTCAATGCCTAAGGTCATCTTAAAGTCCAGCCCTTCTTCTTTCTTTACCTTTTTGTAAAAGTCACATTGCAGACAATCTCTATATTCCTGGGCGAAGGTGCCCTGGACCGGTCTAGCGCACATAGTGCCTGCTACGAGCCAGCAAGCTCTTCCCGCATTTTTCCCGCCGTGAACGCCGTCAAGCCTTCTATGGATTGAAGCAGGGCATACGCCGAGCTCTTTGGCATTCTTCCCGCCGAGCTCTCTTCCACATCCTTTAATTTCCCAGCAGTTTTTCTTTCTTTTCTCCATAATTACCCATCAAGACTTAAGCTTTATAGTCCTGAAATGCACCTATTTTCATAACAATATGACTTTAAGTGTTTATAACATAAAGGACGGGGAAATGTCCCCGTCCTTTATGTTATGCATTCGAGATGTATTAGCCTGTTGTGACTTTCGGAAAGTTTTTTAATTTTTCGTTTTAGCGCCTGCCGGGGCTGGATTGCCTTTTATATTCACTTCCGGCACCTTTCCCCCGTGGCAATCCGTGCAGTCATGCTGAGCAGTTATGTTATAAGTCATAGCAGGCAGCTTAAGGTCTGATTTGAACTTGCCTG
>JAMCQB010000093.1 GCA_023382175.1 Nitrospirota bacterium | reverse complement strand
TTCTCCGGGGTTGAACGGAGATTATGACCTCATGAGCTACGGAGCCGACGGCAAAGAGGGCGGCGAGGGCAAGGATGCGGATATCAAGAGTTGGGATATGAGATAGGCGATAAAGTCGGAGTTCAATGATTAGGGAGAGGGCAGTTATCAACGCGCCGCCGAAAGAAAGTTCTCCTTTTTCACTCATCACTTCGAGAAAAGGTTTCACCCTTTTAGAACTGATAGTAGTAATTTTTATTTTGTCTCTTGTGCTGGCGGTATCCCTTCCCTCATTGACCGGTATCGGAGAGAGCAAAATGAAGTCTGATGCAAAGAGGCTGGGTTCCATCGTCCGGTATCTCAATGACAGCGCACTCTCCACGAAGAACACCCTGCACATGAAGATCACCTTCGCCGACAGAGTAATAAATTACAACGGCCCTGACGGAGACAAATCAGAAAAGTTCGATTTCCTTTCCGGCATTGAGTTGCTGTCCAGGGGCATGGTATCGGAAGGTGAGGTGGTCGTCTTTTTCAGCCCATTGGGGGCATCGGAGAGTTTCACCATGCACCTTAGGGATGATAAATCTGATATGTCGGTGGCCTTCAACAGCATGAGTGGAAGGGTAAAGATAATTCAAAATTCAAAATGAAAAATGCAAAAATTAAGGAATTCCGGAAGTTTAAATTTTCAATTTTAAATTCCCGCAAAGCGGACGGCTTTACCCTCCTTGAGGTGATGATAAGCCTTGCCATTGTGGGTGGCCTGCTGGTGACCCTCATCTATACCCTGAATTATCACCTCGGGATCGCTGAACGGCACAGGAATACCACCATCTCCACAAACCTTGCAAAGGAGAAGATGTATGCCATGGAGAGGAAGCCGGTGACCGAAAAGGGTCAGTTCCCGGAGCCATATGCGGGCTTTTCCTATGAGACCGGTGTCAGGGATTCTTCTTTCCCCGGAATGTCAGAGATATCGGTGGTCGTCTCTGGCGGAAAAGAAAGTATTACGCTGTCGCAGCTCATACGGAAGGTAAAATGACGACGAAACGGAGAAAGGGTGACGCGGCGACATGGAGAAAAGGGAGAATGTTGAATCTCCGCCTCCCCGCGTCTCCGCGTCCCCGCATCAGTAAGAATGCAGGGTTTACCCTCCTCGAAGTTCTGGTGGCCGTTGCCATAACCTCTATTGTAATCGCCGCTCTCTACAGCGCCTTCTCCCTTTCCCGCAGGGCAGTGGACGCGGTTGATGATTCCCTCATCAGGATACAGGAGACCCGCGCTGTTCTGGACACTATGAAGAGGGAGATAGAATCTGCCGTCTATCGGAAAGACAAACCATACACCGTGTTCAAGGTGGATGACAGGGATTTCTACGGGAAGCAGGCATCACAAATGCTCTTTACCTCGTTCTCTCCCCTGCTCCCCGGGCTGGCAAAGATCAATTATACTGTGGAAGAGAATGGGGAAACCCTCGTGCTGAAGAAAAAGGTCTCCCCGGCCTTCGGCGCACGGGGGGAAACGAAGAGCACGGAGCTTGTGGAGGATATAGAGTCCTTCACTGTGGAGGCAGGATATGGCGACAGGCTGGTGAA
This sequence comes from Nitrospirota bacterium, assembly GCA_023382175.1. Classification (GTDB taxonomy): domain Bacteria; phylum Nitrospirota; class Thermodesulfovibrionia; order Thermodesulfovibrionales; family UBA9159; genus JAMCQB01. The sequence goes on along the minus strand of JAMCQB010000093.1, from coordinate 16,495 downwards.
GACATGGGACAGCGGGGCAGCCGGCAGCATGCCGGATGAGATAAGGATCTCGATGAAGGTATATACAAAGAAAGGGGAAAGCCCCCTCACCATTTCTGAAATTGCCCGACCCAGGTGTGACAAGCCGCTATGAAGAGGAAGGCCCATAAAGAGGTATGCTTAAAGGCCGACAGGGTTAAACATAAAACCCATCACGCATCACGCATCACGCATCACGCGTCCGGCGAGAAGGGTATGGCGCTGGTGCTCACCCTCATGATCCTAGTGCTCATTACTGCCATGGTGGTGGAGTTTTCCTACGGTGTTTATACGTCCACATCGGCCCTTCATAACTGGAAGGAGGCCCAGAAACTCTCCTTTGTTTCGAAATCAGGGGTCTCCCTTGCAGTGAAGACCATAGCTGACATCCCCAAAACAGACCTTTACAGATTCCCGGGCAGGATGGTCATCCCCGTGGAGAACATTCTGGAAGGGTTCTCCGGAACCCTCATAGTCACCGTCGAGGACGAGAATGCCAAATTCAACCTGAATTCGCTGAGAATCCCTGATTCGATAAAGGTGCTCAAAAGGCTTCTCACAAACCTTGGCCTTGATGAAAGCATTGCCGACAGGGTTGCCGACTGGATAGACGCGGACAGCGAGCCCAGGCTGAGGGACTCAGAAGAAGGGGCAAAGAACGTTTTCATGGACAGCGTTGATGAGTTGTTACTCATCACAGGCATTGATGCCCAAATATATGAGGCATTATTGCCGTATGTGACGGTGTATGGCTATGGCAACACGGACGACGCCCGGATCAATATCAATACCGCCCCCGTTCCTGTTATAATGTCCCTCGATGCAAGGATAACAAAGGATCGGGCAGAGGAGGTCGTGAATCAGAGGAAACTGGAGCCCTTCGCGAGTCTGGGTCAACTCAGCAGGGCAGGCTTTGACAACACTCTCATTACAGCCATAAGTGCAAATGCAACTTCCGGCGCTCCGATAAACTTTCGCATCGCTTCTGTCGCGGAAGAGAACGGGATAAAGAGGGTGATCGAGGGCGTGGTGAAGATCAGCGGCTCCGGCCGGGTGGTATACTGGAGGGAGATGTAATGGTGAGGATGATGCAGGAACGTGAGCATAACAGAAAAGAGAGGCCATGAAAAAGGCGGGCATTCTTGATCTCACTTCAGGAGCAGGCGAAAAACTTGCGGGAACCCTTTATCTGTTCAACGCCGGTTCCGGAAAATACGAGTTCGAGAAGTCTTTTCCCTATCCGGGCGACGGCACATCTTCCCTTAGTCCGGCAGATATGGACCGATGCATTCTCAGCCTTCCCCTGGAACTGCTGAACTTCAGGGTCCTGGAATTCCCGTTTAATGACAGGGAGAAGCTGCTGAAGGTGATCCCCTTTGAGCTGGAAAACCTGATCATGGAGAGTGCCGATACTGTGGTCTTTGATGCCGTGGTGCCGGGCGGCTCAGGCGACACGTTCGATGTACTGGTTGCCTATATCGAAAAAAGGGTACTGAAAGAGATCCTTGAAAATCTTGCGTCCCGGGGGATAGACCCTGAGATCGTGACATCCCTGGAGCTTCGGGCAGCGCTCAGGGGAGGAACTGAAGACATTGCCCTGCGGCTTGTGAACCCGGAAAGGCCGGGACCCGATGAAAGGATGCGGGCTGCAGGGGACGAACTGCTGAACCAGACGATTAACCTGAGGACAGGCCCCTTCGCCTTCACAAAGGATCTGGAGAAGACCAGAAAAACCCTGAAGGTGACCGTGACCCTTTTGATCCTCCTTGCCCTCGTGATCAATGCGTATCTGGCATTCGGGATCATTGCATCCAAAGGCGAGGCCTCCTCCCTCCGGAGGGAACTGCGGAATGCCTATACCGCGCTTTTCCCCACCGAGAAGAAAATAACGGACGAGCTCTATCAGATGAAATCCCATATGAAGGAGATAAAGGAGAAGGGAGATGCCCTCATCGGCGCGCAACCTCTCCAGTTTCTGCTGGACCTCTCGCAGAAAACTCCGCAGGGAATAATGTTTTATGAGATTGTCCTTGATAAAGACCTCGTCACCATGAAGGGAGAAGCATCGTCAATGGCTGAGGTCGATAAGGCAAAGACGAGGCTTTCCGAAGTTCTGAAGGATGTTTCGGTCTCTGATATAAAACCTTCCACAGGCGGTAAGACCCTCTTTACTCTTGTGGCAAAAGGAAGGAAAGCATGAAGTCCCGGGGGCAGATACTCGTCGCTTCACTGCTCATCGGGCTCTATGTTCTCATCATTCCCGCCCTTGTCATGGAGCGGTCTGCCGGGAAAGAACTGGAGATGCTAAAGACGAAGCAGAAAGAGCTGTCCGTCCTGAGCAGGGAATATAAGCTCATGAAGGAGAACGTGGATTTTGTTGAGCAGAGGTCCACCGTTGCGCAGGTGCGGGGGATCGCCAATGCCGTAGATATGCTTTCGTCCTCCGTCGGCATGAAAGGGAAGATAAAGTCGGTCAAGGTCACAGGCGCCAGGGAGATCCAGGGTTCCATGACCGAAGAAAGCGCCGAGGTCCAGATGGAGAAGGTCTCCATGAACGAACTGGTGAATATCTATCACCGGGTACTCGATGCGCCGATGATCCTCTCAGTCAAGAGGGCGACGATAAAGAAATCCTTCGAAAATCCTGAGCTTCTGAACATCACCATGACCGTATCGCTCTTCACAAGGAAGTGAAAAAAGCTGCTGTTGCTCTCATTGTCCTGCTGCTTCTCGTTGTCTGCGTGTGGTTTATCGCCATACCGAAAAGCCTTATCGCTGATCTCATAGAGAATTCTCTCAGCAGGGAGTACCTCTATCTCAAGACAGAGGGCGTGAAAAAGGGGCTGTTTTATAATTTTGGCGCGGAAAGGATTCTCCTGAAGAAAAAAGGGAGCGGGAGAGATTCAGACGATACCCTTTTGGTCTTCAGTAACGTGAAGGGAAGGTTAGATTTTCTGTCCTTCTTCAGGTTGCGTCCTGAACTGAGATTCCATGGCAGCATGAACGATGGTGATGTTACAGGTTTCGTCAGGTTGACAGGGGCTGACAGTTTCATGATCACGGCGGGCAATATACGCATAAACGGGATCCCTCTGTTCGAGCCGCTGGGGATATATGGCGACGGGATTCTTTCGGGAAGTTTTCGGGTGCGCAATAACTCGGGAGAGCTGAAATTCTCGGTACGGGACGTAAATCTCAAAAGCGCATCCCTGAGCGGCGTTTTTCTGCCTCTTGACCTCTTTCATGACATAAAGGGAACAGTGAAGATGAATAGCGACAATACCGTTGAGGTGCAGTCCTTTGCCATGACAGGAACGGGCGTCTTTGCACGGGTCAAGGGGACCATGCAGGGGAACGACATGAACATGTCCCTGGAATTGATGACGGATTCATCCTTTGCGTTAGGGTCTCTCTTCCAGATGATACTGGAGAAGTACAGGGTGTCCCCCGGATATTACCTGGTTCCTCTGAAGGGTGGGATCCCAAAAGGTGAAGGAGGGTAATATGATCGACATAAAAGCCATTCGCAATGCGGCTGAAAATATCCGTCTTTTTGTCCACAGGACGCCCCTCATCTATTCCAGTTCTTTCAGCAGGATGACAGGGGCTGAGGTGTACCTCAAGGCCGAGAACCTCCAGAAGACCGGCTCGTTCAAGGTCAGGGGAGCATTCAACAGGATGGTCTCCCTCAGGGATGGAAAAGTGATCGCTGCGTCCATGGGAAACCATGCGCAGGGAGTGGCGTACGCTGCAGGCAGACTCGGTCTCCATGCAAAGATCGTGATGCCTGTCACCGCTCCCATTGTAAAGGAGGAGGCCACAAGGGGCTACGGCGCTGAAGTGGTGCTTCACGGGGAGAGTTTTCGGGAGGCCCTGGAATACGCCCTCATCCAAAAGGACTACCTTTTCATACACGCCTTTGATGATGATGCGGTGATTGCGGGGCAGGGAACCGTGGGGTTGGAGATCACAGAGGATATGAAGGATGTGGATGTTGTCCTTGTGCCTGTGGGTGGAGGCGGGCTTATCTCCGGGGTCTCGACGGCAGTGAAGGCTGTCTCACCGAAAACAGAGGTCATCGGCATTCAGACGGAGGCTGCCCCGTCGGCGTATGTTTCATTCAGGGAAAAGAGGATAACAGAGAAAGCGCCCCTGCCCACCCTTGCGGATGGAATAGCAGTGGGAGAGGTCGGGGGAAAGGCATTGGAGCTTATGAACAGATATGTGGATGACATAAGCCTGGTGACGGAAGACTCCATAGCTATGGCGATCCTCCTTTTCCTGGAGCGGAAGAAACTGGTTGTGGAAGGGGCGGGCACCGTACCCCTTGCCGCCCTGCTCGAAAATAGGGGGAGGTTCAGGGGGAAAAGGGTTGTACTTGTGGTGAGCGGGGGGAATATCGATTTCACTCTCATAGACAAGATCATCCATAAGGGCCTTGTTTCCAGCGGGAGGATAGGGGTCTTCGAGGTGACGGTGGATGATGTGCCGGGAAGTCTCCATTCCCTTACCGGCGTGATCGCCTCCGCACGGGGAAATATTCTCAATGTGATCCACGACAGGCTTTCGGGTGACCTCCCTGTGGGCAAGACAAGGGTGATCTTTACCATAGAGACGAGGGGGGAAGGACACTATGAAGAGATCATCTCCCGTCTCGTGGCGAAGGGGTTTGAGATAAGGGCGAGGGCGAAGGGCTGAACTACCGCTGATGTTCTCTCCGGTAATCCCGGGGCATCTCCCTCAGTCCATTTCTTCCCCAGATACCCAGCCCTTTTCCCCGCGCGTATCGTTGACCCTCTCTCAGCAGTTCCACATATTTCACGTTGGGCGGGAAGGTGTAAAGGGCGGCGTAACCATTTCTGACCATTTCGAGGTTTATCAGCCTATTGTCCGGCGTCCAGACATAGGCGAGAAGTCTGCCGTATCTGTCCCTCTTCTCCAGATCGAACTCCAGGGTGACGGAATTCCCCGATGAGGTAACGAGTTCCCTGCAGTACCTTTTTGCATTGATACCCCACGGCCTCTGGGCAAGTTCAGGGGCGTCTATGCCGGTCAATCTCACCTTTTCCTTCTTCCGCCCGATGACCACGCTCATGGTATCGCCGTCGTGAACCGCAACGACCCTTGCAGAAACAGTGTGCGGCCTCGGGGCGGCATCCACATCCCTGAGGAGAAAGAAATAAAAGACAGCGAGCAGGGCAATTCCCATTGCCGGCATATAACGTGTATTCATGAATTCATTATATACCACAAGGCGTAATGGCGAATAAGTTTTTATTCGTCATTACGATATGCAAAAACATTTGAGAGGGAATATCTGATATAATTTCGTTGAGATTACGTCTTGCCTGCAAGAAGGAGCTATGCATGATCATCGGCGTGCCGAAAGAGATCAAGAGGGAAGAATACAGGGTGAGCATCACGCCCTGGGGCGTGGAAGAGCTCAGGAGGGGCGGCCACATCATCATCGTTGAGGCCGGAGCAGGGGAGGGCAGCGGCTTTTCTGATGAGGAATACCGAAGAGTCGGCGGTGTCGTTGCCGACCGGGAGGCGGTCTTCACAAAGGCAGACCTGATCGTCAAGGTCAAGGAACCCCTTCAGCCGGAATATGATCTGATGAGGGAGGGACAGGCCCTCTTCACCTTTCTCCATCTCGCGCCGAACCGGGAGCTCACCAAGATACTCCTTGAAAGGAAAGTGACCGCCTTTGGATATGAAACCCTCCGGAGGGACGGAAAACTTCCCCTCCTTCTCCCCATGAGCGAGATCGCGGGACGGATGGCGCCCCTCATGGGCGCGTATTATCTCCAGAAGGCAAAAGGGGGAAAGGGGGTCCTCCCCACCGGCACTACGGGGGTAAAGCCTGCCAAGGCCCTGATACTTGGGGCCGGAGTGGTAGGGACCAATGCCGCTGAGGTCTGCGACGGTCTGCGGATGGAAACAGTGGTGATGAACAGAGGGGTGGAGGCGCTGCAGAGAATAGATGAAATGTTTGCGGGAAGGGTCAAGACACTTCCCCTTACCGCATATACTATCTCTGAGGAGATAAGGGACGCAGACCTGATCATCGGGGCGGTGCTCGTACCCGGCGGAAAAACGCCGGTGCTCATAACAAGGGATGCGCTGAAGACCATGGAAAAGGGCACGGTCATTGTGGATGTATCCGTGGATCAGGGGGGCTGTGTCGAGACATCTAAGCCGACCACCCATGACGACCCTGTGTATGAGGTGGAAGGCATTCTGCATTACTCCGTGGCGAATATGCCGGGTGCATATCCGAGGACATCAACCCTGGCCCTGACCAATGTAACCCTGCAGTATATCAAGAGCCTGGCAAACCAGGGTATAGAAATGGCGATAAGGGAAGACCCGGGAATTCAGAGTTCTCTCAATACATACCGTGGCGAAATTGTTCACAGGTCCCTGGCAGAGGCCATGGGTGTTGAGGCGAAGAGATTTAATGAGATTGAGGCGTGGCGATGACCCTTATGCGCGGTTGCAGGGTCTTGAGGATATGAGGCTCCACGTATCCTCATCGATCACATCCAGGCATTCTGAAAGCCTGAAATCTTTTCTGCATTCCATGCAGCGAAGATATACCGACCTTCAGCCGAAGACCAGTTTCAGTTCGCCGCCGCAATACTTGCATGAACAATTCATTTCATAAGCCCATCTGTTTAAGATTCTTATATATTTATAATTGTAGCATATGACCATTCCGATGAGCCAGTTGAATGATACCCCGTTATGGCATGACCGGGAGCGATGGTATGCCGCAACGTCCTTTCTTGAGCGCATGTTCAATAATTATGGGAGCGAACTGAGCGAGGTTACGGAATACGCCAATGAGCTGGGGAAGAGGATCGACGCTGTCAGTCCATTTATACAGGACAATACCGCGTCGGTCTGTCCCTTATGCCCGAAGGTCTGCTGCATTAACGTGCATGGATATTATGACCATAATGATCTCACATACATTTATGCCCTTGGGCTAAGGCCCCTTCGGTATAAAGAAGGACTCAATGACACAGGGCCCTGCCAGTTCCTGTCCCGGGACGGCTGCGGCCTGGAAAGGCCTGTGCGGCCGTTCAGGTGCAACTGGTATTTTTGCCGACGTCTCACTCAACAAATGGAGGACGGCCCTGCGCGGCCCTATCGCCAGTTCGTGAACCGCTTCCAGGAGGTGGTTAACCTGAGAAGGCTGATGCTCGATGAATTCTCCTGCAGGGTGAACCTGCTTGCCCCTCAGGAAGAGGGATTTGCATCCCTGTATATGAAGAGCGTGAAGTCATAGGAGATGCGGTCATGCCGCAGGGACACAAAGGGGGAGAGGTTCTCCACCGCAAAGGTGAAGAGCTCTTCCGGTGAGACATAGTGAAGCTCGAAATCCTTTTTCGGATTATGGGATGAAAGGGCATTAAAGCCTATGCCGAGCCTGCAGTGACCGAAAAGCCTTTTCAAACTGTTCCGTATAGTCTCGTCAATTCCCTGTATCCTAAGGTTAAAGACCCCGCAGAGAAAGATATAGTCAAAGTCTTCTTCAAGGGTTTCCTTCTCCAGATCAAAGACCCTGAAAGTGGAGTCAGGATTCTTTTCTTTAGCCAGTGCGATGAGCTTTTCGTTGATGTCGACCCCTGTGTATTGTACCTTGATATTCTTCTCCTTCAGGAAGGTGAGGAAATCACCCTTTCCGCATCCGAAATCGAGGATATTCTTCCCGTCGATACAGCCTCCGATGTCCAGGAGTGACAAGTAATGGGAAAACTGTCCCTTTGGCGTCCATCTGACGGCTTCGGGCCTGTCTCCGAACATCTTCAGGGCGTTGTCGTAAAAAGAGATCACATATTCTCTGGCAAGCTCATCCATAGGTCAGAACCGTCTCTCATTATACCATTTTGCTCATCATCCTCTTGACAGAGGGGCCCGGTTTGTCATTATCATGTAAAGGATGGGTTTTCACAGGGAACCGTTCAAGAAAGATGGATTGATAACGCGGGACAGGGCGATACTCTTCGGTATGGTGCTCCTCGGCCTGGGTTTTTTCTTTTATGCACAGGGGAATGCACTTGCGGCACTGGCGAAGGCGGACAAGGTGGTTGTTATCAAAAGTAAAAGAATGCTTATGCTGATGAAGGACGGGGAAATCTTCAAGGCGTACAGGATCGCTCTTGGGAAAAACCCGGAGGGCCGCAAGATAAAAGTGGGAGACCAGAGGACGCCGGAAGGCAGTTATGTCATCGATTCAAGGAATTCGAAAAGCAAATTTTATCTGGCGATCCACATATCCTATCCCAACGAAACCGATATCTCCAATGCACAGAAACTTGGCGTATCCCCCGGGGGGAGCATTATGATCCACGGGCTGCCCAATGGTTTCGCCAGGGTGGATAAGTTTCATCGGGTCCAGGACTGGACAGACGGCTGTATCGCTGTTACCAATGCTGAAATGGAAGAGATCTGGGAATATGTTCCCGACGGCACCCCCATCGAAATAAAACCGTAGCCGAACTCCCTGCCCTCAATAAATCAGATCGAGCAACTTCGCTGCCCTTTCCCTGTCGAGGTTCTTCAGGGCGTCGTATTCCTCTACAGCGCCATTCCTGTTCCCGGTAATGACAAAAGCGATTCCCAGGTTAAAGTGAGTTTCGGGGTTCCCGGGGTCCATCTTCAACGACTGTTTGAAGGTATCCAGCGCCATGGAGTAGTTGCCGAGGATAATATAGGCGGCGCCCAGCTTGTTATAAACTGATTTGTCATCGGGTCTTATCGTCATTGCGTTGAGATATGCCTCCACTGCCTCGTCATATCTCCCGAGCTTGTAATACAGAAGCCCGAGGTTCACATAGGCGTCAAAATAGTCGGGTTTATTCCTGATAGCCTCTTTATAGGCTTCAACTGCCTCCTGGATCATATTTGTCTTTTCGTAGGAACTGCCAAGGGCGAAATATCCCTCCGCGTCAACCGCCTTTCCTTCTCTCTGCAGCCGAGGTGCAGGCGCAACCGCAGGGACCTGAGAGGGAACGCGAGGCGTATCAAAGAGAGAAGGAGGGGACTCTTTTATCAGGTGTTTGTACCTGTTGAACTCCTTCGCAACGTTCTTTGCAGGAATCACTGCGAGTTGTTTCTGCCCTTTCCCTAGAAGGAAGGTCGAGATGCCGATGACTTCACCCTTCCTGTTGAGAACAGGGCTCCCGTCACGCTTCGGCGTGATGGGAACCGTTGTCTGAAAACTCCCGTCCCTGCCGGTGGTTTTTATGCGACCCTCGAGCACTGTTGTCTCCGGTGGCGCCCTGGTGATAACTGTCACGGCTTCACCCTTCTTCGGTTTATGGCCTGAAGCGATGTTGATCACAGGGAATAAGATCCCTCTGACCTTGATCAGGGCGATGCCATTGTTACAGTTCTGTGAGATGAGATACTCCAGCGGTGACTCTGTGCCGTCTTCCGTTTTCATCAATAGAGTGTTCTCTATTACTTCAAGCCACTTTGGAATGATGAAGCAGCTGGTTGCGACTACTCCGCGCCGGTCAATGATGATACCGGTTGCAGAAGCAACGTGCCTTCCGGCTTTATCATTGACATAAACAGCGACTACACCCTTCTTCTGGCTCGGCACTGCGTCAGGTGCTTTTGCAGAGGCCCCTGAAGCAGTGAGCAGGAGAGCTGCGGTGATGAAAATGCAAGGCCCCTTGAAGAAGTTTTTTGTCTTTACCATTTCAAATTCAACAAGGACATGGATTATTATAATTCCAATGAAAACCTTTTTTAAAGGCATCCGGCAGGAAAACAGAAATGGTATAATTCAACACACTGCAAACGGGATACAGACCGTCTGCAGTCCCGTGTCTGGTTGTTCAACATCACGGCATGAGAAAACTAAACATTTTTGGAGGTTATATGGGTCTTTTCAGAAAGGGCATTCTGGCGGTCTTTATGCTGACACTGGCGGTTTCTGCGTCCGCAGAAATGAAGGAAAAAAAATTCACAAAAGAGGAGATCAAGAAAATGGCTGACGCGAAGGCTATCATCGAGACAAAATTCGGGAACATCGAGCTCAAGTTCTTCCCTGATGTTGCGCCGAATCACGTGAACAATTTCATAGAGCTCGCAAAAAAAGGATTCTACGACGGCACGACCTTCCACCGGGTAATCCCCGGTTTCATGATCCAGGGCGGCGACCCGAACTCAAAGAACCCGGATAAGTCAAAGCATGGCACAGGCGGGCCCGGGTATACGGTAAAGGCAGAGTTCAGCAGCAAGCCTCACAAGCGCGGCATCCTTTCCATGGCAAGGGCTGCGAATCCCGACAGCGCAGGCTCCCAGTTTTTCATCTGTGTTGCTGACGCGCCTTTTCTTGACAGACAATACACTGTCTTCGGCGAGGTTGTCTCCGGAATGGACGTTGCCGACAAGATCGTGATTCAACCTCGGGACAGGATGGACAATCCCAATGAAAGAATCGAGATGAAGGTCAGGGTCGTGGAGAAGTAACCTTTACTTTCCCTGGTTTCCCGCTCTCTCCTTCGACAGAGTACTTGAACTCATGGAACAGGCCGATCACCCAGAGGTTTGTTAACAAATGTTGGGTGATGCGGGACGTGGTAAACTCCGACTCTCCGTCACTCAGGGAGAGATATAGCACAAGCTGGTCGGGCAGGTGAGGGTCCAGGGCCGCATCTGTATAATAATATTGAACGAACTCCGAGGCAGCCTCTTCGCCCACGAGTTCGGCCTTCTTTCCCCTCTCGCCCAGGGAGGTGAACCCGGCCAGGGAATGTTCTGATTGCGCTTTGAGGAAAATAAATGTCCCCTGGCCTATGGCCGGTGCGTCGAGCAGGTCTAATGATTCCGGACAGCGGAGATCTTTTATCTCGGAATGGACCTTTTCCAATGATCCCTTCCACTGCCTTTCTGCTATGGAGAGGGGAAGATTGGCGACCCCGGAGCACCCCTTCAGGGCAACTATTCTGCCCCGCTCCAAAATCGTCAGTGGCCTAATCCTCCTGGCAGGAAAAATCTCAGCCCTGATCTTCCCTCCGCCTTTTGGATAGAACCCGTAGGATTCGATGCTCAGGAGTATTCTTATGCCCAGCCTTTCCAGGAAGGGAACAAAGACTTCGTTCACATAATGGAAGGACGGGCTGAAGGGGACGTGTGTCCCTCCCTTGAGGATGATCTCGGTCCGGCCCCCTACAAGGATGAGGGCGGGAATCAGCGTCTGGAGAACAAGCATTGTGGAGCCTGCTGTTCCGATGTCAAAGAAAAAGCTTCCGCCTTTGACCTCTCCGGGGGTGAATGTGAGTTCCACAGACCCTATATGGTCTCCTGTCACCTCTGCATGGGACAGGAGCTGCGCAGCCCTGACGCCGGTGAGATGCTGGGGCATGAGGCCGGGCTTTTTCCGCCCCTTCCTGATATTGATTATCCTGAACGGTTTGCGGAACATGCATGAGAGGCTCAGTGCTGTGCGGAGTATCTGCCCTCCACCCTCTCCAAAACTTCCATCAATCTCGATCATCACAATCTACATCCTCAGAACGCACTCCAAACTTGTCTTGCCAAAGCACGTGAACAGAGGGTGAGTGCGTGAATAATTCTTATACGACACCTTATAAAAAAAGCCTCTTGAGAACGAAGAGAGACCCTCGATCTTAAAGGAACGACTTCTGCCATCTCAATATTCTGTCGATTATAAGAATTATGAAGGTGCTCACCCCCTGTTGGCTGGTCCGCGCGACATTCGAAAAACTCAGCGCTTTTTGGATTCTCATAATTTATAATATCACACCATGAAAGAGATCCTCGGTTTTCCCAGGAATGTTTTTGTCCTCGGCCTTGTGAGCCTGTTTATGGATATCAGTTCGGAAATGATCTATCCCCTCATCCCCCTCTATCTGAACAATGTCCTCCACAGTTCAAAGACATCCATTGGGATTATCGAGGGGATCGCGGAAAGCACTGCCAGCATACTCAAGGTCTTCTCGGGATGGCTCTCCGACAGGCTCGGAAAGCGCAAAGCACTCATATTCTGGGGATACGGGATATCCGTGTTCAGCAGGCCCATCCTTGCCACAGCCACATCATGGATGCATGTCCTCATATACCGGTTCACCGACCGCGTGGGGAAGGGCGTGAGGACCGCGCCCCGGGACGCCATCATCGCGGATTCCACGAGAAAAGAGATCCTGGGAAAGGCCTTTGGCTTTCACCGCTCCATGGATACGGTGGGCGCCATGATCGGTCCCGGCATAGCCTTTGCTCTCCTGGGTGTGTTTCATGACAGTCTCCAGACGGTCTTCTGGATATCCATGATCCCGGGGGCATTTGCGATCCTGACCATCGCCCTTTTTGTGAAGGACGTAAAGGGCAGCAGGGGGGCTGAAAAGCCGAAGATCAGTCTGAAGGGATTCGACAGGAAGTTCAAAGCATTCCTGTTCATAGTGGCCATCTTTACCCTGGGAAAGACCTCTGACGCCTTTCTCGTCCTGAGGGCACAGGACCTCGGGGTGAGGACTGGTCTTATCCCGGCGCTGTACCTTGTCTTTAATCTGGTCTCGGCCTCTCTTTCAACGCCTGCAGGGATTATGGCGGACAGGGTAGGGAAACGAAGGGTCATCCTTGTGAGCTACATTCTCTTTTCCCTCATATTCGTCGGCTTTGCCTATGCCACAAATGAGATCCACGCCTGGATTCTTTTCGGGATATACGGGATATTTGTCGCCATAAACGAGGGCGTCCAGAGGGCGTACGTGGCAACCATCATCAAGCCCGAGATCAAGGGGACCGGGTACGGCATCTACCATACCATCATCGGTCTTGCAGCGCTCCCCTCGAGCATCATCGGCGGCGCCTTGTGGCAGAATATCGGCCCCCAGGCGCTTTTCTTTTACGGCGCAGCAATGTCACTCCTGTCCTGTGTCCTTTTTGCGCCGATGATATTTTCGAAAAAATAAAATGCGGTTATTGGGTGCAATTGGTTTCTACCTGAAGTCTTGCTTCCCATATCCATAAGTGAAAATTACCGGTTGAAGTGCAAAAGCGCAAGACTCAATGAGGCTGAAATTACGCAAACATAAATTTCAAGCCGGCGACAACAAGAACAAGGGCAAGCAAGCGGCGAATGGTCATATTTGAGAATTGACGGCTGCCAAGTCCTGACCCAATTATGCCCCCCAGAACCGCCGCGCATGCCAGAAATGGTATAGCATCCGGTAGTGATTTCACGCCCGACAAATGCCCCAGGATTCCGGCGGTAGAATTTACAAGGATAAAAGCAGCGGAAACCCCGGCCGTTTGACGCGCATCGGCCCAGCCCATAAACAGCAGCAGAGGACTTAAAAAAATACCTCCACCTACACCCGTGAGTCCGGACAATAAACCGATACCGGCTCCTAACAAGACTGCCCTAAAAAAGGGAATTGCTTTGGCAGTGATTTTGGTTGCCCGCTGTGTATATCGGAAAAGTTGAAAGGCTGCGAACAATAAGACGATCCCGACAATCTGCCTGTAGACGGGATTCGGGAGGGACAATGCACCCCCGAGAAAGGCCAAAGGAATCGACGTAACAGCAAAAGGGAAGAAAATGGACCAGGAAAAACATTTCGCCCGATGGAATCTTATTGTGGCAATGGCTGCAACAAAGATGTTAAGTGAAAGAGCCGTTGGCTTCATGACCGCGGGAGCAAGACCGAACAGCGCCATTGCCGCCAGATACCCTGACGCACCTCCGTGTCCCACCGAAGAATAAAGCAAGGCTGCAACGAAAATTAAGGCAGATAAAAAAACAATATCAGAGGTATTCATATCGACGCGCCGCCTTTATTATACCAGTTCCCTCTCCATACGCCCGCATATCGGGCACTTGCTATCCTTCCTGATCCTGAATTTCCGGAATTCCATATCCGAGGCATTAAACGCGAGCATCTGTGAAATCAGAGGCTTGCCGAAGCCGGTGAGCAGCTTGATGGCTTCCATGGCCATGATGCAGCCCAGCATTCCGGAGACGGCTCCGAGAACCGGGAATCCCAGTTCTTCCCACTGGGGGTCATCTTCCGGATAGAGACATTCAAGGCACGGGGTATGTCCCGGCACCACATTGAAGAGATACCCCTCCATGCCGTTCATAGCAGCCTCTACCGAGGGGATCTCCCTGCTCACACACGCGCCGTTCAAAATGCGCCTCTCATGAAAATTGGGCCGCGCAGAGAGAGCTATCTGGACCCCGGCGAGGAGCATATCAACGTTGTCCTCTGTTGTCCTTTCGTTATATATCTCGAGCTCTACATCGGGATTGATCTCTCCGATGCTTTTCCTTGCCTGCATGACCCTGCTTTTCCCTATCCAGCCGTCTTTCATGAGTATCTGCCTGTTCATATTCGAAAGAGTAAGATTGCCGTAATGGACAAATTTCATCCTCCCGATCCCCGCCACAGCGAGATAGACCGCAGCGGTCCCTCCCAGTCCGCCGATGCCCGCAACCAGTGCAGTTGCATCCTTCAGTTTCCTCTGGTGATCCGGAGTAAAACCGCGGAGCATCAACTGTCTCCGGTATCGCTCCAGTTCTCTCTCGCTGAAAGTTCTGTTCATACGCTATCGCCACCTCAGGGATGAAATCTTCCAGTGGATGTGCTCAGTTATACATTTTCGCTACGAAGATGCCATACAGCAGGGAGCCCCACGCGATGAGCACGATATAGGTGGAAAGCTCTGCTTTTTCCAGAGCCTCAAATCTCTTCAAGATGAGAAGTGAAACAACGACCACAAAAATGCTGAAAAGCAGTATTCCCGTCACTATCATGTTGACCTCCTTCTTTCATGGGCAAATGGTTCATGCCACCATCTCGCAGTAATCCTCACCAATCCGGGCGTTTAATACCTCAAGTTCCATATCTTTATCCTCTCCGAGAACCCCGAAGGCATCGGCCCTGCATTGCCTGCAGTGGGTCATTTGGGTGACATATTTTCCCGCCTCACCTCGCATCTTGTGTATCAGCTCCCGGGAAGGCCGCGGGAGCTGTTCGAATTCCGCCTGAGGGATCAAAGGAATTATATTCATGAGTTCTGCGCCCTTCATTCCTGCAAGCCAGGCAACGAGCGGTATCTCTGCGGTATTCACTCCGGGGATGAATACGCTGTTGATCTTAACCATAAACCCGGCATCAATGGCATTTCTCAATCCCCGCGTCTGATTACAGACAAGGCACTCCGCTGCCTCCCTCCCGGTATAGCGCTTTCCCCTGTAGGATACCCATGAATATATCTTTTCTGCGGTTTCAGGTGTCACCGCATTCATCGTGATCGTAAGGCTCCGGACGCCGCATTTCATGAGCTCCTGGAGCCTGTCCGTGAGCAGAAGCCCGTTCGTCGATACGCAGAGGGTAAGCTCAGGGAACTCCCGGTTGATTGAACTCAGGACCTCGAAGGTGGCGTCGTTTGCGAGAGGGTCTCCCGGCCCCGCAATGCCGATGACGCTGATGCGGTCGTTCCTGTCCATGAACATCCTCACTCGCTCCACCGCCTCGTGCGGAGCCAGGACTTTGCTGGTAATGCCGGGCCTTGATTCATTGGCGCAATCATATTTTCGTATACAATACCTGCACTGGATATTGCATGCCGGCGCAACAGGCAGATGTATTCTTCCGAACCTGTGGTGCGCTTCTTCAGAAAAGCATGGATGGGTTTTTAAAATGTCTTTGCTTGCCCTTGTTCTTGTCATACAGGTCTTCAATGATTTCATGGTTCACCTCTTTGCTTCGTTTTCTTTTATGTTGGCAAGATCAGTGCCACTTCTTAAGCCTTTGATTTTACAGAAAGAGCAAACCAAGGCCGCTTATGAACGGCAGACACTTCTGTATTCCATGTGACAATTTTGTCCGCCTCCCTTAAGAGGCGCGAATGGCGCGTTCACGTACCTGTAATCACAACTCAATATGTATATGACATCTCTTGGTGCAGGCCCGGAAACACGCCTCACAGCCGATACAGTTATCGGGGTTTGCAACAGACATCACCTTGTTCCCCATATCATCCCCGTACTCATCTTCTCCTTCAAAGGGCTTTTCGATAAGTTGAAGAACCTCGCGGTTGCAAACCTTATAGCACCTGCCGCAGCCAATGCATTTCTCAACGTCGATGGATTCGATAAATCTGGGCGTCCATGTCTGTCCGCCCCTCGTATATCCCACAATCGCCATACTTCCTCCTTTTATAAGACAGGCTAAGGCTGAGGTTAAGGATAAGCACATATGGTTAAATGCATTTCCTTTTTCCTTACCTTAACCTTAACCTTTGTCTGCTGTTTCTTACGCTATTGCTTCTCCATCGACCTCGCCCGTCCTTACCCTCGTCGCGCCCTCGATGGGTGAGACGAAGATCTTTCCGTCGCCGGCCTTGCCTGTCTGATTTACCCTGATGATCGATTTCACAACCTTTGTGACTACATCGTCCGGCACAACTATGGTCAGCAGCCGTTTCGGTA
>JAMCQB010000127.1:16646-18140 GCA_023382175.1 Nitrospirota bacterium | reverse complement strand
CATTCCGTCCATTCAAGAGAGTCTGGACAAGGCCGGGCACCGGGGGCTCCCCACATGGTTAGAAATGGATGCTGCGAATTTTAGAGGCAGGGTCATGCATGTTCCTTCAAGGGAAGAGATCCAGCTTCCTGTCCAGGAACAGCTTATCGTTGAACTCTATTCGAAATAAAAGATGATAACCTTTAAGGCAGAGGAGGCCTAATGGACTTAAGGAAAAAAGGCTTTCAATTACCCGATAAGATTCGGTTTGATGAAGAGACATTGACTGATACCTACGGGAAACTAATTGCTGAACCCTTTGAAAGAGGGTTCGGCACGACCATGGGCAACGCCTTGAGAAGAGTGTTGCTTTCGTCCCTGGAAGGCGCGGCGGTGACTGCGATAAAGATAAAAGGCGCCCTGCATGAGTTTTCTCATATTAACGGGGTGAAAGAGGATGTGATGGACATCATCCTTAACATAAAAAAACTGAGATTCAAGATGCACGGCGACGACAAGAGGGTAGCGACGATCAAGGTGAGCGGGCCCAGGGAAGTGAAGGGAAGCGACCTGCATGTTGATGCATGCGGGCCCAGGGAAGTGAAGGGAAGCGACCTGCATGTTGATGCAAACGTCGAGGTGCTGAATCCGGATCAGGTCATCGCCACTCTGGACAAGGGCTCGACCTTTGATGCAGAGATGTACATCAAAAGGGGAAAAGGGTATGTCTCCGCCGAGGCCAACAAGGAAACGGACCTCCCGGTGGATATGCTTGCGGTGGACTCGGTATTCAGTCCGATCAAGAAAGTGAACTTCATCGTGGAGAAGGCCAGAGTTGGCCGTGCTACGGACTACGACAGGCTGGTGATGGAGATTTGGACGGACGGGAGCATAGGCCCTGAAAAGGCGGTCTCCCAGGCAGCATCCATCATCATGGACTACATGGACCTCTTTATCTCCGAGGAAGAGACGGGAATCGGGGAATTTGAGGAAAGCGCTGCAGTGGCGGCTGCGGTGGGAGACCCGTCCTTCAATGAGAACCTCTTGAAGAATGTTGACGAACTGGAGCTCTCGGTGCGGGCCTCCAACTGTCTGAAGAACGCGAACATTAAAACCATCGCTGAACTTGTCCAGAAGACCGAGTATGAAATGTTAAAGACAAAGAACTTTGGCCGCAAGTCCTTGAACGAGATAAAGGAGATCCTGCATTCCATGGGGTTGCACCTCGGCATGAGACTTGATTTGGATTCACTTAGGCAATCATAGGGAAGAGCGGAGGGAGAGACAGGAATGCGTCACAAGGTTTCCGGAAAATTATTCGGCAGAACTGCGAACCAGAGGAAGGCACTGTTGAGGGGCCTTCTTGCGTCGTTGTTCGAGCACCAGAGGATAGAGACTACGCTGGCAAAAGCCAAAGAGACAAAAAAACTGGCGGAAAGGATCATTACCCTTGGAATCAGAGGAGACCTTCACGCAAAGCGCGTGGCCCTTTCCCATGTGCCGAATCAGGGCAGG
>JAMCQB010000127.1:0-16572 GCA_023382175.1 Nitrospirota bacterium | reverse complement strand
ACGCTCTTCCGATCTGCAAAGCTTTTTAATGACATCGCCCCGCGTTTCACCGGCAGGAACGGCGGCTATCTCAGGCTTGTCCAGACCAGGAACAGGGTGAATGACGGCGCGCCCATGGCGGTCCTGGAGTTTGTTGATTATGAAGAGGTGAGAAAGGCAAAGGAGGCAAAGGAAGGGAAGAAAACCGAAGCAAAAAAGACAAAGCAGAAAAAAGAGGAGTCGAAAGGTGAGTGATTGGCTTCTCGTCGTCATATTCCTCGTCGTCTGGCTTGTTTTGCAGCTTGTGGTGTTTCCCCGGCTCGGAATTTCCACCTGAGGAGTGAACCACGGGAAGTCGGGCACTTCCAAGAAAGACTGCTAAGATAATCGTACCCATAAATCTTTTGCGAACGCAGGCTTCAGCCTGCGTTTCTGTTTCTTGTCCTGCCTGCCATTCCATCGCTTGCTCAATAGTTCCCGTGGCATTTATACTAAGAAGGCGATTAGTATTGCGACGTGAGATCGCCACGCTGTCATTCCGGGCTCGACCCGGAATCCAGTGTTTTTCTGGATTCCCGCTTTCGCGGGAATGACGGTTATGTATTCTCACTTGTGAACTTATGGGTAATTATAAAAAGCATGCGGAACATGGTGAAGAACAGGGGAGCCGGGACTGGTTTATCTCAAGCAGTTCTGTTCTGTCTGATGCTGCTTTCGCTTCCTGCCCTGATTCGGGCTGAGACAGGAGCCGATCGTTTCTTCCTCATGGGTGACGGCAGGATTCAGATCAAGAACACGCACACCGGAGAGGAAGTTAGTGTCACCCTTGTCACTCCTGACGGCTCCTTGAATGAAGAGGGGCTTACCAGGATCGACCAGGTGTTCGGGTTCCGCACAAAGAAGAAAGGTGAACACATCTCGCCGCGGCTGATCTTCATGCTCGACTATTTTTCCGACCTTGTTGCTCCCGGAAGGGTGATCAACCTGGAGTCAGGCTTTCGCAGTCCTCAATACAATTCCCGTCTCAGGAACGCAGGAGGAAACGTCGCGAGGACGAGTACACACATTGATGGCATGGCCCTCGATTTCAATATCAAAGGCGTTAAGAGCAAAGACCTCTGGGCGATCATCAAGAGCAGAAACTGCTGTGGCGTCGGGCATTACGGCGGGAAGAATGTCCACCTCGATTCAGCCAGGCCGAGGTTCTGGGAGGCAGAGACATCGAAAGTAAGAACGGGAGAGAGTGACTATAACCGGCGCATCTATCTCTCTACAGACTATGACCGCTACAGGGCGGGAGATACAGTGCGGCTCTCGTTCTCTGCGGTAAGTGATTTTGGGTTCGGGATCAAACGGAACATTGCCTTTGTGGATGACTCCGAAGGAGACAACACGGTCGCGACGGCCGAAATCAGACATCGGGATGACGCCGATTGCGTTATGATCCGCGATAGGGAAACATCGCGCTTTATTTACCTCGCTCTTCCACCGAATTTGCCCAAGGGCAGATACAGAATCAGGATCGATTTCTGCCAGAGGCCTTTCGAGCAGATGCCTCTCAGTACCGTATCCAACGAAATCGAACTTCTCTCTGTTTTCCCTACCGTTATAAGGTAACAGTCGATCTCCTTGACTTTTCTGTACACTCCCATCGGGAAACCGCTCGGCAACGCCCTCTCGGTTGGATTTGCGGTCTATCCTCTTTCCGATCTCGGGAAGGTTGTACTGGTAATTGGTATTCTGCACGTGGGCGAGGAGTTCGGCCTGTTTTCCGGCGAGGTGCATTCTGCGCCGCAGGAGGCCTTAATGAGCATCAAGTCGCCAAGAGGGACGCGGCAAAAGGCCGCCGCGCCTCTTATTGATCATTAAGCAGAAAAAATAGCTCAGGGTCCAGGGACTCATCTCATAACGCCTTCTTAAACTCCAGCCTCAGGAACCTTTTTGTACCATCAGTTACTTTGAACCTCTCGTCTCCCCTGTATCCCGCGACCCAAACAATGTCGCTACCGGACACGATGATCGGTATCGCATCCCGTTCATCCCTCGGGACCTTTTCATCCACAAAAAAATCCTGGAGTTTCTTCCTCCTTCCAAACCCCATGGGATAGAAGAAATCACCTTTCTCCCTGGGGCGGACAGTAAGGCTTGTTCCTGTTTTATCTGCATCGAAGACGGCCATGGTCTTTCCGTCTCCAAAGCTGTCAACCTTTTCCTCCAGGGACGCTTTTACCGTAGACTTGATCTCCTTCAAAACAACCTCTCCCGGTACAGTGAGGATAAATACCTCAAGCCTCTGAGGAACTTCGGAGGTGATCACCAGGGTTGAATAGGTTTTTATCACCCTCAGCCCCTTCGGCAAATAGAGTCTGTCTCCGTGCCTTCCCTTTTTTATTAAGCCAATTATGTCTTCTATATGTATAAATTCCACGCCGCGAAGCCCCTTTGTCTCCTCCACAGCCCGTCTTAAAACCCTTCTGAGGATGACCTTGTCCATGGCCTCCAGGGGCGCGAGAAACAGTTCAATGCGGAGGTCGGTCTTTCTGGATATCAGCTTCATCAGGGTCATTGTGACGATAAGATCAAAGTATTTTTCCTCCTCCCTCAGCACGTCCATGGTCCTCGATACTGTCTGGACGATACCCGGATTCATCTTCTTGATCTCGGGTATCACCAACAGCCTGAGTTTGTTTCTGAGGTAATCTTCCTTCAGGTTCGACGAATCAATCATATAATTGGTCCGCTCTTCATCAAGGAATTTTTCTATATCGCTTCGATAAAGCTCTATCAAAGGTCTGATAATCCTTGCCCTTACCGGGGGTATGCCGCTGAGGCCCCTGGGCCCTGATCCCCTGAAAAACCTCATGAAGAACGTCTCGATCTGGTCATCCGCAGTATGTCCCAGGGCTAAACGGTCCGCCCTTATCTCAGCGAAAACCTCATCGAATGCCTTATACCGCAATTCCCGCGCAGCCTCCTGCTTGTTCATGCCCTGTTCTTTCGCATAGGTCTTCACGTCTATGGATCTAACGACAAAAGGGACGGATAATCCTTCGCAGAGTTTTCTGCAGAATTCAATCTCATCAGGGGTCTCTGCCGGCCGTAATCCGTGATCCACGTATACGGCATGGAGCTTCAGTCTGAACTCGTCTTTCAGTTTGTGGAGCACGGTGAGGAGGCAGACTGAATCCGGCCCTCCCGAGAGGCCGATCAGGACCGTCTCTCCGCTGGAGAGCATGGAGTGCTTGGAGATTGTTGCTTTTACTTTTTCGAGGAATGTATTGTCATCCATCATTCAAAATTCTCTGAGAAATCTCCCCCCATCCCTCTTTGTTAAAGAGGGGAATAAATCCTCCCCGGGAAAAAGATGTAAAACGCAGGCTAAAACTCTAATTCGAATTTTCTGAATTATCTCGTCGATTATGATCGGCCTCAGGCAAAATGAGCTGCCTATCCTCTGCCTATCTTCAGTCCGTAATGTCCGATCAGCCTCAGATCATCATCATACGGCGTTCCTGTTGTGGTGAGATAATTTCCGGTAAGCAGGGAATCAGCCCCGGCCATGAATACCATGGAATTGAATTCTCCCAGTGTCTGCCTCCTCCCTCCGCATACCCGGATCTCCTTTTCGGGAAGCGCGAACCGGTAAAGGCTTATAATCTTCAAGGCATCAAAGGGATGCAAGGGGGCATTGTCCTCCATTATCGTTCCCTTCACCGCAATGAGAAAATTAATGGGGACGGAATCCACATCGAGTGTTCTCAACGCCTGCGCCATCTCTATTCTGTCCTGCCATGATTCACCGATACCGAATAAGCCTCCGGAGCAAAGGGAAAGTCCGATAGATTTTGCAGCCTCGATCGTCCTTATCTTGTCTGCATAGGTATGCGTCGAACAGATTTCAGGAAAAAAACGCTCCGAGGTTTCGAGGTTATGGTGATACCGCTCCAGGCCGCTGTCCCTGAGCATCGCCAATTCATCCTTCTCTAAAAGCCCGAGGGTTGCGCAGGGAAGGAGACCAATCCTTCGAACCTTCCCGATCATGGAAGCTATCTCCCTCAGTTCTCCTTTCCCCGCCTTCCTTCCGCTGGTGACGATGCAAAACCTCCTGACTCCGGCATCCTTCGCTTCTTCTGCTTTTTCCAATACAGCGCTTTCATTCACAAGGGGATACACGGAAATGTCGGCCTTGCTCTTTGATGACTGTGCGCAATAGGAGCAGTCCTCAGAACACGCGCCGGATTTGGCGTTTATGATGGAGCAGAGGTCAACTCTCTTCCCTCTGTATCTCTCCCGTATCTTACCGGCAGCGGTAAAGAGATGAAAGAGGTCGGCGCCTTCAATGGAAGCAATTTGAGACAGGTCGTTGACGGAAAGCACTTGACCCGCTAACACTTTTTCTGAACCCCCGACAATCATTATTCAGCCCCTGACGGACTCAATGATCCTGGCGGTATCGGTGACTTTCCTGGTCCTGACAGACCCTATCCTCTCAGGGAGGATGAACTTCAGTTCCCCAGCCACTGCCTTCTTGTCAAGCCGCATGGAGGAAAGAATCTTCTCTGCATCCATATCCTGAGGCATCTCTGACGGCAGTCCGTAAGATCGTATCAGGTCACGGATCCTTTCCGTCTCCTTCGTATCCATCAGGCCAAGGAGCGAAGAGAGCCTTGTCTCAAGATACATCCCGACAGCCACTGCCTCCCCGTGAAGATATGAAGTGTATCCGGTGGCTGCTTCCAGTGCATGTCCGATGGTATGGCCGTAATTCAGTATGGCCCTCAGCCCGCCTTCTCTTTCGTCCCTGGAGACAACTTCCGCCTTGATCTCGCAGGAACGTTTAATGATATGCTCCAAGGCATGCCGGTCAAGGTTCAGGATCTTTTCCCTGTTATCCTCAAGGAACCGGAAAAGGGCCTCGTCCCATATGACGCCGTACTTGATGACTTCAGCTATCCCTGCGAGGAATTCACGCTTAGGCAATGATTGAAGCGTGCTTATATCTGCCCACACAAGCCTCGGCTGATAAAATGTCCCTATCATGTTCTTTCCAAGGGGATGATTCACTCCGGTCTTTCCGCCCACAGAGCTGTCCACCTGGGCAAGAAGGGTCGTGGGGACCTGGATAAAGGAAATCCCCCTCATATAGGTTGAGGCCACGAACCCTGTGATATCGCCGATGACACCGCCGCCCAGGGCAATCAATGCAGATGCCCTGTCCAGTCTCTGCTTAAGAAGTTCTCCGAAAAGGTAATAGGCCCATAGGAGTTCCTTGTAGCCCTCACCGTCAGGGATGAGAACCAGGGGAGCGTCCAACCCCGCCCTTTTCAGGGAGTCGGAAACCACGGCGCCGTAAAGTCCGTAAACCGTAGGATTGCTGATAACAGCCACACGGCTGGGATTGATTCCCTTCACCTTTTCGCCCAGATCCTTGAGCATGCCTGCGTCGATGAAGATGCCGTAACTCCTCTCTCCGAGCTCTACCCTTATCTCTTGCATCCGATCCTCTCCAGTATCTCCTTTGCGATATGGAAGGGAGACTTTTCATCAGTTTCGGTCATAATATCCGCCTTCTCGTAAAAAGGTCTTCTGAATTCCAGGAGCTCCTTAATCTTTTTGAGGGGGTCTTCCACCTGGAGAAGGGGTCTTTCATTGTTGCCCCTCGTCCTTTTTAGGATCGTCTCCGGACTTGCCCAGAGACATATGATAACCCCGTGCTCCCTGAGGATATCCAAATTCTCCTGCCGGAGCACCGCACCGCCGCCCGTGGAAATGATCACATTCCTGTTCTGAGAGACTTTTCTTATCATCTCGGTCTCCATGTCCCTGAAGGCAGGTTCTCCGAACTTGCTGAAGATCTCATTTATGGTCATGTTCCGGGCCTTTACGATTTCATCGTCCACATCAATGATCTTCCATCCAAGGATACGGGAAAGCTCCCTTCCCACCTCTGTCTTGCCGACGCCCATAAAGCCGGTGAGCACAATGTTTCTCATATCAAAAGTCTCTCTTACCACAGAGGGCACAGAGGTCGCAGAGAACGCAAGTGAAATTAATGATTCTCCGCGCTCTCAGCGTGCTCTGCGGTGAAATTCTTTCTTTCAAATGTAGAATTATCAGAAACAATCCGTTGCTTAGAACTGCTTTACATACTCAAGATACGCCTTGAAGTTCCCCGTGACCTCTTCCATGCTGTCCCCGCCGAACTTTTCGATTACGGCATCAGCGATAACCAGGGCGGTCATGGCTTCACCAACCACGGATGCTGCAGGCGCCGCGCATACGTCCGATCGCTCATAGGCAGCCCCGAAGGGCTCCTTGCTGATGATATCCACAGAGTTGAGTGGCCTTCTCAAGGTCGGTATGGGTTTCATCCCGGCCCTGATTATGATGGGCATTCCATTTGTCATACCCCCTTCAATCCCCCCGGCATTGTTTGTCTTCCGGTAAAAACCAGGGGACGGACTCTCACCCCTGTAAAAGATCTCGTCCATCACCTCTGAACCGGACCGCCCCGACATCTCAAATCCGAGGCCAATCTCCACCGCCTTTATCGCTTGAATGGACATCAAGGCCTGGGCGAGTCTTCCGTCCAGTTTCCTGTCCCACTGGATATGGCTTCCCAGCCCCACGGGCGCGCCGGTCACAAATACCTCAAAAACACCGCCCAGGGAATTGCCCTCCTTCATTGCACCCTCGATGAGTTCGACCATTCCACGAGAAGCATCTGTATCAGGACACCTTACAGGAGAGGTTTCAGCCTTTTCAAAAATTTCGAAAAGTTCCTTTTCCGAACTTTGAACTTTGAACTTTGAACTTTGAACTTTCCCTATCTGTATCACATAACTTCCAACCTTGATGCCGAAATCCGAAAGGAACTTCTTTGCAACAGCTCCCAGGGCAACCCTCATGGCGGTTTCCCTTGCGCTGGAACGCTCCAGTATGTTCCTTATATCGTGCTGGTGATACTTTATGGCCCCTGCCAGGTCCGCATGCCCGGGCCTCGGCTTCGTCACTGCAGGGATCGAGCCCCTGAACCGGGCGTCTTCCGACATGCCCTCAACCCAGTTCTTGTGGTCCCTGTTTTCTATGAGAAGGGCGAGGGGAGAACCGATGGTCCTGCCCCAGCGGACTCCGGAGAGGATCTCGGCGTGGTCCGACTCTATCTTCATTCTTCCTCCCCTGCCGAAGCCGGACTGTCTTCTTTTCAGTTCGGCGTCAATATCGGGAGAAGAAAGGGCAAGGTTTGCCGGAATGCCTTCCAGAATCCCGGTGAGGGCCTTTCCATGGGATTCCCCTGAGGTAAAGAATTTCAGACGCGACATGCTAAAGTATATCATAAAAGCCGAGGAACACGATATTTGACAGGAAGTGAAAGATTGCGGACGGCAGTATGTTGGATGTCCGCAAATAAAGAAAGCCCATTACCAGGGAAGGAAAGAAAGTCAATAATGCATAGGGGTCACGATAAAAAACAAGCTGCGGGAGATGCATGAAAGCGAAGAGGAGACTCACCACGAGGAGTCCCTTGATCGTGTTGCCGAGCCTCTCCTGGAGAAACCCCCTGAAATAGACCTCCTCGGGGAGTGAGATACCCGCCAGTTGATAGAGCGCAGCATTTACCGGCAACATGGTGAAGACCTTTCCTGTGGATACAACGAAGAACCAGAATGGCGCCAGTATGACAATGGACGCAATGATGCCGACAATGATGTCCTTCACCGAAAATTTAAGGTTGATCTTCCCCTGCATGAGGTAGGGAACTGCAAGAAGAAAGAGAGGAACCAGATATTTAAATAAAGAGAAAGAAAAGGCATGATACACAAAGACCAGCGCAAAGAGTATCAGGTATGTGTATAATGCCTTTTCTTTTCGGATATTCAGCCTAATCCTTTTTGACCGACTAATCCAAATCAACCATCATGTCATTGCGAGGAGTGGAGCGACGAAGCAATCTCAGCGCTTCAAAGATTGCTTCGTCGCTCCCAATGACAGATTAATGACCCTTCTTTCTCTTCCGTCTCAATAGTGCGATCAATGCCAGCGGCAACGCCAGCGCCGCAAAGTCAGCCACCGCCGTGGGGGTGTTCTGCCGAGCGCCTATGGAGCAACCTCCTCCGCCTCCACTGTCGCTGCTGGGGGTTTCCCCGGGAGCGGGAAGGGTCTTTGCAGAGGCTTCATTGGAATAGAGGGAATTTCCCGCAGCCGCGTTAAACGCCCTGACCCTGTAGGCATAAGAAGTATTGGAGGTGAGCCCTGACTGTGTGAACGTGGTGGTATTGGGCCCTACAGTTGCTATCTGGACGAAATCGCTGCCCTGTTTCCTCTCTATGCTATAGCCGTCTTCGGTCTGTGAGTTGTCTGTCCACGAAAGAGTTATCTGTGTAGTCGAAATCCCGGTGGCAGTAAGTCCTGTGGGAGGATTCAGGGGCGTAACCGCAGATGCCACATTGGAGTAAAAAGAATCAGCAGGAATGGTGTTGAATGCCCTCACCTGGTATGCGTAGGACGTGCCGTCAACAAGGCCCGTATTCGTAAAGGCATAGGGCACCGGCGGCATCGGAATAGCATCAGGCCTCGATATCCTGGGTATCGTGGTTATCTGCGTAAATGACCCTGATCCCGTTTTCCGGTCGATCTTATATCCGTCCTCACCCGTGGCGTTGCCGGTCCACGTAAGAGTAATTTGTGAAGACGAATCCACAGCAGGAACGAGACCGGTGGGGGTCAACAGGGAAGACAATGCCCGGTATGCGTTGATCCTTCCCCCTGTCTGTATCCAGCCGGCGAGGGTCGGCAATACGTCGATATAGCGTAATATGGTCGCACGAATCTGGCTGTAGGTGAAGTTGTTAGCGTAATAAGAAGAGAGAAGTCCTGCAAGGCCTGATACATGGGGAGCTGCCATAGAGGTACCTGAGAAAAAGTTATATCCTGACGGGAAGATGGCTATGGGAACCGTGCTCAGTATATATACCCCGGGAGCAGCAACCTGCACGGAATTGAGACCATAGCCGCTGAAGGACGCCCTTCTGTCGTTCTGGTCGGTGGCGGCAACAGAAATTATATTCACAAGGCCGCCGAAATTTGGATTGCTGTAGCTTGCGGGAAATACGGGGGCCAGATCATTGTCGGTCTGTTCATTTCCTGCAGCTGCAATGAACAGGATCCCGGCAGTATTGGCTGCTGAGATCGCATCCCTTTCAGGGGTCGAAAAACTGCTGCCCCCGAAACTCGCATTAATCGCCTTTATATTCACACCTCTGTTTTTCATCATCACTGCATAATCAATGGCCGCGATCTCATCCGCCGTGGACCCGTCACCGTCGGCGTTAATCATCTTTAATGCCATGATCTTGACGCTCCACATTACCCCGGCGGTACCTACGCCGTTATTTCCCCCTGCGCCGATGATTCCGGAAACATGTGTTCCATGACCATTGTCATCAGAAGGATTGTTGCTTTCAGCCTTGGGAACTGTGCACGAGCCTGTTGAAGGGTTGAATTTAGCACAGGTGGTAAAATCCCATCCTCTCCAGTCATCAACCTTGCTGTTGGTATCGTCGTCAATGCCGTTGGTCGGTATCTCGGAAGGGTTGATCCATATGTTGTTCACGAGATCGGCGTGATTCAGGTCGATACCGGTATCAAGGACAGCAATCACAATACCGCTGTCTCCCGCGCGTATATCCCAGGCCTCAGGGGCCTTGATATCCGCTCCGGCAGTCCCGTTGGCAAACAGGCCGGTATTCCGTAACGCCCACTGCTGGCCGAAAAAATTGTCATTGGGCACTGCAGATATGCGCCTGATATAGTTGGGCTCGGCGTACTCCACACCGGGGTCAGCCATATACTGCATAACCGCATCCTTAACAGAGAGTCCCGCAGGAAGCTTGATGCGCTCCAGGTTCGGGATAGAGGAAAACCTTCTCATCACAGAGGCCCCCAGAGCCTGATGTGTTCTGAGGGACTGAGTGGTCACAACGCCTGACTTGAACTTGACAATAAGCTCTCCCTCAACGAATTTCCCCTTGTCCATACGGGAAAGGATCGACTGAACAGAAACATTGGAAGAAGAGATTTCCTTTGGGGCATCGGCAGAAAGACTGGCAACCTTATCACTGCCGCATGATGCAATGAACAGGGCCATGAACAGAACCATGAGAAGATAAATAGACTTATTCTTCATATCAGACTCTCCTTTAAAAGAGGTTTTTATCTATTTCAGCTTAAATTGAATCATATAAATTCTTTATTGTCAAGTGATTTTAGGATTTTATTAGAGTTTTTTGTTAAGAAATCGAACTTACAAGAGATAGGTTCCCGCGGCTAAGGGGATATGATCATCCATATCCCCTTAAGGTTTCATACCTTTGCGACGAATTCCCTACTAATTTCGTGTGAAGTCCTGGCCTATTATGTTTGCCCCACTTATGGTTACTGACCTATTTACCGGGGTAAACGTATACCCTGTCATGCTCGGTGTTAGTGTGTATGTGCCATTAGAAAGCCCGCTGAAGGTGTAATTGCCGTTAGCATCGGTCGTTGTCGTCCCTGGTGCGGCTCCACTTAAGGTCATCGTCACGCCTGCCAAGGGGCTGCTTCCTCCACCGCCGCCTCCACCGCCGCCTGTCGTCACCGTGCCTGAAATAGAGTATTTCGTAGCGCTTGGCATCCCTGTGAAGTTCTGGCCTGTGACATCGGCCCCGCTTATGGTCGCTGTCCTGCTTGTGGGGCTGAAGGTATACCCTGTCCTGCTCGGCGTTACGGTATATGTGCCATTGGCCAAGCCGGTGAAGGTGTAATTGCCGCTGACATCTGTCGTCGTCGTCCCTGTCCCGGCGCCGCTCAGGGTCATCGTCACCCCTGACAGAGGGCTGACTCCATCTGTCACTGTGCCGGAAATGGAATAGGTCGCAGAAACGGTCGCCCCTGTAAAATTCTGCCCGGTGATGTTTGCACCGTTTATGGCAACTGCCCGGTTATTAGGGGTAAATGAATATCCTGCTTTGCTGGGCGTGATTGTATAAGAGCCATTTGACAGTCCTGCGAAAGTATAATTCCCGTTTGCGTCGGTGGTTGTTGTTCCAGTCGATGTGCCACTCAAGGCCATGGTCACACCTGCTATCGGGGAACCCGGAGTGCCGCCTGCCGGAGTGCTTACAGTCCCAGAAATGCTGTAGGTCTGAGTTACGCCTGTTCCCGTCAACAACACACTCAAAGTCGGTGTATCAGGGTCGTTGGAGGGGATAGACAGGTTGGCGCTCTTCGCACCGGATGTCGTGGGCGAGAATACGATCTGAACCGTGCAGTTCGACGACGGGGCAAGGGTCTGACCGGAGCAGTTATCCGAGGTCTTACTGAACTCCGCTGGATTTGCACCAGTTATAGAAAGCGTTCCTATCAGTAGGTTCAGGTCACCTGTGTTTTGCACCGTGAAAGTCCTGGCTGCAGAACTGCTCCCGGTGACAATATTGCCAAAATCATGGGACGTAGGCGAGACTGTGATATTGGGCTGGGGAGGAGGGGCCAAAGTCGTCGCATTGGCTTCATTACTGTAGCTTGAGTCACCACCTGCATTGTAAGCCCTCACCTTGTAGTAATACGTCGTGTTCGCTGCCAGTCCTGTATCAGAGTATGTGGTCATACTTGCCCCAACCGTGCCTATCTGCGAATAAACTCCACCAACCCCTGTCTTCCGCTCGATCTTAAAGCCTGTCTCGTTATTGGAATTGTCCGTCCAGCTGAGATTTATCTGGCTGGAAGATACGGCTGTGGCCCCGAGATTCGTAGGTGCGGCCGGGGGTGTAGTTGCTGTCGTGACATTGTCTTCATTGCTATAAGCGGAGTCACCACCTGCATTGTACGCCCTCACCCTATAGAAATATGTCGTGTCCGGCGTCAGCCCTGTATTTGAGAATGTCGTCACGTTTGCGCCAACTGTGGCAATCTCGACATATATTCCTCCAATGCCTGTCTTCCGTTCTATCTTGAATCCTGTCTCGTTACTGGAATTGTCCGTCCAACTGAGGTTTATCTGGCTTGAAGATATGGCTGTAGCGGACAAATTTGTCGGCGCATCGGGAGGGAGGAAGGCATCGTTTGCAACCTTGGCGACCAACTTTCCGTTGAGATAGATGTAGTCTGCGATAAAGTTTCCGGCGCTGTCGTTTTCAGAGATTACCCTGCCTTCCTTATCGTAATGATAAACTGTGGTTTTTCCATTTGCTACCTTGATAACCCTCATTCCATCGCCGTCGTAAGAGTAATTTCCGAGCACTGCGGCCCCTAAGTTGTAATTTGTCAGATTGTTCAAAGCATCATAGCTCAGGGTGTAACTGTTTCCCTGCCATGTTATGGCCGTAGGGCTTCCATATCCGTTGTAGGTGAAGGTGGCAGGCTCTCCTCCTGTGGTCGAGCTCAGCCTGTTACTGCTATAGCTGTAAGTTGTTGTTAAGCCTGCAACGGTCTTGCTCGATCTGTTTCCTGTTGCGTTATATGCATATGACCCGGCACCCCATGCTCCATCAAAACCTGTCAGTCTGTTGAGAGAATCGTAGAGGAATGTCTGATCTTTTGACCTATCAGTGTAGTTTGTCATCGATATGGTATTTTCCCTGCTGTCATAGCCGTAGCCGACGTCATTCGCTGAGCCGGCATTGCTTCTCGTCATGAGATTCCTGGTGTTATACGTGAAATTGGTGGATTTTCCTGATGGATAGAAGGTATAGCCCGTAGGCAATCCTGCCGTATTATATGTTACGCCGCCGACACGAGCGCCGAAATAGTCCAAGCCCATCACCTGGTTATTGGAGTTATATGAATGATACACCCTTCGGCCCGAGGGGTAATACAGGTTGGTGATGTTGTCGTTGCCGTCATAGTCATAATCGGTCGTGTATGTTCTCCCTGCGATGATCTGGGTCTTCCGCGTGAGACGGTTGGCAGCATCATATGTGTAGTCTATGGCGGCAGAGGGATTGTCCATACTCGTCCTGTTATTTGCATTGTCATAAGTGAGCACTATATTTCCCGCCCCATAGCTGATTTGAGTAAGGCGGTTCAGACTGTCATACGTATAAGATTTTGTTCCCATTGCATCGGTCTTTGAAGTCATATTCCCGACATTATCTCTGCCATACGTTATAGTCCCATTTTCTGGGTGTGATTCAGAATCGAGGAAGTTCTTTGAGTTGAGTGAAAAGGTCCTTGATATACTTCCCTGGACGGCAGCGGTAAGACTTCCGAGCATGTTGTAACTATAGGTAGTTGTATTATTCAACGCATCCACGATGGTCACTAACAGCTTTTCGTCCGGATTTCCGAAGGCGTTATAAGTCAGAGTTGTATTGTTTCTCGCCTCGTTCGAAATTGTTGCCGTGCTCCCCGAATAGGTGTAGATAACGTCCGTGCTATCTTTGTGCAGGACCCTGTTTACTCTTCCAAAATTGTCATAATAAGATGTATCCCCGATGTTCGAAGTTGAGTAATTCTTTAGCCCGCAGTTTTTATATACGATATCGGTTGTAACGCCTTTGCTGTCGGTTGTACCCGATGGCCTACCGAAACCATCGGAATAATAATCGATATAATACCCGCCTCTGCTTTCCCTCTTGTATGAGTTATCTGTTGCATAGGTGAAACTCGTCGGATTACTCCCGGTAGGAGGGGTTATGTCTGTTAACCTCAGATTGCTGTCATAGGTAAAATATGTCGTATATCCCCTTCCATTTGTTTCACTTGCAACGGTGCCGTTGCTGTTTATGGTTCGCGAAATAGAGTATATGGGATTTGTAATCCTTGAGATTTTTCCGTTGCTCCACTGGTAGTATGTCGTGTTGCTATTGGCATCAGTCGTGGAATAGAGATTTCCATAGGTGTCATAAGAATAATTGGTCACTACGCCGTACTTGTTAACCTGAGTAAGATTCCCGTCAGTATCGTAGTAATAGTTGGTCGCAAAAGTGCCTGGGAAACCGCCCGAGACGCTCTCGGTTGAAGGCTTGTTCTGGACTATGTTTCTTGAGGTGTTATACCAGTAAGATACGCTCTTGTTACGCGTTTTATCCCCCGTCTCGGATATATACTGAGGATTGCCGTAGCTGTCATAATTGCTGTAGTTGGTCGTATAGGTTCTGCCATCCCTTGTAATTGCCTGAGAAGCTATGAGCGGGACAAAAATGTCATAGTCCCTTCCACAATAGGGAATCAAATAATCATCTGTAGATATATATGGAGAGTTTGTCCAGCTATAAGTTATAGTTTCCTCTCCAATGATCTCTTTTGATTTCGGCAGGCCATATTTCCACTTCTCACCGGTGTTTAAGGTGCTTCCGTAACCATAGAAGCCGTACTTTATAGTCCTGCCGCACGGATCTGTTATTTGGGTATACTCACTGTTGGTTCCCTGTGAATAAGCAAAGCTCCATGTTCCTGTCGGAATGTCTCTGCCGCTGTTCTGCTTCTGTTTGACTGTGCGATAGGTGAAATTCCACCCACAGGAGTTCACCGATGAAAAATCATAGGTGTATGAAAGAATTCCCCCTGAAGTCGTCTTGACCGTCAAAAGATCCATCAGAGTCTCATCATAGGTGTACTCCCATGGAGGACCGAGCGGGAATGTGACACTCTTGAGCAGCGCAGCGCCGTATAAACCGGTAATCGGGTCATATGCGTAATCAATATCTATTCCGGGGCCGGAAATCCTGGTGAGGTATGTTCCACCATTAACAGTGGAGTAATAAAAATCTATCCTTCTTCCAACGGAGTCTATAATATAGTTTGGTATCATAAAACCTGCAATTGCAGGATCATTTTTATAATAAATATTAATCGTGTTTCCATTCGCATCCTCTATTTTCGATACAAGGTAAAGGGTGTGATTAATGTAACGCGAATTCAGATGCGAAGATGCCTGTCCAAGATAGAGTTTTGTGCCATTTGTTAAGGTTAAGACCCATGTTGAACCTGTCCAGTCCAATAACCAGTAATCCTTCGTAATGTACTTTGTCATCGAACCATCTCTTTTATATGCTGCATGCCTTGACCCGTCGGGCATTTCAATAGTCTGAATGTCATTAATATTCGTCACTTTAATAAACGCCTGTCCGAAATGGAGCTTCCAGCCATAACCCATCCAGGTTTTCTCTCCCCTGTTACTGCAATACCAATTAGTAAAATACGTATATTCATTGCACATGTTCTTTGAGCTGAAACTTCTCTGAATGACAAGATCGAGTCCTCCATTGCCGAGAAGCCTTGCATCCACATGACTGAGCGTCAGCCCGCCTGTGAAAGGATCGATGTGCTCATCAGGCATTGAAGAAATGGTCTCCCTGTTTGGATCTATCCCCGGCGCGTCGAGAAGATCGTCGAGGGCGAAAAGGGGTTGGGATAACAAAAGAAGGAAAATAAAAGTAATAATTGATGACCTTAAAAGCTTGTCCATCGTGAACCCTCCTTGGTTTGTTCTTTAGGTTTTAGCCATAGCTTTATCTTTTCTCTTCTTTCTCCATTTGAAGACTATCACCTGAATCAGTGCGATAACTGCTGAGTAAAAAATAAAACTCACCAATTTATCCAATATGAAAGGAACGAAATGCATGGCTTCCCACGCACCTATAAAAAGAGAAATAATTAGGAAGCTGGGCATCGAAAGTATAGCCCCGATGTGAAACAATAAACCTTTCACATAAGGACCAGACAAAAAATAAATAAAAAAGACCAAAATTGATGTTATGGCAAGATTGATAACGATATGTCGTAATTTTATTCTTTCACCGATTAGCTTCATTATAAAATCTCCGCAGCCATTCCACAGATCTTCTCATATATGCCGGATTCGAATTAAAGACATCTTTCGATTCTCTCAGAGCATGTTCTCTGGCCTCAAGTAACTTGCTTGGACTACCGAGTCCACTCCACTCCTGCATTCCCTCATGAGCTGGCGAAGTAGAATCCATCAATGGATGCATTGCCATCCCTAATGCAAAATAGGCATCATCCTGTTTGCCTTCAGCCATTAATCTCTTATAATCTGCGACTTTTTTTCTGATAAAATCATTCATCAACTTAGTAGCTTCTTCCACACTCTGACCAAGTGACCTCATGCCATGCATAAACGAATACTCAGGTGACTGGAATTGATCCACATAGCGACTCGCCTCTCTGAACATTCTTAATGCCTTATCAGGCAAACGCATTTTCCAACTACCTTGGAATGCCTCATTGATGATTTTATTATGAACTTCTTCAGGCCATTTTCCGTTGGGGTCAACATACCGATACGGATTATTCAGCGAATAGATATATCTGTTCAGCAACTGAGGATTATGCAGCATCTCGTAATTCGTCTTGCTGTTCCATGGGTTAACTGGACCCACCGGGTCAGGCGAGATGAACCGCCCCATCTCCGGTCTCATGTACCTTGCCCCAAAGTAATACAGCCCTGTGTAACCTCTCACATTATCCTATCCTGAAGGCCTATCTTTTTCTAACAATCTTTTGTATAACAAAGGGAATTTATCAGACGTAAATAATAGAGGGAAGGAAGGGCAAGCGAGCAATTCTGTTTCGCGGCAGAACTCGAATGCCCTC
>JAMCQB010000164.1 GCA_023382175.1 Nitrospirota bacterium | reverse complement strand
GATTCTTCCTTTTCCACCAATAAAAAAAGCCGAGCTACCAAAGGTTCATCCTTCGGCAGCTCGGCCATCTTCTCTAAGACCCGCCGCTTTCTGTCCCCTTCTCACGAAGGGTTTGGCTTTATCGGGACAGCTTAACCATGGACTCAAAATCTAAACTGTCTAATGTTTGCCAACCTCCTGAAACAAGAAAGGCGTTTCCATTGTTAACAGGAAACGCCTTCTGTTATTAATAGCTAAATTCTTGTAAGGGCTTAAAAGTGAGTGAGTGAGTGAGTGAGTGAGTGAGTGAGTGCAAAATTCAAGCCGCTGCTAAAAGCCCTTTTTTGCTTTTGAGATGATTCCCCAACCATCTTTTCCCCCTTTGTTCAAATGCTATCAAATTATAATTAAATGTCAAGTTTATTTACTCAACAGTTTATTTACTCCAAAATTTACTCTAAAACCGGATAACTCTATTTGTTGACAACACGGGCCATAATCGCATGACCCATCTTAAGGCGTTCTCCTGCTTTTGTGATATAATTGCCGAGTCATGGGTGCAAAAGGAAGAATCGCAAAATCAGCAGGGATAATGTCCGTGGCGACCTTCATCAGCCGGATTCTCGGTTATGTCAAGGACATGATCCTCGCCCGTTACTTCGGCGCGACAGGCCTCTCTGACACATTCTTTGTGGCCTTCAGGATTCCGAACCTCCTGAGGGAACTCTTCGCCGAGGGCTCCATGTCATCGGCATTTATACCGGTCCTCACGGAGTACCAGACAAAACAGGGCGCCCATGAAGCGAAGCGCCTTGTGAACATAACCTTCACCTTTATCCTGATTTTTGTGGGATTGTTTTGTGTCCTGGGGATATTCTTCGCCCCTCAGATAGTGAGCATTATCGCACCTGGGTTCTTAAGAGATACGGGCAAGTTCTCCCAGACCGTGCTCCTTACGAGGCTGATGTTCCCCTTTCTTTTATTCATAAGCCTTGCTGCCCTGGTCATGGGAGCCCTCAATGTGCGAAGGGTTTTCTTCATTCCTGCCCTGGCGCCTGCATTGCTCAATGTGACCATAATCGTCTTTGTATTGGCCCTTGTGCCTGTACTGGAACAGCCGATCATTGCGGTGGCAATCGGAGTCACCTTCGGGGGTCTTGCGCAGCTGGCTTTTCAGCTTCCCTCTTTTCTCCGGAAGGATTATGACCTGAGACTTTCCTCTCAGCTCAATCATCCGGGCCTCAGGAAGATGGCTCTTCTCATCATGCCGGCAACCATGGGAATGGCAGTGGCACAGGTGAACATTTTCGTAAGCACGATCCTCGCATCCTTCCTCCCTCAGGGAAGTATCACTTACCTCTACTATTCCATGAGGCTGATCCAGTTCCCCATAGGCATCTTCGGCGTTGCCATGGGCATGGCTGCTCTCCCCGCCCTCTCCGAACATGCGGTAAAGGGGGAGATGGAAAAGCTCAGGGACGATTTCTCCTTTGCGTTGAGGCTGCTCTTCTTCATCACCGTACCGGCTATGATGGGGCTGATCGCCCTGAGGGGCCCCATTGTAAACGTCCTGTTCCAGAGGGGAGTATTCGACTACAGCGCAACAGCGGGGACCTCGGATGCGCTGCTTTTCTATTCCTTTGGAATATGGGCCATCGTAGGGGTAAGGGTGGTTACCGCGACATTCTATTCCCTGAATGATACGAAGACCCCGGTGAAGATCGCGGTGGCGGCGATGATCACTAATATCGCCCTGAGCGTAGTGCTCATGGGTCCCTTAAAACACTCCGGGCTGGCGTTTGCCAATGCCATTGCATCCGGTGTCAACTTCATTCTCCTCTTTTTCTTCCTGCGGAACAAGCTTGGACGGATCGATGGGAGACGGATAATGGGGTCCTTTGGCAAGATAACCGTTGCATCAATGGTCATGGCCCTTGCCGGATGGTTCATGCTCCGTGGCCAGATATGGACCGCAACAGGGAAGACCCTGGAAAAGGCGATATACCTCTCCGGTACAATTATGATATGCTTATGCATCTACCTGGGTATCAGCTTTTTGCTCAAGGGTGATGAAGTACATTATCTCTACGAAAAAATTAAAGGCCGGTTGAACAGGAGCGGCGTATGATCGTCAGAAGACTTGCTGTGGGGCCCCTGGAGGCAAACTGCTTCCTGATAGGGGATGAGGACTCAAGAAAGGCAATGGTCATCGACCCCGGTGACGAGCCTGACAGGATCATGGTCGGTGTGAAAGCCGACAACCTTTCCCTGGAATATATTGTCTGCACCCATGCACACTTTGATCATGTGGGCGCAGTGCCCGACATTAAAAGTGAAACCGGTGCGAAGATCATTATCCACAAGGATGAGTTGGAGATATACCAGGGCGCCAGGGACATGGCGGCCTTTTGGGGATACGATATCGCCCCCCTTCCTGAAGCGGACATCCTGGTGGAGGACGGTGATGAGATACGACTTGGCTCCCTCTCCTTCAGGGTGCTGCATACTCCCGGTCACAGCCCGGGGGGGATGTGTCTCTTCGGAGCAGGGGTGGTGGTCACGGGAGATACGCTTTTTGCCGGTGCAGTGGGCAGGACAGATTTCCATGGAGGAGACATCAATAAGCTGAAGGAGTCCTTTCAGCGGCTGCTGTCCCTTCCGCCCGAGACCGAGGTGCTGGCCGGTCATGGACCCAATTCAACCATCGGCAGGGAACGCTCGGAAAATTTTTTTTTGAAATTATTTTCTTGACAAAACCAGCACTAACTGGCATATTTACCTCAATGACGTAGGTATTACCTCATCAGCAGGTCCCCAAAAATCTTTGATTCTTTGAGGCGCCTTTACCCGGGTCGATACGGCTTGGGATTTTATTTTCAGGAGGAAGGAATTGGGAAAGAAGCTTTATGTAGGCAACATCTCGTTTCAGGCATCAGAGGATGACCTGAGGGATCTCTTCTCAAAGGCAGGAGAGGTTGTATCCGCAAAACTTATCACTGATGCTGCCACCGGCAGGGCGAGGGGGTTCGGGTTCGTTGAGATGGGCTCTGACGCAGAGGCCCAGAAGGCAATTTCAATGTTGAACGGCACCAGTTTCATGGACAGGAACATCATCGTCAGTGAGGCAAAGCCGCAGGAGAGAAGAGATAAGGGGGGACCAAGGGACCGCGGCGGTTTCGGTGCCAGAAGACCGGGGGGAAGAAGATAGTCTAGCTTTCTATCTCAGCAATTCAGGCTTTCTTCAGAATCATAGAGCCAGGGGACAGGCCCAATTCTTTTGAAACCACTCCACATTTGGATTGAAAGAGGTAGAATATTGTCTTTTCAGGGTCTTTCAGCGTTTCGAAGTTCCCCTGCCCCTTGCTTATGATCAGGGGGAATTGCCTGTAACGCTGCCGGAAGTCCCGGGAAGTCCACTCAAGAATGGTCCCGACACCGTCCGATCCGTTGTCGATGACCTCACAGACCTCTGTGATCCCGGCCTCCCGGGCATCCTTTATGGTGCAGTCGTTGATTACGGAAGAACCCTTCACCACTGCCACTACCTTCTTGCCCTGTGACACCATGGTTTCGATGAGTAACCTGTCGAATACCACCTCCCCCGCATTGTCCAGAAGATAGAGGACTTCCGCTGCGCCGGTCAGTGCAGTCTTGAAAGACTGATAGTGATCCACGGTGAGGGGATTCTGCAATGCCCGCCCTATAGTTCCTTCAATATCCACAGAGGTGAAGATCCCGAAGTCGATGACATTGCCTGCAATGGCCAGTCTCGATGCGGTCCAGAGGGGGTCGCTGCTCTCCTCCACCATCTTTTTCAAATGCGGATAGAGCCCGAGGGATATCTGGTTATACTCAGATTTTATTCCCTTAAAGGGATCCTTCCGGAGCATGCGTCTGATCCTTCTGTGAATGAATGTCGTTGTGTAGGCAGGAGGTTTCGCGGTGTCGGCCCCTTCGATGTCAGCAAGGACAGCCTTCAGTATCTTTTCCTGAAGGCTTACGTTCTTTGTTCCGTATCTCAGGGCGATGATGGACTGCTTCAGGAAGCAGGGGAAACAGTCGATATGGGTTTTCACCGCTTCTTAAGGGAATCGGCCTTCTTCTCAACCTCGATGGCCATCTTTTTTCTGAATGCCGCCAGTTTCTTCATGATCCCCTTGTCCTTCCTCCCGATGATCTGCGCTGCAAGGATGGCAGCGTTTTTTGCTCCTGCTTTCCCCACCGCCATGGTGGCAACGGGAACTCCTGGTGGCATCTGGACCGTGCTGAGGAGGGAATCAAACCCCTGAAGAGGGGACGAGTTTATGGGAATACCGATGACCGGCAGAAGCGTATGAGCCGCGACAACTCCTGCAAGATGGGCTGCAGCGCCGGCTGCGGCAATGACCACCTCGATGCCCCGCTTTTCCGCTTCAACAGAGAGCTTCATGACCCTCTCAGGCGTCCTGTGGGCAGAGGCTATGGTCATTTCATAGGGGATTCCGAACTCCCCGAGGATCTTCCCTGCCTCTTCCACCACCGGCAGGTCTGAATCACTTCCCATGATGACTAAGACTTGTGGTTTCATAACATACCTCGCATCATCGTTATTACAGAAGCACGATTGCTTCGCTTTGCTCGCAATGACAAAAAAGCAAGAAATCTTGGCCCTCGTCATTGCGAGGAGGTCATAATGACCGCCGAAGCAATCTCATCGGCAGTTAAGACCCGATGTCACCCATCACTGCCTCTTCAACGCCCTGTCGGCAATGTCCTTGCGATAATGCATCCCGTCGAAGTGGATCTTCTCTATCGCCCTGTATGCCCTGTCCCTTGCATCACGGATGTCGTCGCCCAGGGCGGTAATCCCGAGGACTCTCCCTCCTGCGGTGACAATATTGCCGTTGTCAAAGGCGGTTCCGGCATGGAAGACGAACACATCCTTTTCATTCTTCAGCGTGTCAAACCCCGTAATCACCTTGCCCTTTTCATATCTTCCGGGATAGCCCTTTGATGCAAGGACAACACAGACCGAGGATTTGGGTCTCCATTTGATATCCATCTCCCCCAATTTGCCGTCAAGCATGGCAAAGGAGATATCCACCAGGTCTGTATCCAGCCTGGCCAGCACGGGTTGCGTCTCCGGATCACCCAGCCTGCAGTTGAACTCAAGAACATAGGGGGTCTTATTCTTTATCATGAGGCCTGCGTAAAGTATCCCCTTATACTTCAGTCCTTCCGCCTTCAAGCCCTTCATGACCGGCCACATCACCTTTTCCATGATCTCTGCTTCCAGTTCTCTGGTAACCACCGGAGCGGGACTGTACGCTCCCATTCCACCGGTGTTCGGCCCCTCGTCGCCATCAAATATCCTCTTGTGGTCCTGGGAACTCGCCATGGGTTTTACAGTTTTCCCATCACAGAACACCATAAATGACGCTTCCTCACCCTCCAGGCATTCCTCCACCACAACCCTGTTGCCGGCATCACCGAAGGCCTTTTCCTTCATAATGAGCCTGAGGGCATCGATGGCCTCCTCCACGGTGTTCGCCACGAAGACACCCTTTCCCGCTGCAAGGCCGTCGGCCTTGACCACGATAGGGGTTCCCTTCATCCTGACATGATCCTCGGCATGGACGTAAGAGGTAAAAACACTGTACTCAGCAGAGGGAATTCCGTACCGTTTCATAAAGTCCTTTGCAAAGACCTTGCTCGACTCCAGCTGTGCCGCTTTCATGTCAGGTCCCAGTATCCTCCTGCCTTCCTTCTCAAAGGCGTCCACGATACCCCGGGAAAGGGGCTCTTCAGGGCCGACAATGGTGAGGTCGATCCACTCATATTTCACAAAATCGACAAGGGCCTTGAAATCACTGGTCCCCACGTCGATGCATTCCGCGATTTCCGAGATCCCCGCATTCCCCGGCGAGCAGTAGATCTTGTCCACATGCCTTGATTGGGCCAGTTTCCATGCAATGGCATGCTCCCTGCCCCCGCTGCCTATGATCAGTACCTTCATATTACCTGTTCCTCTCCTCTGTCCTGGTAACGAGCCAGTATACAACTCCTATAACAAGGATAGCGGCAATGAGATAATAGATCGTCTCCGGACTCTCCTTCTTGAGCGTTGCGATCATGGTTTCTCTGATAATCGTAACCAGGGCGACGCCTACAAAGACGCTGATATGGAATTTCCCTCCCTTGAGATGGGCGATCTCCGTGTTCATGAGCTCGATCATGACCCAGAGTATCAGCATAGAACCCAGGGCCGTTATTATACCATGCTCAAGGTTGCCGGTGACCAGTTTGTGGACGTCAAAGACGAACAGTCCCACCACCCCCAGGGTCAATCCGATGAGGGCGATTACCAGGACAAGATTCATGGTCTGGGAAAAGCCCTCTGAAAAGGTCACCAGAGCGTTCTTAACCCGATATGCCTTAGAATAGGTCCTCAGTTCTTCTTCTATGTACGAAGAGGTAATGATATCGAGATTGATGTCCAGTATCTTTTCCACAGAGATGAGCATCCGGGTCCGCTCCTCAGGATCCTCTACACTCCGGTTCAGGATGTCGATACAGCAGCTCCTGAGTATGTTTATCGCCCTGTTCATGTAGTGAGCCTCCACAGAGACCCGCACATGGGTCTGCCCTATCCGGATCAGTCGTTCATAATACTGCTGGTCATACTTCCCGCAAAAAAGATCGAGAAACCATTTTCTGTGGGCTCCAAAAACGCGGGTCCTTCTGCCTTCATCAGCAAAGAACCGGGCCGTCTCCTTTGTCCCGAGTATCCAGGAATCCAGAGCATCCATGGCCTCGTCCACGTTTTCGGACATGACTCCGCTTATGGAGCTTAACCGCACCTCATCCCCCTCGGTGAAATCGTAATGCTTCTTTATCTCTTTGAATGACCTCATCAGTGCCTGAAATGCCTCACTCCGGTAATCAGCATCGCCATGCCGTATTCGTCTGCCGCTTTTATAACCTCTTCGTCCTTCACCGAACCACCCGGCTGCACCACCGCGGTCACGCCTGCTTCATGGAGCACATCGATCCCGTCCCTGAAGGGAAAGAACCCGTCAGAAGCCACCACAGAGCCCTTTACTGTTTCGCCGGCATTCATAAGGCCTGTCTGGGCGGAGAAGACCCTTTTTGTCTGGCCGATACCGATCCCCGCAGTCCTGTCCTTGAAAGCATAGACGATGGCATTGGATTTCACGTGTTTGCATACCTTCCACGCAAAGGCCATTGCATGGAGCTCATCCTTTGTGGGCTGGCGTTTCGTAACCGCCCTGAGGGACATGATATCCTCTGTGGAATAGTCCCACCCCTGAAGCAGAAGACCACCGGCGATCCTCTTCATGTCCCATGATCCCGGCCGTCTCTTGTCAGGTGAAAGCATTTCCGGGAACTCGAGGAGCCTGACATTGGGTTTCTTCGAGAAGACCTCAAGGGCGCCCTTGGTAAAGGCCGGGGCGATGACCACTTCGAGGAACAAGCCGTGCATCTCGCTTGCCGCATCCTCATCCACCCCGGTATTGAACGCCACCACTCCGCCGAAGGCCGAAACCGGGTCTGTCTTTGCAGCCTTCCTGTATGCATCGGCAGAAGTGTCGCCCACCGCAACTCCGCAGGGATTGTTATGTTTTATGATAGCGCACGCCTTTTTATCGAATTCCAGCGCAAGGAGGAGGGCGGAATGGGTGTCGAGGTAATTATTAAAAGACATCTCCTTGCCCTGGAGCACCCTTGCATCAGGGAGGGAAAGGCCGCTGCTTCTCTCCCTGTAAATCGCCGCCTTCTGAAAGGGGTTTTCTCCGTATCTCAGAACTGCAACCTGCTTAAAGGACATGGTGAGATATTCGGGGAACGACCTTTCCCTTTCCGTCACCCCGGCAAGGTAATCCGCGATGAGGGTATCATACCTTGC
Source organism: Nitrospirota bacterium (assembly GCA_023382175.1). GTDB lineage: Bacteria > Nitrospirota > Thermodesulfovibrionia > Thermodesulfovibrionales > UBA9159 > JAMCQB01. The sequence continues at coordinate 10,221 of JAMCQB010000164.1, read as the reverse complement.
AGTGTGGGCAAATACCTTTTTTGCGAGATTGAGCTTCGTCTCCTTGCCTATTTCCCCTTTGGAGGTCTTCATCTCCTTGAGTATCGGCTCATAATCATCGGGGTCAACCACCACCGTCACGTCCTGGAAATTCTTTGACGCTGCCCGGAGCATGGTGGGTCCGCCGATATCGATGTTTTCGATGGCCTCTTCAAAGGTCACATTGGGTTTGGAGATGGTCTCTTCAAAGGGGTAGAGATTCACCACCACCATATCTATGGGCTTGATGTCATGCTTCTTTATGTCCTCCATATCCTTGGGATGACTCCGCCTCGAAAGCAGACCGCCATGGATCTTCGGGTGGAGGGTCTTCAACCTCCCGTCAAGCATCTCGGGGAACCCCGTGTAATCAGAGACCTCCACCACCTCGATGCCCGCATCCCTGAGGGCCTTTGCGGTTCCTCCCGTGGAGAGGATCTCGACCTCCATGGCAGAAAGCTCCTTTGCAAACTCAACAATACCTTTTTTGTTCGAGACACTCATGAGCGCTCTCTTGATCATAGAGAATCCTCCTGTTCCTTGTATATAATTTCCTGTCGTTTCTCAGAAGTCTTCATTGTATCACAATATCCCCTTCTCCTTAAGGCTCACATATTTCCCATCACCGATGATCACATGGTCAAGCACATTAATTCCGATAATATTCCCCGTTGCCTTCAGCCTTTCAGTGACCGCGATGTCATCCCTGCTCGGCTCCGGGTCCCCGCTGGGATGGTTATGGACAAAAAGAACAGACGCCGCAGACTCCCTTATGGCCTCCCTGAATGCCTCACGGGGGTGGATCAGGGAATTGGTGAGCGTGCCTTCAGACACCTTCACTTCTTTGATCAGTCTGTTTTTTATATCCAGGAGGAGAGACAGGAACACTTCCTTTTTCAGGTTTTTGAACCGGGGTGCAAAGTATGAATGCACCATCCGGCTTGAAGAGAAGGCGGCATTGCCCTCAAGGGACTCGCTCATCAGTCTCTTGCCCAGGGCAAAGGCAGCTTTCAGCTGGGCAATCTTTGCGGTGCCGAGCCCTTTCACATCGGACAGGTCAGACAGGGATGCGCAGTCGATTTCTCTTAACCCCTTGAACCTGTCCAGTAATTCCATGGCAAGGGCCAGGACGCCTTTACCCCCGCCCCCGGTCCTGAGGATTATGGCCAGGAGCTGGGCATCCGAAAGGCTTTCCACACCATATTTGATGAGCCTTTCTCTCGGTCTCTCATCCCTGGGCCAGTCTTTTACCTTAGGGTCAGCCATAACAGTCCTGCCTTTCTCCGGAAGCCTATTCTATCAGTTTCCCTATAATTTTTCTGCAACAATTTCACTTTATTATCATTCCCACGGAAGTGGGTCGCCTCAGCGACTCGCCGAGGCGAGAATCCAGTTTTTCTGTTTCTGAATTCCTGCTGAAGTTTATCCTTGCAGCAGGAGGGGCAGGAATGACAACAGAGGATTTGCGTAGTTTTTTTGGGTAAGCCCTGCGGTCTTGCTGCACGGTCCTTGATTATCTCCACATTTTTCGTCCACAAGCAGGCCAGACACCCCACATTTTGCATAATCTGCAAGAAATGTATAAAAAAAGCAAAAAATGTATAGCATTTTTTTGAAAGATATGCTAACTATTAATTGTAAAGGTCCAAGTTCAGAATGGAAAAACTTTTTATAGTAAAACTGCAGAATGAAGTCGTTCATGAATGTGATGCCTGCCAGACTGTCAAGACCCTTAAGTACGTTATGATGCACAAAGACTTCCTGTTAAACATTTGCGATGAATGCAGAGATAGTATTTTAAGAGCAGAAGAAAATTTTTAGTGCAAATAACTGATAAATAGGCGATCTTCAACTGTTTCGATTTCCGATAACTGCGGATGGTGGGTATACTTCTCGTTGCGATTCTGTCTTTTGCAAAAATGAACAAGTCTGAGAACTACTTCACCCTCGCCCCGGGTTTCACTTCCCTGTCCAGAACAAGGATGGAGGGTTTGCCGTCATCATCAGTGGCCGCGAGGAGCATTCCACGGGATTCCACTCCCATGAGCTTTGCAGGCTTGAGATTTGCCACGACCACGATCTCCTTGCCGATGAGGTATTCAGGGTCATAGGCCTTTCCGATTCCCGCGACGATCTGGCGTTCTTCACCGATATCCACCTTGAGTTTTATGAGCTTGTCGGACTTCTCGACCCTTTCGGCGCTCAGCACCCTGCCGATCTTTAGATGGACCTTTGCAAAATCTTCTATGGAGACCAACTCCTCAGCACCCTGCTCTGTCATTGCAGTTTTCTCCTTTTTATATTCAACTTCTGCATCAAGTTTAAGGCTAATCTTTATACCTCCTACCACAATTCTTGGAAAAAGCTGCTCACCTTTAGCGACTTTTACAGGGTAGCTGGGTCGCCATTCCCAATAGAAAACCTCAGGATACTGATTCACTTCCGAGATGCTCTGTCTGACCTCATCCACAAGTGATTTGAGCCCCAGTTGCTTCCATATTTTCTCAGCCGTTGTCGGCATGAATGGAAAGAGACAAACTGCGACCAGTCGCAATGCGTTCCATAGATTAAACATTACCCTCTCAAGTTCTTGATGATTATTGCTTTCTGCAAGCTTCCAAGGCTCCTTTTGGGCAACATGATTGTTTGCTGCACTGATTACCTTCCAAATATGCTCAAGTATGACGTTAAACTTCAGATTTGACCAGTGACGACAATCTTCCCAGATATCATCCTGATAAGTTACAGGAGCTAATGCATCATCACACTCAGTTGCAAAAGGGTTTAATTCCCTGGTATCTCCCGTTGGGATATTAATCTTCCCCCCGAAATATTTTTCGGCCATTGTAAGGAAACGCGAGAGAAGATTTCCGAGGTCATTGGCAAGGTCTGTGTTGATGCGACGTATCAGGGCCTCCTCTGAAAAATCTCCATCAAGGCCGAAGGGCACTTCCCTGAAGAGGAAATACCTGAAGGCATCCACTCCGTATTTCTCCACCATCGCATTGGGGTCAACCACATTGCCCAGGGACTTTGACATCTTCCGCCCTTCCACAGTCCACCATCCATGGGCAAAGATATTCTCGGGCAGGGGGAGATTCAGGGCCATGAGCATTGTAGACCAGTAGACCGCATGGGTCGTGAGGATGTCCTTGCCAACGAGATGATGGGACGCAGGCCACCACTCAAATCCCCCCTTCCCCCCTTTACTAAGGGGGGGTGAGGGGGGATTTGCAAGATATCTCGTTGCGGAAAAGTAATTCACCAGGGCATCAAACCAGACATAGGTCACAAAGCCCTCGTCAAAAGGCAAGGGGATGCCCCAGGAAAGCCTCTGCTTGGGCCTCGAAATGCAGAGGTCACCCAGAGTATTGTTCCTTAAGAACCCCAAGACCTCGTTCCTTCGGGTCTCGGGCAGGATATATGACGGGTTCTCTTCGATATAGGTAATGAGCCTTCCCTGATATTTCGACATGAGGAAGAAGTAGTTCTCTTCATGGATCTGTTCAACCGGCCTTCCGCAGTCAGGACAGTTGCCGTCCACCAGTTCCTTTTCTGTCCAGAACCTCTCGTCCGGGGTGCAGTACCATCCGGAATAGGATCTTTTTTCTATCTTCCCCCCATCCCAGAGCATCTGCATCAGGCCCTGCACGGTCTTGATATGTTCGGTATCCGTAGTCCGTATGAAGGCGTCATTGGATACATTGAGCTTTTTCCAGAGCTGTTTGAAGTTTTCGACCATGATGTCTGCATGCTCTTTTGGAGAGCGCCCTTTTTCGGCAGCAGCTTTTTCCACCTTCTGTCCGTGTTCATCAGTGCCGGTGAGGAAAAAGACCTTCCTTCCGAGAAGTCTGTTCCTCCGTGCCAGGATATCAGCAGCAACAGTGGTATATGCATGTCCGATATGAGGGACATCGTTCACATAGTAGATGGGGGTTGTCACATAGAATTTCCGGTTCATCGGCGGTGTCTTCTCCTGTGCCTTCTCCTGCGTTTGTGAAACTTCTTTTCCCCTTCAGCGCCTTCCTGAACAGGGGGAGCCGCATCCCCGGAGCCCTCCGGCTTTTCGGACCTCACCTCGCTGGTCCTCTGCCTTGGCGCATATCCGCCTTTGTGCCCCGGGGAATCGGAGCGAAATGGTCTTCCCTCAAGCAGGCCGGTATTGTCTCTCGGCGCTTCTCCGACTCCCGTTCTTTCTTCCCCTGCCGATGCCGGGGTGTTTTCGACGACATCTGCGAGAACTTCCTCATCAGCATCAACTGCTGCCTCCGTCTCTCGCCGACGCGGCGCCTCATCTTCGCCCTCATTATATTCATAACTGAGGCAGCACATAAGCCTCCCGCAGACTCCGGAGAGTTTGTTGGCGTTGAGCACGAGTTCCTGACTCTTTGCCATCTTGATGGATATGGGCTCAAAGGTGGTGAGGAATTTCTTGCAGCAGAGTTCCCTCCCGCATATGCCGAGTCCTCCGAGCATCTTGGCCTCATCCCTGACGCCGATCTGCCTCATCTCGATCCTCGTCTTGAACTTTGCTGCAAGGTCCTTCACAAGTTCACGGAAATCTATCCTTCCTTCAGCGGCAAAATAAAAGATGATGCGCTTCCTGTCAAGGGTTACTTCAGTGCATATGAGTTTCATGGGAAGACCCCTGGCCATTATCCTTTCGAGGCAGTATGCCCTGGCATCGGCTTCAAGGGCCTCGTTATCGGTCTTCTGCCTGAGATCCTCTTCCTCTGCCTTTCTCAATACCTTCTTGAGCTCCTTGGATGGACTTTCGATGAGATGGCGTTCGATCACCACATTGCCGATGCTCAGCCCCAGCTCAGACTCCACCACCACGGCGTCTCCCTTCCTGAGTTCAAGGCCGTCCGCTTCAAAGTCATATATCTTCCCGCAGGATTTGAATCTTATCCCTACCACATCAGGCATTGTTCAACTCCCCACAGGCGTAATGAGTAATGAGTGAAGAGTAAGGCGTTTATCAAACCCATTCCCCGTCACCCTTTGCCCATTACGCCTTTCAAAACAGACGCTGTATAGTTCCATGTGATGGCCTTGTTCAGGTTAAATCCCATCTGTCTTTTCAGAGAAAGCATTGTAGCGTAAGCTTTTATTATATCTTTTATATCCGAGGATTTGGACATTTTCGAGATGAAGTCCTCCATATCAGGGTTGAGCAACACGTCTCCGGAAACGCTGTGCGGAAATACCCAATTCCCTCTTCGTCCCTCCCCTATCTTCCATACCAGCATGTCCCTCAATACGATAAATGCCATATCAATCCACTGTTCCATCTCTTCCCTGTCGGCCCATGTTTCATTATCACCATGGAGCATATTCTCAAGAAGGGCGATGAATCGCTCCCGTTCCTTCTCCAGGTCTGAAGAGATGGCAAGGCCGGGCCTTCCCATGGAGAGCCTGACCATGGCCGAAAGAGCATGGTCAAGGGTTTCCCCTCTTTTCTTGTCCTGAGCGAGAACTTTTTGTATTACCTTCCCGCATGCATCTGAAGCGAGGGGCATGAAATTTAACCGGCAGCACCTGGACCGTATGGTCTCCGGCAGCATGTCCGGATGTGCGGTGATCAATATCAGCAGACTTTCGTCAGGGGGCTCCTCCAGGGTTTTCAGAAATGCATTGGCAGCAGCCTGGTTCATGGCGTCTGCTTCGTCTATGATGACAACCTTTCTCTTTCCCTCAAAGGGTTTAAAGGAGAGCGCAACCTCAACAGCCCTTATCTCTCCCACACGGATCTCCCCCTTTTCCGGCGCTACCACCACCAGGTCAGGATGGGTCATGGCATCGATCTTTTTGCAGGAGGCGCACTCATCGCAACAATCCATCAGTTCAGCGTTTAGAATTTGGGGTTCAGAGTTTTGGGTTTGAAGTTCGGGGTCTTGAATTTTGCTTTTGCTCGTAACGCGTAACGCGTAATGCGTAACTGGGTTCAGGCAGTTCAGCGCCTTTGCAAAGTTCAGTGCGGTATATCTCTTCCCGATGCCGGCCTCGCCGGCAAAAAGATACGCCGACGGGACCCTGTTTCTGCTCAAAGTGCGCAGAAGGATACCCACCGCTCTGTCCTGACCTATAATGTCTGAAAGTGCCATAAAACTCTTTATTGTACCATAAGAATCAAGGGTGATAATTTGACCGCGTGGCCGTAATGGAGGGGAAGCATAGTAGTCTCTGTTTTCAGCATGCCTGATTATAACAGTTATGAAGAACCCTGCAGCAAGACTGCAGGGCATCTTAACGTAATGATTATTCTTTGTTCTATTCGCTCGCCAACCACTTCACCTCGTGCGCCTGTTCCGGAAGTGTTCAGATTGTTTTGGAGAGAGGGATGTGATACAATTCCCTGAATCATGACAGGTGCTTGCCCATGACGAAACTGATGAAGAAGAGGTCCAGGAAGAGCGGTCTCCCGCCAGGCACCCTCGTCCATATCGGCGAGAAGAAGACGGAGGAAATAAAGATCACCGTCATGGATTATGACGAAACCAGTTGCCGGGAAGAGCAGTTCACCTCCATCGAGGCATGTTTTGTCTTTAAGGACAAGCCCTCGGTAACCTGGATAAATGTGGAGGGGCTCCACAACATCGAGAACATACAGAAGCTCGGCGACTGTTATGGATTCCACCCCCTGGTCCTCGAAGATATTCTGAATACGGACCAGCGCCCGAAAATTGAGGATTTCGATGCCTACCTTTACATCGTCCTGAAAATGCTCCACAATGGAAAAAGCCCGCAGACCGTTACAGAGCAGATAAGCCTCATCCTCGGGCCGAATTATGTCATTTCCTTCCAGGAAGGGATAGAAGGGGATGTCTTCAACTCCATTAGAGAGAGGATCAGGACAGGGAAGGGTCGTATAAGAACACAGGGAGCTGATTACCTCGCGTACTCCCTGATTGACGCCATCGTGGACAATTATTTTGTGGTCATCGAGAAGATGGGAGAGAGGATTGAGGATCTGGAAGATGAACTCATCAAGAGCCCTGTTGCTGAGACACTCCAGGAAATCCATGACCTGAAGAGGGAGATGATCTTCCTCCGAAAAGCTGTCTGGCCTCTGCGGGAAGTGATTAGTTCCCTGGGGCGCGGGGAGTCACCGTTGATTAAGGACCCCACGAGGATCTACCTCAGAGATGTGTATGACCATACCATCCAGGTGATTGACGCTATCGAGACTTCCCGTGACATGCTCTCGGGAATGCTCGATATCTACCTTTCGAGCATGAGCCACAAGATGAACGAGGTCGTGAAATTCCTCACCATCATCGGCACCATATTTATTCCCCTCACCTTCCTCGCCGGGGTCTACGGGATGAATTTTGAACATATGCCGGAACTCAAGTGGCGATGGGGCTATTTCGTTCTTTGGGCAGTGATGTCCGGGATGGCCGTCTTCATGCTCCTGTATTTCAAGAAGAAAAAGTGGCTTTAGGGCAGCTCAGAAAAGATCATACCACACCTTAATTGCGGCACGATGCTCAATCAACAAAAATCCTCTTGCTGTCTTTCACCCCTTCATCAACAACGTCACCGATATATGCCGCGAGAATACCCTCCTTTTCCAGCGCCTCAACAAGTCTCTCTCTTCTGTCGGCAGGGACAAAGATGAGAAGGCCTCCCGACGTCTGGGCATCGTTCATCAGAATCCTTTCAGCGTCCGAGACGTCCTTTGACCATTCCACAACAGGTTCATACGTTTTCTCATTGGCCCTTGTTCCGCCGGGTATTCTCCCCAGGTCGGCAATCCTCACCGCCTCCTTGAAAAAAGGGACCCGTTTTGAATGGAGCCGTGCCTGGCGCCTGCTCGCAGTCAGCACCTCATTCAGGTGGCCGATAAGGCCGAAACCCGTTATGTCCGTTGCGGTGCTCACACCCACTTCCAGCATGATCTCACTCGCCCTTTTATTCAGTGTTGCCATAACCCTTATGAACTCCTCGATGACGTCATTACTGCACATATCCGCCTTCACTCCGGTGGCAATGATCCCGGTGCCGATGGGTTTGGTAAGTATCAGAGCATCCCCTCTCCGTGCCCTGGAATTATCCAGGATCTTCCCGGGGTGGATGGAGCCGAGAACTGCAAAACCGTATTTCGGCTCTTTGTCCTTGATGGTGTGTCCGCCGATGATCCAAACACCCGCTTCAGTCATCTTGTCGATGCCGCCCTGCATGATCCTTTTTGCATAAGGAAGAAAGGCAGGTTCCCCGGGGAAGGAAGCGAGGTTCAGCGCCACCAGGGGTTTGCCCCCCATGGCGTACACATCCGAGAGGGAATTCGCCGCAGCAATGGCGCCGAACCAGTAAGGATCATCCACAATGGGAGTGAAGTAATCCGCGGTAAAAACAACGGCGATATCATCCGTGATACGGTATACCCCCGCATCATCCGCATTGGATGAGTCCACCAGCACATTCTTATCTACTATGGGAGGTAACTGCCCTAACACGTAGGACAGGTCCGAAGGACTGAATTTTGCCGCTCAACCCGCACAGCTTGAGAGATTTGTGAGCTTAATATCCATCTGCCACACCTCCTTTCCGATCAACGCCTTCTCTTGCCAGGATATTTCCCCTTCCTGGTGACGGGACAACATGCAGGCGCCGGAAGGGCCTCGAGATAATCCTTACTTAAGTGTTTGCAGCAGGTCAGGAATGATTAACCCCCACAGGATGAGCGATGACCCTCAGCAATTCTACCTTCTGCCCCAGCGACCTCATACTATCTCCTCATATATAAAAATATTAGAATAGCTTTATTTTTTTGTAAAGATATTTCATGAACTCAACAAAGGGAGAAATGTCTTCGTTCTTTATGACCATCCACTCTTATTATAGCTTCTCTGCCCTGGTCAAAGACATGGTATGATGGAGAAGAAGAGGACGGACAATGTCTCACATATTTGGATAAGAAAGAATCGCGATGATACCGAGGAAGCTGCTTGCCGGAATTTTTCTCTTCTCCTTCTCAGCCCTCTCCTATGAGATAGCCCTGACCAGGGTCTTTTCCATCTCCCTCTGGTACCACTTTGCCTTCATGGTCATCAGCATAGCCATGCTGGGCATCGGCGCCAGCGGTACGGTTCTTTCTCTCTCTCCGAAACTCAATGCCCCTTCCCGGCACGATTTGCTTCCGGCAAGGATCGGCATCTACGGGTTATTCCTCGGTGCGAGCATAACCGCAAGCTATCTCCTGTCCAACCGCCTGCCCTTTGACCCGGTAAGGCTTTCCTGGGACAGGGTTCAGCTCCTGTACATCTGCCTCTACTACCTCCTGCTTTCCACGCCCTTTTTCTTTTTCGGTCTCAGCGTTTCCACGGCATTCTCCTCTGCAAGTGAACGTGCAGGGTTTCTCTACGGAGCCGACCTCCTCGGCGCAGGGACAGGCTCCATCAGTCTTTTATACTTCATGAGCGTCACAGGCCCTGAAGTTGTTATTCTTCTTGTATCATCCATCGCTCTGGTGGGTGCATTTCTCATGGGCGGACGAAAGACAAAGGCAGGCTCATGCGTTCTTATTGCATGCAATATATATCTGCTGCTGATGCCGGACCTTATCAGCCCGAGGATGTCCCCTTACAAAGGCCTCCAACTCGCCTTGAGATACCCGGGGGCCCAGCATATCAAGACCTATCACAGCCCCTTTTCACAAATCGATGTATTCAGAAGCCCTGCAGTCAGGTTTGCGCCGGGACTGAGTCTCAAATACCTTGACCCTCTTCCTGAGCAGGTCGGCATATCTATTGATGGCGGGGAGGTCAACGCAGTGACCGGGGCGGATAACAGGGAATCCCTTGGTTTCCTGGAATTCCTGCCCTCTGCCCTTCCCTATGAGATCGGCAAAAGAGAGTCTGTCCTGATACTTGAGCCCAGGGGCGGGCTGGAGGTAGTGCTGGCCGGGTATTATGACACTGAGAACATCTTCAAGGTTGAATCCAATCCCCTTGTTATAGAGGTGATCCGGGATGATCTTGGGGACCTTTCCCACGGCGTCTATGACTCCAATACATGGCAGGGGCTCGGCCGTTCGTGGCTGAAGGCCAGGGACAGGAAATTTGACCTCATTGACATCCCCCTGACAGGGACCTCGCCATCAGGGTCCTTCGGAATCGCTGAAGACTACAGGTTCACTGTGGAGTCATTTAAAGAATACCTCGGTCATTTAACGAAGAGTGGAATGTTGAGCGTGCT
>JAMCQB010000024.1 GCA_023382175.1 Nitrospirota bacterium | reverse complement strand
CTCCTGGTTTGGTTGATTTTGCATGTCGTGATGTTAATTTTAACCAATCAGGAGGCCGTTTTGCACGAGGTTTCGCATAGGTTTTCTATAATTTTTATGCAACTGTAAGGTTAAGATATCTATACATCTCTCGATAACTCGCTTTTTTGATTTTTTAAAATCAGATTTTCACCACCTTTTATTAATAGTTAAATTTCCAAAGTATTAAAACCCATGCCCGCAATGAGCAGATAACTTGTTCCTAATTGCACTCAGGTGCAACTTTTGTCCCAAATCTGGGGTGTAAGTTGCACCGAGGTGCGGATATTTCGCATCTGGCTGTAAAGCGAAATATCTTCCCTCATCGATTGTTGTCACCTCCTTCAAGATCGAGATTGTCCAATGGGCTTCTTATTCTTCCCAAGCTCTTTGTGCTCACATGAGTATATATTTCAGTCGTTTTGCTGCTTGCGTGCCCCAGAAGTTCCTGGATATAACGTAAATCGGTGCCGCCCTCAAGCAGATGCGTGGCAAAGCTGTGACGAAGGTCGTGAACCGAGACATCTTTTTTTATGCCGGCCCGGTCGCGGGCCTGCTCGAATACCTTCTCAATCGATCTTCTGGAAAGATATCTGCCTGCCTTTGCCCCTTCAAAAAGCCACTTTCGGGGTTCATACCGCTTAATATACAGGTCAATTAGTTCCAGCGCCTTCGGGGAAAGGAGCGTGTACCTGTCCTTTCTCCCTTTTGCTCCTTTTACGAAGATGAGCATTCTATCCCGATCAAGATGTGCCTGCTCCAGGCGGGCAGTTTCTCCAAGCCTCAGCCCACTGGAGTAAATGGTCATCAGAATTGCTTTGTGTTTGATATTCGCTGTCCCGTTTATTATGCGGCTGACTTCTTCTTTGCTTAAGACTTCAGGCAGTATCTTGTCCTTGCGGGGCCGTTTGATCTCGTATAAGAACTTTTTCTTGAGCATTGTCCCGTAATAGAACTTCAAAGCATTAATCGCCTGGTTCAGTGTAGCCGTTGCCGATTGCCTTTCCTCGGCAAGGTGAAGAAGGTAATCCTTGATATCGGAATCGGTCACGTCATGTGCTGCCTTTTTGAGGAAGCTCAGGAAGTCCCTGTTGTAATAGAGATATCCCTTCACTGTCTTATAGCTGTATTTCCTTGTGACAAGCTCGCGGCGGAGGTCTTCAAATCCCCCCTTGCCCCCCTTTTCCAAAGAGGGGATGAGAATATTTGTCTGTAAATTTGGGACAGTCCCCTGCAAGGCAGGGTCTATATGAATTTCTACACCTTGAAAGGCTTCCAGCATCTTCTCAAGTGTTCCATTGGAATTCGGGAAGCTCCAGTAGTTCTCGGCAGGATGCCATCTATGGCCGGGAATGGTCTTTGCTGTGGCGACCAAAAGTGGATCGTAAGGGAAGGATACGGTTATCATCCCTGAATCGTCTTTCCAGATAGTTACCCCATCTTCTCTTCCCCCTCCAATTGAGCCTATTCTATCAAGCCATCTTTGGAGCGTCAAGAGAAAATCAGATTCCTGAAAAAGAAAAACTGTTCCTGTGAAAACCAGCCGGTGGTATAATACCCGCAAGGATATGAGACTTTCTGAGCATATATATACCACCATCTCATCCATCAGGGGGCCGCTGCTCTTTGTGGAGAAGGTATTCAGCGCAAGGGTAGGGGAAGTGGTGAAAATCGTTTTCCCTGACGGCAAAGAGATGGAGGGAGAGGTGCTGAAGATCGACAGGGAGGCGGTACTGATCCAGGTCTATGGAGAGACGCGAGGGCTGGATATCGGAAACTCCTCTGTGGTGTTCAGCGACTCGGTGAAGAAGGCCCCTCTTTCCGCTGATATCATTGGGAGGGTCTTCAGCGGCTCATTCCAGCCCAAAGACGGCGCGCCCATGTTCATTCCCGAAAGATGGGCTCCGGTGACCGGATTCCCCATGAATCCCTCTTCCCGGGCGCGGCCCGAGGAGTTTATAGAGACAGGGTTTTCGTGCATCGATGGGCTCAACACCCTTGTGAAGGGGCAGAAACTCCCCATCTTTTCCTGTGCAGGTCTGCCGTCAAAGGAACTGGCTGCGGGGATACTGAAGAATGCTTCGACCCCCCTTAATCCCCCCTTAGTAAGGGGGGAATCAAAGAGGGGTGGTTTTGTGGTTGTCTTTGTTGCGGTGGGGCTTACTTTTCACGAGTATTCCTTTTATAAAAAAATCCTTGAAGAGATGAAGACAGGGTTTGTTGCCTTTGCGAACATGGCGGATGAGCCTGTGGTGGAGAGACTCCTTGCCCCAAGGTTCGGGCTCACCGTGGCCGAATACCTGGCCTTTGAAAAGGGCATGGACGTGCTTGTGGTCATCACTGATATGACAAACTACTGCGATGCCTTGAGAGAGGTCTCCACAGCACGGGAGGAGCTTCCCGGCAGAAGGGGATATCCGGGGTACATGTACTCTGACCTTTCGTCCCTTTACGAGCGTGCGGGGAGGATCAAGGGTATGCCCGGCTCTATCACCATGCTGCCTGTGGTGACCATGCCCGAGGATGACATCACCCATCCTATCCCCGACCTGACAGGCTATATCACAGAAGGACAGATCGTCCTGAGCAGGGAACTCCATCAGAAGGAGATATTCCCTCCTGTGGATGTGCTGCCGAGTCTCTCACGGTTGATGCAGAGCGGTATCGGAGCGGGTCATACCAGGGAAGACCACAGGAAGGTGGCCAATCTCCTTTACAAGTATTACGCAAAAGGCAGGGACCTCAGAAGGCTTGAGGCCATTGTGGGAAGGGATGGAATGACCGAGGGAGACAGGCTGATGCTTGATTTTGCCGATGCCTTCGAACGGGAGTTTGTGAACCAGGGAATGAAAAGACGGGACGTCTTTGAGTCCCTGGATGCAGGGCGGGAACTTATGAAGAAGTTTGGACTGGAGCAATGACCGATTTTACGATAGAGAAAAAGATTTATTACCACGACACTGACTGCGGCGATGTGGTTTACTACGCCAATTACCTGAAATACCTTGAAGAGGCTCGGACCGAGTACCTCATTCTCAAAGGTATAGCACTGCCGAAATTGGCGGAGAAGCACATATGGTTCGTGGTTGCCCGGGTCGAGATCGAGTATAAGGCTCCGGCCCGTTACCAGGATAAGCTGACGGTTTCAGCGCGGGTGGAGGAGGCGAGGATGGCCACCATAAAATTCTTCCAGGAGATTACAAGGGGGGATGTTTTGATTGCCAGGGCAACTACCACCCTTGTCTGCATAGGCAAGGATTTTAAACCCATTGCCATGCCAGAAGAAGTCAAGAAAGTAATAATACAGAAGTAAATATAAACAGCTAGTTAGTTGTATAATATCAAGAACTACTTTAAATATGTCCGAAAACCTAAAGTTAAAAGTTGAGGGTATGGATTGCGGCGGTTGTGCCCTTGATGTGGAAACGGTCCTGCACCGTATGGACGGAATTATAAGTGCCCGTGCGAGTTCATACGAAGAAACCATAACCGTAGAGTATGATCCGAAGGGAATCGATGAGAAACAGATCCTCTCCGCCATAACAAGGATGAACCTCAAGCCGGTGAAGGTCTGATCCTTGCTTGACATTGTCTCCTTCCTGCGCAATACTTTTTATAGACCATGAAGAAAAACACCTTGCATCCTGACCTGCCCCTTATCCAGAACGCTGACCTCAACGGAAAGATAGTCCTCGTGAGGTTCGACCACAATGTGGTGAAGGGCGGTGAGATCAGGGACCCTTACAGGATCGACCGCACCCTGGGCACCCTCTTTCATATTGTTGAGAGGGGAGGCAGGCCCATCATGATGACCCATGTGGGCAGGCCCAAGGATAAGAAAACGGGAACGATACAGTGCAGGCCCGATGAGTCTGTGGAAGCCATTGTCCAGTATATGGAGCAGAAACTCCATACAAAATTCTATATCCCGCGATTCTCCATAGACCCTGAGAAAGGCATAACAGGGATCGATACGTCCATCAACCTCGCCATCCGGGAACTGAGGGAGCGGAGGATCGGAGGGATCTATCTGCCCAATACCCGATGGTTTGCAGGAGAAGAGGCAGAAGGTGAACCGAGGGAGGCCCTCAGTCTTCAGTTGGCAGGACTAGCGGACATCTATGTGAACGATGCCTTCGGATCGTGGCAGCCCCATGCATCCACGTACAATATCACGAGCTACCTCCCTTCTTATGCAGGATTTCTGATGCAGCAGGAGGTGGTCAACCTCAGCAGCGTGCTGAATCCTGAAAGGCCCTTTGCGGCGGTGGTTGCAGGAGCAAAGTACGACACCAAGATAAAGCCCCTTTACGCAATATACGAGAAAGTTGACCGCCTCATTCTGGGCGGGGTCATCTATAACACTTACCTCTGTGCAAAGTATGACGTGAGGATAAAGGGCGTGACAGAGGAAGACATTAACCTTGCCAAAGAGCTTGTGGAGAAAGACGCGGCCAGTAAGAAGGTGGTGGAACTCCCCTTTGTGGTCGAATCAGACACCATGGATGGACGAATGGAAGGGAAATACAGGACCATCTCCATAAGGGATTTCAAGGCAGGTAATTCCTATGGATATGTCCTGGACATCGACCCGGGGTCCTTCGAGGATGCTGCCGTGGCTGAAGCAATCGGTTCCGCAAGGACCATCTTCGTCAATGCCGTGATGGGCTACACTCCCCATTTCACTGCCGGCTCCCAGGCCCTTGACCACGCCATAGACAGGAACAGGACCGCCATGAAGATGTACGGCGGCGGCGATACCCTCCAGGAATTCAAGGACCTCTGTCCCGGCCTCTACCTGTCGGTGATGGACAATGCCAGCTACTACTTTTTCACCGGAGGCGGCACAGTGCTCACCGCCATAGAGCAGGGCAGCCCCTATGGTCTCAAACCTGTCCAGGCCCTTATGGAGTCGAAGAAGCGGCTCGGCCAATAGGAAGCTTCACGGTATTCTATGGTTAAGTTCAATGGAATGAAATGTCATATCTGATCCTGAGGATAATGATAAACGCCCTTTCCATCGTCATCGCGGTGAAGCTCGTGGATGGCCTCAGCTTTACCGGTGAGTGGTGGAAGATGATCATCGTGGGCGCGGTATTCGGCATCGTCAATTCGGTGATAAAGCCTATCGTACAGTTCTTTACCATTCCCTTTATCATCCTTACCCTCGGTCTCTTCACCCTGATCATCAATACCCTGATGCTTGCCCTCACCGCATTCCTGTCCGACACCTTTCATCTCGGTTTTCATATAAGAGGCTTCTGGGCTGCCTTCTGGGGCGCCATTATCGTGAGTGTTGTGAGCATGCTCCTTTCATGGATAACCGGTCTGAAGAGGCTCCGCTCTTACAAAAATACCGATACATGGGAAGGATAATAATCTACAGCCTTCTTCTCTGCCTTGTGGCATTTACGGCGTATCTGTATTTTGAGAAATCACAGGAGGACTCTGCGCCAGCCATAACTGTCGAACCCCCTGAAGTGAAATCCCCACAGCCTCCTGCATCTTCGGCTCCTCAAGGTAATCAGGAAACCGTCTCTGTGCAAAGAGAACCTGTGAAGGTTGAACCGCAGAATCCTGCCAACGCTGAAAGGGGCGCTGTTTCTTCTTCGGAGAGAGAGCGGGAACTGGCCATACAGGCGGGAGAGAAATTCAAATCAGGGGACTATGAAGGGGCCATCAAACTCTACAGGGAACTCTCCGAGAAGGACAAGAGTGCGCTGGCCGGCCTGGGCATCTCTTATCTCAAGCTCGGGGATCATGAGAATGCAGAGAGATGCCTTGAGCAAGCGGTAAAGAACAACCCTGGTGACTTCGGTGTGAGAAAGGCCCTTGCCTTTCTCTATTACAGAAAGGAC
Source organism: Nitrospirota bacterium (assembly GCA_023382175.1). Classification (GTDB taxonomy): domain Bacteria; phylum Nitrospirota; class Thermodesulfovibrionia; order Thermodesulfovibrionales; family UBA9159; genus JAMCQB01. The sequence continues at coordinate 12,247 of JAMCQB010000024.1, read as the reverse complement.
GATATTGAAAAAGGTCTCTCCCATGCAGAAGTGGGGCTTGCGATAAAAAGGGACCAGGAACTCCAGAGGATCTACGATAAACTCAGAAAGGACAAGAACACCCAGGAGGTGTCCGAGAGCGAAAGCACAGCGCATTTTAAGATCACCTTTGATGGATACAAGCACGGCGGGATGAGCAGAAAGGTCCTGGGGATACTGGAAGATGCATACAGCAGCGTGGGAAAGGAATTCGGCTATTTCCCCGCAGGACCGGTAAATGCTATTCTCTACACGAACAGGGATTTTTATGACATAACCCGGGCGCCGGGGTGGTCAGGGGGGATATACGACGGAAAGATACGGATACCGGTGAGGGGCGCTGAAAGTAATGAGGCGATGTTGAAAAAAGTCCTTTTTCACGAGTACACCCATGCTGTTGTCCGTTCCCTTACTTCCCGATGTCCCCTCTGGATCAACGAAGGCCTTGCAGAATACTTCTCAAAAAATTACACAAAGAAGATCGGGCAGGTCATACCTTTAGACTTACTCGGGAATTCCTTTTCATGGCTCACCGGCGAACAGGTTGCCGTGGCTTACAGGGAGAGTTATTCTGCGGTCTCATACCTCATCGACAGGCACGGATTTTACCGGATGAAAGAGTTCCTCCAGTCCCTTTCCGGAGGGAGCGATCTTGAGCAGGCCTTCAAGGGGTCCTTCGGCCAGACCTACAGCGAGTTTGTCTCCACATGGGGCAAGGGGTGATGTGGAGATCGAAGAAAAGATAAGGTCACTCACGAGCCCTACATCTTCAGCGAGCTTACCCTGAGGAAGGAGACCTCGGATATGCAGAAGCAGGAGATATACACCCTCAGCGAAGACGAAGATTCAGGCCTTCCGTCCATAAACGGCGAACAAGAGACATAAATCGCGGTAAGATGCCTTCCTGTCCTCCCTGCGTTTCTTCTGTGATACAATGGATAGTGTCCGATGGCATATGCAGTGCCAAAGAGCGTGAGGACAGACGGGATGACCGATATATGGATATAAAAAAACAGCTCAATCCTTCACAGTTTGCAGCAGTCACCACCACTGACGGGCCTGTGCTGGTCATTGCGGGAGCAGGTTCCGGCAAGACCAGGGTGATCGAATACCGTGTACTCTCTCTTGTAGAGAACAAGGTGAATCCCCATTCCATCCTCCTTCTGACCTTTACCAGGCGCGCGGCCCGGGAGATGATTTCTCGCGCTGCGCGGCACGACCCCCGTTGCAAGGATGTAGAAGGGGGCACCTTTCATTCCTTTGCGTACAAGCAACTGAAGAGGCACGCGAAGATCTTGGGTTTTTCGGATTCCTTCTCCCTCCTGGATGAGGGCGATGCGGCAGAAGCTGTTTACCGCTGCTCCACCAAACTCGGTTTCTACGAAAAAGAGAAGCGGTATCCCAAGAAGGATACCCTCAGGGCCATCATCAGCATGTCCGTGAACAAGAGCATGCCGCTGAGCGAAATTCTGAAAAAGGAGTACCCCCATTTCCTTGAGTATGCGTCCGATATCGAAAACCTGAGAAGGGAATATGCGGCCTTTAAGATCAGCAAGAACTATCTCGATTACGACGACCTCCTGGTCTTTCTCAGGCTGCTCCTCGAAAATGAAGAGATACGGGACCGCCTCTCGCGGAAATGCAAATATATCATGGTAGATGAATACCAGGATACCAATAAGCTGCAGGGAGACATTGCCTACTTCCTCGCGGAACGCCACCGGAATATCATGGCGGTGGGGGACGATGCTCAGAGCATCTACGGCTTCCGGGGAGCGTCCCACGAAAATATCATGGAGTTTCCCCGGAGGTTCCCGGAATGCACCATCATAAAGCTTGAAGAAAACTACCGGAGCAGCCAGTCCGTTCTGGATGTTGCCAATGCGGTCCTCGAAAACATGAAGAACAAATACTCCAAGTGCCTTGTTTCGGCAAAAAAGCAGACAGGAGAAAGACCCTCTCTCCTCTTTTTCAAGGACGCCCACGAGGAAGCGGAATGGGTGGCAGAACGGATCAAAGTGCAGAGGGATGAAGACGTTCCTCTGGGGCAGCAGTGCGTTCTGTTCCGCTCCCAGTATCTCTCCATCCCCCTCCAGGCTGAACTGAGCAGGAGGAATATCCCCTTTGAAGTGTTCGGTGGTCTGAAATTCTATGAGACTGCCCATGTGAAGGACGTCATTTCCCATCTGAAGATAATCGCCAACCCCAGGGATGAACTGGCATGGAGCAGGGTCCTGATGCTCATCGAGGGCATAGGGCCGAAGACCGCAGGGCATATTTCGGAGGAGATCCTCGCCAGTGCTTCCCTAGTGGAAATCCTCGAAGACGTCTTTGAGAAACACAAAGGCCGCAGATATTCGGAAGGTCTCAGGGAACTTGGTTCTCTGCTGAAGGCTCTGCGCGGTGGTACCCTCAACGTGGGAGAGCAGTTCGGTTTCGTCCTCGATTATTATGTTCCCCTGCTCAAGGACCGATTTGACGACTGGCACCTCAGGCTCAATGATCTCGAAACCCTCCGCCAGATATCCATGAGGTACCGGTCACTGGAAGACCTCCTTGAGGATTTTGCTGTGGAACCGCCGGAAAGGGGAGTATGGAGGGTGGAGCCGTCCACCCCTGATGAAGAGAAACCTCTCACCCTGTCCACCATTCATTCTGCCAAGGGGCTGGAATGGGACTGCGTGTTCCTCATCGGTCTCATGGACGGCGTGCTGCCCGTTGCCTTTTCCCTGGACCACGAAGATGAGATCGAAGAGGAGCAGCGCCTCTTTTACGTGGCCATCACCAGGGCAAAAGACCACCTCTTTCTCTCATTGCACCATGAGGGGTTCAGAGGGGGCATCACCCAGTTCAACAAAATGTCGAGGTTCGTGGACGTGCCCAATGTCTTTTCGAAACTCACAACATACGGTTTTCCCGGGGAAGAAAGAAGGGACCTTCGGAGAGAACTTAAAAAGGGGTCGCGTCTTTACGATAAAGAATCCCTCCTCAAGAGGGTGATGGACCTTTTGAACCCTGAAGAGGGTGATCACACATGATACATCCCACAAGGACGAATCTGCTGCTCCTCAAGGAAAAGGCGGTATCGGTGAACAACAGCATCGGTATCCTCAGGGCGAGAAGACAGGCGCTCATAAGGGAGTTTCTCTCTACCACGCTGCCGTTCTTGAGGACGCGGGAAGATATCAGAAAGGCCTATGGCAAGGCCATGGGAGAACTGGCCCTCAGTCTCGGTCACGAGGGCAGGGAGAGCATGGAATCCCTTACCCTGGTGACAAAAAGGGAGATGGGTGTTGAGATAAGGGAAAGGAGTATCTGGGGTCTCAAATACAGGGACGTGATCATGCATGAGACACCCCTGAGAATGCCCGGAGAGAGGGGCTATGACTATCTCTCCACTACGCCGCATCTTGAAGAGTGTATCGCGCTTTTTGAGAAGATCGTGGAGTCCATGATAGAGATCGCGACCTTCGAAAGCAAACTCAAGAGGCTCGGCGAGGAGATTCTGAAGACCACAAGGAGGATAAGGGTTCTGGAAGAGAGGATACTGCCGGAACTAAGGATACAGATAAAGGCCATTGCGCAGTATATCGGAGAGCGTGAGCGGGAGACTTATTACCGCCTGAAGAGATTTAAGAATATCATGCAGATTTCCCATGAAGGAAGAATTGAGGATTGAGGAGATGCAGGCTGTTATCGGGAGCTCTTGTGGTACTTTTATTATCAACTGTTCTCATCGTCTCTTTTTTCGGGATAGGGGAGGCCGGCGACATTGACGATCTGATAGTAATGCTCCAGCGTTCGGATTCCCAACATTCATCGACAATGGGTGAACTGAGGAAGGCCTCTGACGATAAAACCGTGAACGCGTTAATGAATATCGTGGAGGGGAGGAGGGATGACTGGAAGCTTCAGATCTCTGCAATCCGCCTTCTGGGCGATATCGCCAATCCCCTGGCCGTGGATCTCTTGATCAAGGTCGTGACCGATCCTTTTTTCACCAATGAATGTCCGGCACTGAAGTGGAACGGCATCATCGCCCTGGGGAACTTCAAAGATGATTCAAGGGTGGTGGATGCCCTTCTGTATAGGCTGAACGAAGATACCCTCTATCTCAGGGAGGCGGTGATACAGTCACTGGGAAGGCTCGGGAAGAGGGAGGCCCTTCCTTACCTCATTTCTGCCCTTGAGGACAAACATTTTGCAGTCAGGATGAGTGCTGTAAGGGCACTGGGTGAAATAAAAGATCTAGGCGCTGCTCCTTTTCTCGAAAAAATCGTGAAGGATGAGGCGGACCCCCTGATACGGGAAGAGGCGTTAAAGGCGCTGACGGCTTTGACAGAGAGATGAAAGCAGGGAGTCAATTGCCTGTCAGGTCAGAGACGAGCTTCAGAACTGTTTTATTCCACCCCTCCGGTCCTATACCTTCTGCCCTGACAAGGTTCGGAAGAATGATGCGCGACTCATAGCGTGCGCCTGCTTTCTGAACGATTATAGGATAGTCAGCCTTTTCAAGCATCGGCAGATCATTGAGACTGTCGCCCAGGGCAACGGTGGTAATGTCACCATGTCCCCTCTTGAAGAGTCCAGTCAAAATTGCAGCAGCTTTTCCTTTGTCGCTATTGCCAAGGATATGAAAGAATCTCCCCTCAGTGCAGGTAAAACCCTTTGCCTCAATGGCTTCAACAAGTTTCTGTGCTGCTTGGTCATTGCCTTCAAAGATAAAGGGCTCGTCAAAATCCCTCTCCTTTGCCATCATTGCCTCATCAATGCGCATACCGGCTATTTCCGCCACTTCTTCTACCGTCATGTCTCCAAAGCCCTTCACGTCAAAACCTTCTTTGCGCAAGGATTCAAGGGCATTTCTTAAGTCCGGGTATCCAGTGCCGAGTCTGATGACCTCATAGCTGTTTTCCTCCGCAACATTAAACGGTGGACCGTCGATCCTGAACGCAAAGTAGTCCTTTGGAATAAATATTCCGCCACCGTTCTCGGAGATAAAGGGATGCTCGTTGTCGAGTTTTTTCCTGTAATACTCGATCTCCTTCCGCGTCTTGCTCGAACAGATGACGAGGGGGATATCCTTATCCGCCAGAAGCCGGAGGGCGGGCAGGGCGGCATCAAAGGAATAGGTGAAATGGTCCAGAAGCGTTCCGTCGAGGTCCGTAAAGATGATTATCTGCTTCATGGCTGGTCCGCCAAAAAGGATTTGTATGAGGAGAGCATGCTTTCATTATACCCGACACCGCCTTCAGATTCATGGGCCGACAGGGAAGATATGGGGGTTGCCCGGCATGACTTTGAAGGTGCCCGGGTTGTAACTACAGCGAAGGAGTGATAAGCTGAAGTTAAACGAGGGCGTCGCAGGACGACGCAGTGCCGGCATGTTTCCAGGAGGTGTGCGATGGCTGACTTTTATCAAACAGGGGTGGTGTCAACCCTCCACAGGCTCGGAAGGAGCGATATCGACAAGATTGAATCGGAACTGAGCTGGTACGCGCAGGGGAGACCGATTGCCCTCGTGTTGCCTTCTTTATACAGTGAACTGGAAGGGGACGCTTTGAAGGGCATTATAAGAGAGTTGAAGGGGGCGAAATATATCCGGGAGATTGTCGTTACTCTGGGGCCTGCATCGGATGAGGAGTTCAGATATGCAAAAGATTTCTTTTCCGTACTTCCACAGAAAAAGAGCGTCATCTGGAATTCCGGTCCGAGATTGACCGAACTATACAACAGTATCGAATCAGCCGGGCTCCCTATCGGGGAGCTCGGAAAGGGAAGATCGGTGTGGATGGCCTACGGGTATATCCTCTCCCGGCAGGAGTTCCATGTCATAGTACTCCATGACTGCGATATCCTTACGTACAGCAGGGACATGCTTGCGCGGCTCTGTTATCCTGTTACCAACCCGAACCTTGATTACGATTTCTGCAAAGGGTATTACAGCAGGGTGACCGACATGCTTCACGGAAGGGCGACGAGACTCCTCGTTACTCCCCTCATACGGTCGCTCCAGAAGGTCATCGGCTATCATCCCCTTCTCGTCTTCTTCGACAGCTTCAGGTATCCCCTTGCCGGAGAATTCTCGATGGATATTGATATGGCCAGGATAAACAAGATCCCCGGTGACTGGGGTCTTGAGGTGGGGGTCCTCGCAGAGGTTTACCGGAACACATCCCTCAGGAGAGTCTGTCAGGTGGATATTGCCGAGAACTATGAGCACAAGCATCAGGAACTCTCCCCGGAAGACACGTCTAAAGGTCTTCACAAGATGTGTGTGGATATCAGCAAATCGATCTTCAGAACACTTGCGTCGGAAGGGATTGTCTTTTCGGAGGGATTCTTCAAGACCCTCGTTGCCACCTATGTGAGGACGGCTCAGGATATGTTGAAGAGATATGAGGACGATGCCGCGATCAACGGCCTTTTCTTCGACCGGCATGAGGAGAGCCTTGCGGTCGATACGTTCACCAACGGCATAAGAAAGGCGGCGGACACCATAACGGAAGACCCTCTCGGGGTGCCGCTCATTGCAGGCTGGGACAGGGTAACATCCGCGATACCGGACATCCTCATGAAGATCGGGAAGGCCGTTCAGGAGGATAACAAATGATTGCCATCAGGCTGATCCTGCAGCGAATGGTAGCAAAGAGTTAAAGCATATCTTGCTTATATGGCAGGAATTGTCGTCAGAAGAGAAATTCAGGAAAAGATCGGCGAGATAAAAGAGGCGGATATTCTTGTTGGTATTCCAAGCTACAACAATGCCCGCACCATAGGTCATGTGGTGAAGGCCGTGCAGGCGGGGTTCGCAAAATATTTTCCCGACAGGAAATGTGTGCTTGTCAATTCAGATGGCGGTTCTACCGACGGGACAATGGATGTGGTCCAGAATACGGCCATCGATGATTATCAGGCCGTTCTTCTTCATCACAGGGTGGAGCCCGTCTACAAAATTACGACGCCGTATCACGGCATTCCGGGAAAAGGAAGCGCCTTTAAGACTATTTTTGAGATATCTGATGCCTTGCAGGTAAAGGCGTGCGCTGTTGTGGACGCTGATTTAAGGAGCATTACGCCGGAATGGGTGGAACTCCTGATTAAGCCGGTGCTTCAGGGAGGGGCCGATTACGTCGCTCCTCTCTACCTCCGGCACAAGTATGATGGAACGATAACCAACAGCATAATTTATCCCCTGACGAGGGCGCTCTACGGCAAGAGAGTGAGACAACCCATAGGGGGAGATTTTGGGTTTTCAGGTGAGCTGGCGCGGTTCTACCTCACGAAGGAAGTCTGGGAAACCGATGTCGCAAGGTATGGTATAGACATCTGGATGACGACCACTGCGGTAGCAAATAATTTCAGGACCTGCCAGGCCTTTCTCGGGGCGAAGATCCACGACCCGAAAGACCCCGGCGCAGACCTCAGCGCGATGCTTTACCAGGTTGTAGGGGCGACGTTCGACCTCATGGAAACATACGATAGTGTCTGGAAAACCGTGCAGGGGTCCGAACCGGTGCCGACGTTTGGGTTTCAGTATGTGGTAGGGCTGGAGCCGATCCAGGTAAATCTCACCCGCATGATCGAGAGATTCAGGCTCGGGGTCAAGGAACTGATGGACATATGGAAGGTATTCCTTCCCCCGGAAACTACGGATTTATTACATACGTTCGGGCTCCTGCCTAAAGCGAGATTCAATATTCCCGATGAGGTGTGGGTTGAGCTGATCCACCATTTTGCCCTCGCCGCCCATCAGAAGGTAATAAACAAGGAGCACCTGCTCAAGTCCCTTACGCCGCTTTACATAGGGAGAACCGCTTCTTTTGTCGTGGAAACGTCGGAGAGCGATGCCCCTGAAGTGGAAAAGAAGATCGAGCGTCTGTGCAGAATGTTTGAAGAGAAGAAGTCCTTTCTCGCAAAGAATTGGGAAAACAGAGGAGGTTTGTCATGAATATATTCCAGCGAGTGATCGTGGAACCACTGGAGAGTCTGTACGAGAAGATATTGCATTTCCTGCCTAACTTTCTGACTTCGCTTCTTCTCGTTGGTATCGGCGTTATCCTCGGCGCGGTCCTGAAAGCGGTCGTCTTCAGGGTTCTAAAAGCCCTCAACGTCGATAAACATTTCGAGCGGTTCGGCATGGAGAAAATGCTCGGAAAAGGAGGGATAAAAGAGCCCCTGTCGGTTCTGCTTTCAAAGCTCGTCAAGTGGATTACGGTGTTCATATTCACTATCATCGCCTTACGCGCCCTTGATATTCCTTCCATAGAGCGTCTTCTGGAAGGATTCTTCCTCTATTTCCCCAACGTCATCGTTGCAATACTGATCTTATTCTTCGGCTATCTCCTGAGCAACTTCATGGGCAGGGCAGCGTTGATTGCCGCGGTAAACGCAGGGAGCGTGCTGTCAGGCGTCATCGGCAGATCTGTCAGGGTGAGCGTATTCATTCTGGCTGTCACTATGGCACTGGAGCAGCTGGGGATAGGGCGGAACACCATTATCATCACCTTTGCCATACTATTTGGAGGGGTTGTTCTGGCCCTTGCCATTGCCTTCGGTCTCGGGGGAAGGGACATCGCGAAGGAGTATATCGAGAAAAAAGTAAAGGGAGAGGAAAAAAAGGATGAAATAAGCCATCTCTAGGCGTTTCCTTTCCTCCGCTGTCGGTGCTCCTGAAATAACCGGGTTCGTCGCTGCAGGTACGGTGTCTTTACCTTACTACGAGCACTGCGCATCCCGCGTTGCCAATGACCTTCTCCGTCGAACTCCCCATGAGGAATTTTTTCAACCCTGTTTTCCCATATGCGCCCATGACGATCAGGTCAACGCCCCTACCGCCCGCGGTCTCGACGATCACCTCATAGGATCTCCCCACAGGCGCGAGGGCCTCGACGGGTACGCCTTCCTTCCGGCCCAGTTCAGTGACCTTCTCCAGAATCGACTTTGCCTCCTGATGCTCGCTTTCCGAGCGTATGGCCGAAACCGCGATAATGTTGCTTCCGCACCGCTTTGCAATGGCGATAGCTTCTCCGACCGCCGCGACGCTGTGGTCCGATCCATCGGTCGCGACCAGGATCGTTTTGTACTCAATCCTCGCAGCACGCGGAACTACCAGGACTTTGCATGGCGCATGAGCGATGACTTTTGCAGCAACTTCCCCTATCAGAACCTTCATCAAGCCTTTTCGGCCGCGCCTGCCGATAATGATCATGTCAACTTTTCTCTCCGCGGCCTCGTCCACTATTTGCTGATGCGGCTCGGCGCCGTGAAGGAAAATGGTCTCGCAGGCAACCCCTTCCTCTGAAGCCCTCGCCTTCACCGATTCGAGATAACGCGTCACCTCGGCCTCTTCCTTTTCGAAAACAGCGGAGCCGATAGTCTCATATTCCGGGTTTGTTTCAAGGACCGACAGTGCGTAAATCTTGCTGGAACACTTCCTGGCAAAGCTTATCGCCTCCCTGATAGCCCCCTCGCTGAACTGAGAGCCGTCACTCGCTACCAGTAACTTCTCAAGTTTTCCAACCGGACAGAATTGAGCACGTTCCATAACAACCTCCTGGTATCCGCCGATGTGCAATGAATCCTTTTTCTTACAGGGTACACCAGGTTTAGACTTTATGCTACTCCCCCATGCTTAACCTTCACCCCGAGGCTGAACAGAGGCACCGCGAGAAGGAGGACCGCCGAAATGACCAGAAAAGAGTGAAAATAGTCGTATCTGGTCAGAAGAATGCCGGCAAGGATCGGGCCAGAGGCGTGGCCTATGTCAAAGATAGTTCCAAAGGTGCCCATGGCAGTGCCGAAATGTTTCTCCTTACACAAATCCGTCACCAGGGCGGCATCCGATGAAGTGACAAGGGCCTCTCCCAGACCAAAACATGCGGCAGCGGTCATAAGCAAAGAGAAGTTGGTGAGAAGTGGGATGGATCCAAAAGAAACTGCGCAGGTCACCAAACCTATCGTTATGAGCGCTTTTCTTCCATATTTATCGGAGGTCCTGCCCATGATCGGTTTTGACAGTATAGTGGTAATTATCTGGACACCCCAGAGGATACCTGCCTGAAATTCGTTTAGCCCCGCGACCTTCACGGCGTAGATGGGAAGGAACGCCTCGAGCGCACCCACTGCCATGTTCTGAAGCCCTTCCATCGTCGACGTCATTGCGACCCGTTTATCGCTTATGACCTCTTTTATACCTGAAATGAATTTCGGGAATGACTCTTTCAGCCCCTTCCCTTTTTCAGCAACCTTTTCTCCCTTTAAGACGGAAAGTGCCATAATGAGGGAAAGCACACCTGCCGCACCGCTGGCAAGATACGCGTAGTGGAATTCTGCAAGTGAAGGAGCTGCTGCGTCCGGAGCGCTGTGAAGGATAAAGCCTCCCAGGGGAGCCCCGAGGAGATTGCCGATAATGGTGACAGAGGAAAACCATGACATCATCTCCCCCTTTTTTGCTCCTGCAATATCTGCCACCACCGCCATGGAGACCGGACCGTAGATGGCGGTGGCGAGTCCGTGCAGAAATCTGATGACAATGAGGAAGTCATAATCCTTTACCAGAAGATAGGAGAAGGGCATGAAGGCGAAGAAGAGAAGACCGATGAGCATCGTCTTTTTTCTTCCGATTATATCTGAGAGCGCCCCTGCAGGAAGCTTGAAGAATATTCCCGTTACGGTGGATATTCCGACAGCGAATCCTATGGCCTCAGGTCCTGCCCCGAGATAGAAGGCAAACAGGGGGAGCACGGGGCTCCTGGCAAGGGCATAGGAAAGCCGAGCAAAAAAGCCCACAGTGCAAAGGGCGGTGAAAGGAGATAAAATGTTTGCCATAGAATAAAACCTTTCTTCCTAAGTGACACCACATGATAGTCATTCCCCGAAAGCGGGAATCCAGAAGATCTGGATGCCGGATCAAGTCCGGCATGACGTATGAGGCTTCTTCAGGTGTCTTTCTGTTATCCTTCTTGAGAAACAGTTAATGTTTTACCGGCGTCTGTCTGTCATAGTAGATGCTCTTGCCGGTTATGCTCACCGGAATACCCATGACAACCTCGCCTCTTATATATCCCAACGCCTTTGCTGCTGCTCCTACCCGCTGCTGAACCCGGTTGTCCACATTGAGGAGGCTTGCGGTTTTTGCCGCCGATGAAAGGGCCACGCCGATATCCATCATCCTCATCACACAATGGGGCCCAGTATATCCCATCTCCTTATCCTTCATCTGTTTGGCCTTTTCAAATTCCTTGCAGGTGGGATACCCACAGCCGCCGCAATCATACCCTGCTGTAACCGGCTTGCTTAACCCTACGAGAAGAAGAGCCTGGGAATTCTCGATATTGGAGGCGTCCCGCATCCAGTAAGCCTCGTTCGTGCTATTTGGCGCATACTCTTTCATAGCCTCAGCGATCTTTTTTAAATCCTCTTCCCTTGTTATCACGGCGATTTCAAGAAAGTCCTTTCCACCGGCTTTCGGAGCCGTCCTTGCGGACGCTGCCATCAACTTCACTGCCATTTCAGCTACCTCTTTCATCGCGTCCTCCCTTTGAGGTGCAAGACCTCATCACGAGCATTATTTTCCGGCACAGCAGGCCTGCATTTCTTCAGGCAGTGCGCGTCTCTGATTTACTGCAGTCATCGTCTCCGGTGAGACGTTTCCTTGCAAACTCGAACTCCCCCGCTTCCACAAAGGCTATGGCTACGATCATGTCCTCTATCTTTATTGAGAGTTTTGTCATTGGTCCCTCCGTTTACCGCGCTTCTCACATGGTCTTTGAAGCATAGAGCATTTCAAAGACAGTCATCCCTTTTTCGAGGGCATCCCTGTCATCCACCGCCCTCTTTCTAATCCCTGTAAGTATCTCTTCTACACCCCTTGCCTCGGGAATTCTGTATTTTTCATCCTTGATATCCAGCACATGCACAAGTTCCCCGAGTTTTCTCAGGGTCTTATCCTTCAGGCTGAAGGACCTGAGAAGTACCTCGAAGGTACACAGGTCTCCCTTGTGCGTAAATTCGCCGTCGCTCAAGTCGAAGACTATGGCATCCCTTCCCACAGCGACCGCATCTTTCTCGTCAATGAAATCAAAAGATGCACTCTTGTCTATAAATCGCTTAATGAGCCAGGCAGATGCCATCCTGTCTATGAACGGTTTTTTTCTGGTTACCCATATTTTCCCCTGATAGGCGGTAACCGATTTGGTGGATATTGTCATGGGGCTTTCCTTCTTCA
>JAMCQB010000107.1 GCA_023382175.1 Nitrospirota bacterium | reverse complement strand
TTCGTCATGGTATGTGACGAATAAAAGCTGTCTTTTTTTCATCCTTGCCTCCATTGGTTGCTTCTCGTAAATATAAAAGCAAGATGGATGCCTGAATATAACATATTGAAATAAAAGGAGAAAATAAACGAGGAGGGCTAGGGAACGTTTCAGAAATGAACAGCTATGAACACTACTCTTCTTTGAGCACTCTCCAGAGAGTTGTCCTTGAAATGCCCAAAAGCTCGGCTGCCCTTGATTTGTTGCCTCCAACCATGTCCAGGATCTTCTCGGCGTATTCCCTGTTGAGTTCATCTATGGTCTTGATTTTGCCCGGTTCTATCGTTTCAATCTGGAACATGGTGATGGTTTGAGGGAGGCTTTCAGAGGTGATGACCAACCCTTTTTCGAGGATTATGGCCCTCTCGATAATATTTTCCAGTTCCCTCACGTTTCCCGGGAAGCTGTAATGCAGGAGAATGTCCATGGCCTCTTTCGAAATACTGGTTATCTTCTTGTTGGATTTGGGAAGATGTTTCTGAAGAAAGTACGAGGAGAGAGGTTCGATATCATCTTTCCTTTCTCTCAGGGGTGGAATGAAGATCTCCATGACATTGAGACGGTAATAGAGGTCCTCCCTGAAACGCGCTTCAGCGATAAGGCGCCTCACCGGCTGGTTGGTGGCGGCGATGAACCTCACGTCGACCCTGATCGCCCTGGTTCCGCCGACCCTGTAGAATTCCCCTTCTTCGATAACCTTCAAAAGTTTTGCCTGGAGGTTGGGGGCCATCTCAGAAATCTCGTCAAGGAAAAGGGTCCCTGAATCAGCAATCTCCACAAGTCCCTGCTTTGTCCTCACTGCCCCTGTGAAGGCGCCTTTTTCGTGACCGAAGAGCTCGCTGGCCAGGAGTTCCTCTGTGAGGGTGGCGCAGTTGATGGAGAGGAAGGGCATATTCTGCCTTCTGCTGGTGAAATGTATTATCTTTGCCAGAAGGCTCTTTCCCACTCCTGTTTCGCCGGTGAGAAGCACATTGCAGTCAGAGTCCTTTATCCCCTCAATGACGGTTAAAATATTTTTGATGCTCTCGCTCTTGGCGATGATGGAGATCTTTTTGTTCATCCCGAAATAAGCCTTTAACGCCACATTTTCTTTTCTCAGAACTTTTCGCTCGTGGATGTTTTTGACTTTGAGGATCAGTTCGTCGAGATCAAAGGGTTTGGTGATATATTCATATGCTCCCTTTTTCATCGCCTCCACCGCTGAACCGATACTGCCGAAACCGGTGATGATCATGACTTCGATCTCAGGGTCTTTTTCTTTCACCTTTTCGAGAAGTTCGATCCCGTTCATCTCGGGCATCTTTATGTCGGTGATAAGGACATCGAAATGATCGGTTATCTGTTCGAGGGCCTCACGTCCGTTTCTTGAGCCTGTCACGTCATAGCCCTCTTTCTTCAGGGTGTTGACAAGGTGTTTCAGGGTTATCTCTTCGTCCTCTGCAATAAGAATCTTGAAATTCATTGCTGTCGTTTCCTCACCGGCAGTGTAATGATAAATGTCGTCCCCATGCCCTCCACACTGTCCACTTTGATGTTGCCTCCGTGCTTCTTTATGATGTTGAAAACGATGGCAAGACCAAGGCCCGTGCCTTTATCCCTAGTGGTGTAGAACGGCTCGAATATCTTTTCTACCGCATCAGCCGGGATTCCCCTGCCGGTGTCGGATATCCTGATTTCGACCATGTCCCTCTCTCTCAGCACCTTTATCTTAAGATCCCCCGCGCCTGACATCGCTGTAACAGCGTTTGTGAAAAGATTAATGAAAACCCTCTCCATTTGTTCCTGGTCAGCATCCAGTTTTACTCCGCTCGGATCGGTTTCCATGGAAAAGGTTATCTTAACGGTATCCATAGAAGTGCTCACCAGTTTATACGCCCCCATGACAAGCTCGTTCAGCTCAACTTCCCGAAGACGGGGATCCCTTCCCCTGGCGAATTCAAGGAGGTCACCCACGATGCCTTTCACCCGTATGGTCTGGCCCACAATATCATTCACTGTCTCTCTGATCATGGGAGAGGGGGCATCCTTTGTTTTCCGGTCCAGTATCTGAGCCGATATATAGATATTGTTAAGGGGGTTATTTAGTTCATGGGCAACCCCTGAGGCCAGGGTCCCGATGGCAGCCAGTTTCTTGGACTGGAGGAGTTCCTGGTTCTTCTTCTCTATTTCCGCTTCCCTCCGGGCAAGCTGCTCTTCCATGTCGTTGAACTTTCGGATGAGCAGCCCAACCTCGTCGTTCTTCCCCCATCGCGAAAGCACCGACATGTGAGGAAAATTTCCGCCACCAGTCTTTTCTACCGTGCTGATGAGCAGTCGGAGACGGTTCACCACATTGCCGCTGATGAAGAAGAGGGTCCCGATCCCTACGATGAAGAAGAGGGGGAAGACTACGAGGATTGCGACCTGCGATATATGGATAAAACGCTCGGCGTTTGCCCTCGCCGCACTGTCGAGCTCCTTTGAGATCATCAGAATATCCTCACCGCTTTTTCTGAGGCCGATTATTTCCGAATCGAGTTCCCGCAGGTTCCTGACCAATGCATGGTCGCCGGGAGGCAGCAGAACCTTTTCGAGGAAGTCTGCTGCATGGAGTGGTCTTTCAATGAAGGCTGATTGAACAAAAGGGAAGACGGCAGCGTAATGATGAGTGGTCGTCCTGATTCGTTCAAACTCCTGGGCAATCCTCTGTTTCGCCAGCGTCACTGTTTCAAACTTCCAGCGGTATTCCCGCACTCTCTCCCTGAGCAATGACCATTGGACCGGGGTGTCCCTCATGATGTTCCCGGAGAGCATAGCATCAAGGTCGTCAAGGTACTTTCTTATGGCTGCTGCCTCCTCGGTTTCCTTCTCGTATCCGTAAAGGAAGAAATTCTTCTCGTGCCTCCTGAGTTGGAGGGACTTGCTCCGTATGCTATCCGCTGTCTCCAGGGTACGGATCTCCTTCCGGATCTCAACGAAATTAACGTATTCGAATGCCGCCAGGAGAGCGATGATGAAGGCGCTGATAAAAAAACCGAATGCTATCTTTTTCTTCAGTGACATAGAATTAAGGGTCTCCAAAGGTTATTGTATATCATTTACGGCAGAAAGTATAAGGAGGGTTCACCGGGATGCCTTACGTCCTGACCTGATATACCTGAAAAGAAAGTAGAGCGCCAGGAAGGTTACGGCCAGGAAAATCGCCACATGTTCAATGCGGGTGATATCTTTCTTTATGACCTGAAGGCTGTTACCGCCGATATAGCCTGCCCCTATCATGACGGCCATGGTAAATATTGCAGAGATACCATCAGCAATTAGAAATTTCAAAGGATGCATATTCACGACACCTGCTGCAAGAAATACCTGGGCCCTGATACCTACTAAATGCCTCCCGATCAATATTACGAGTATCCCCTTTTTATTAAGTTTATCCTCAAGGAGTGAGAGCTTTTCAGGCGTGACTACCTTGCTGAATCTCTTATGGGTGACGATCATGCGTCCGTACTTTTTCCCGACAGAATACAGGAAAAAATCTGTTATCAATAACCCTGAGTAAACCACAAGTAAGGCCGGAACGGGTTTTACCGCACCGGTGGAGATCAAAAATCCGCAGAGGATAAGGGTGGTATCTTCAGGAAACGGGAATCCGATGCCTCCGAGGATGAGGAGAATAAAGAAAGATATCACCCGCATTGA
>JAMCQB010000084.1 GCA_023382175.1 Nitrospirota bacterium | reverse complement strand
GAGCCCCTACAGTTATGATTTTGACGAGTATGGAAAATGGGTATACGTAAGAGACTACGGGTATTGCTGGACGCCGACGGTGATCTCTGTGGGATGGGCACCATACAGGCTCGGCAGATGGACCTGGATAGGGGGAGACTATGTATGGGTCTCGTATGATCCATGGGGATGGGCTCCTTACCATTACGGGAGATGGGCATTTGGCGCATCCATCGGATGGTACTGGGTGCCACCTGCACGGGGAGCTGTTTACTGGGGTCCGGGATTTGTGGCCTGGGTAAACACTCCCACCTATGTATCATGGGTTCCCCTTGCGCCGAGAGAGATCTATTACGGACACGGTTACTATGGGCCGCACAGTGTGAATATAACCAACGTCAACATCAATACGATCAATGTCACGAATGTATACAGGAATGCTCATGTTACCAGTGCCGCCACTATTGTGAGCCGCGACACCTTCGTCACCGGCAGACATGTGGATGTAAATGTCAGGGAGAACCCATTCCTTACTCAGAAGGTGAGCGTAGGTAGGCCTGACATAGCCCCCACGAGGACAAGCTACATGCCGGTGGTCAAATCAATTCCGCTCGCAAAAGAGCCTCCTCAGGCAGTGAGACAGATCCAGGTGAACCAATTAAGGGAAAGCCGCCCCGTGGTAAAAAACCCGGACCAGTCTGTTTTTAGACCGGGCGCACCGGCGAGGCAGATGTCGGTAACCACTGTCAGCAAGCCGAAACTGCCTGGAGTTGCTGTTCAGCCCCAGGGATTACAGCCGAGGACCACAGGAAGAGATGTTCAGCGACCTATTGGTGAGGCTCCTCGCAGAGAGGTACAGAAACCTGCCGGCGCACCTGCGGGCAGGGAGATGCAGAGACCAGGTGGTACGCCCACGGGTAGAGAGGTACAGAAACCTGCCGGCGCACCTGCGGGCAGGGAGATGCAGAGACCAGGTGGTACGCCCATGGGTAGAGAGGTACAGAAACCTGCCGGCGCACCTGCGCCAAAGGAAACGGTGAAGCAGGGTGCACCGCAGAAGCCGTTAACAGATAAAGAAAAAGAAGAGGAGCTGCAGCGACAGCAGAGGGAACCCGGGAGGGGAAGGTAAAGCAATAGTCGATTCGAAAGGGTTCAAGGGTCCTGGCGATCCAGTGTTTCCCCTCGAACCCTTAGCCCCTTGACCACTTTTTGGATTGTCAGATTTGTCCAAACAAGCCGCGATGAATGATAAAGAGGAATCTTGGTAAGGGTTCTAATTACGGCTTCTTTTTTGCGCTTCGCCGCCGGCCTGAATGTTGTAAGTTTTTATCTTCCGGTGAAGATTGCTTCGTTCGATGTCCAGTATCTCGGCCGTCTTCGATACGTTCCAGTTATTTTCCTCGAGTTTTTTCGCGATAAAATCCTTTTCGAAGGATTCCCTCGCCTCTTTCAGTGTCCTGCAGGTGAAATAATCGGAACCTTCATGCCTTCCCGTAAGGGCGAAGTCCTTTGCGGTTATGACGGTTGAAGGGGTCATGATCACGAGCCTCTCGATGAGATTCCTGAGTTCCCTGATGTTACCCGGCCAGCTGTGTTCCTCGAGGCTCTTCATCGCCTCAGGCGTTATCTTCTTTAGTGGCTGTCCGTAATCCTCTGCAATGGACTGCACGAAATACTCCACAAGCAGGGGGATATCCTCCCTGCGTTCTCTCAAGGGAGGCACGGATATGGGGATCACGTTGAGTCTGAAGAACAGGTCTTCCCGGAAATTGCCTTTTTTGACTTCCTCCTCGAGGTCCTTGTTTGTTGCAGAAATAATCCTCACATCGACTTTAATGTTCGCGCTTCCGCCTACCCTCTGAAATTCCTGTGTCTCGATAACCCTCAGCACCTTTGCCTGTGTCTGGAGAGACATGTCTCCGATTTCGTCGAGGAAAAGCGTTCCCTTGTCAGCCAGTTCAAACTTCCCTTTTTTCTTTTCGAAGGCTCCGGTAAAGGAGCCCCTTTCATGGCCGAAAAGCTCGCTCTCGATAAGTTCATGGGGCATGGCAGCACAATTCACCTCCACAAAAGGCTTATCCGCACGGCTTCCCATGCCGTGCAGGAGTCTTGCCACCAGTTCCTTTCCTGAACCGCTTTCGCCGGTGATGAGAACCCTGCTGTTACTCTGCGCCGCCATCTCTATCTGCCCGCGGAGGTCTTTCATGGAGGGAGACTCGCCGATGAACTTCCATTTTCTTGTGAGGTTTTCCCTTAATTCTCTGTTTTCCCTCTCCAGAGCACTCCTTTCCAGCGCCCTCCTTGAACTGAGGAGAACCCTTTCCAGGGACAGGGGTTTCTCAAGGAAATCATAGGCCCCCATCCTGGTGGCCTTTACCGCAACCTCGATATTGCCGTGTCCTGATATCATGATTACCGGGATATCCCGCTTCAACGATTTTATCTCCTGAAGGGCCTGGATACCGTCCATTTTCGGCAGCCATACATCCAGGATCACAAGATCAGGTGTCTGTTCCTGTATCATCCTGAGGGCATCTTCTCCTGTTCCGGCGCTGACGACACGGTAACCTTCATCCTCCAGAATTCCGGAGAGACTTTCCCTTATTCCCTCTTCATCGTCAACAATGAGAACTACAGGCTCCACCCTATCCCTCCTTTATCGGCATTTCGATGGTAAAGACCGTTCCCCTGGGCACATTGTCCCGCACACGCAAAGAGCCCCCATGCTCCCTGATGATCCGGTTCGCAATGGCCAAGCCGAGCCCAGTCCCTTCTTTTTTTGTGGAGAAGTAGGGAAGAAAGAGCTTTTCCTTATCTTCTTCCCGTATTCCCGGTCCGTTATCAGCCACATCAATGAATACCCTGTTTGCAGCGGCATCGAGGTCCACTGTCACTTCTATGTTCCCGCCAGTGTTCATGGCCTGGATCGCATTTTCAAAAAGGTTTATCAGCACCCTCTTGCACTGCTCGCCGTCCATGTCGATGAGCGGCATGTTCTCGGGCAGGGACACTGTTATCGAAAAACCCTTGTAGTCCCTGTAGAGGTTCACCACCCCGTCTATTATACCAGCCAGGGCGGTGGGTGATTTATTTATTTCGGGCATCTTCTCGAACCGGGAGAATTCGTCCACGAGTCTCCTGAGGCTGTCAACCTCTCTGATGATCGTTCTCATGGAGCCCTCAAAGACCTGGGGGAAATCCTCATCTTTCTGTTGCCATTTCTTCAGCATTCTTTCGGTGGAGAGCTTTATGGGAGTAAGGGGATTCTTCACCTCATGGGCGATCCTTCTCGCCACTTCCTGCCATGCCAGCGCTTTCTGCTCTGCGCTGTCCCTCAGCCCCATGATGGAGACCCGGAGCATGGTGCGCTTTCCCCTGATGGTCGCCCAGACCTCTTTTTCCACTGTCCGGAGGGTCTTCAACTTTATCCCCCGGATCATTTGCTGGAGGGAGTCTGATTGTATGGCAGAGAGGATCTCCTTATAGTTTTTCCCCATTACATCTTCGGATGAGACATTGAGGATCGCGCATGCGGAGCTGTTGATGGTGATGATATTCCCGTCCGCATCAAGGGAGATAACCCCGCTCTGGATGTTCTCAAGGATGTTCTCCATGCAGAGTCTCCGCCGGTCGGATTCGGTATAGGCTGCATGAATGGACTCCTTGCTCTCCTTGAGTTCCCTGACCATATGGTTGAAGGAGTTGATGAGAAGCCCGATCTCGTCATCCCGTTTCAGGCCGATGGCCACATCGAGATCGCCGGATGCCACCTGACCGGTCGCCTCGGCG
>JAMCQB010000011.1 GCA_023382175.1 Nitrospirota bacterium | reverse complement strand
GCCGATAGTGCCGGGGTACATAAAGAGCTAATACATGAAAATCGACGGCCTCATAAAAATTACTTGATCTATCCATTGTGATTTGCTATCTTAGTAAATAGTTGAACAGTTGTTCATATATAAAAATCGTATAACGGAATTGAGCATGAAAAGGACTAAAAACGATGTCTGCGAAGTCTCTTTTATCGACAGCAAAAAAGTGGCTGCGGTGAAAAAGAAGCTCAAGCCTGAAAGAACAGTGCAGGGTCTTGCAGAAACATTTAAGGTGCTTGGTGATCCGACTCGGGTGAAGATAATCTTTGCCCTTTCACAGCAGGAGCTTTGCGTATGCGACCTGGCAAGCCTTTTGGAAGCTTCCAAGTCCGCCGTTTCTCATCAATTGAGGGTCTTGAGAAATATGAAACTGGTAAAGTACCGGAAAGACGGAAAGATGGCCTTTTACTCCCTCGACGACGACCATATAAAGAATCTTTTTGACGAGGGCCTCAGGCATGTAGAAGAGTCAGAGTAGTATTTTTTTCTCTTATAGTTGAACAATTGCTCAATCATAGAAAGGAGACGGTTGATGCTGGAGAAGTTGGATGTAGGGAAGTCAAGGAAAAATTGCCGCGGCGCCGCCGATGAAATAACGTCAGGGCTTAAAAAAATAATTTTAGCAGGGAGTCCCAATGTCGGCAAAAGCGTTATTTTCAATTATCTTACCGGCAAATATGTCACTGTTTCAAACTATCCCGGGACCACGGTTGAAGTGACGAGGGGAAAAGGAAAGTTCGGTGATGAGGAGTTTGAAATTATCGACACCCCCGGGATGTATTCTCTGCTTCCTATCACCGAAGAAGAACGAGTTGCGAGGTCGGTGCTTCTGGAGGAGAGCCCTGAAGCGGTACTTCAGGTGGTCGATGCGAAAAATCTGGAAAGAATGCTCCATTTGACTCTGCAGCTCATAGAGGCGGAACTGCCGGTAGTCCTGGATCTCAATCTCATGGACGAAGCGGAGAGACTGGGAGTGAGAATCGATATAAACCTTCTCGAAAAAGAATTGGGGATACCGGTTATTGCCACTGTTGCCACTGAGGGCACCGGGATGGATTCCCTGCGGGAGAGGCTTTCAGGATATAAAAGAACCTCAGGCAGGAATATCAGATACGATGAGGTGCTGGAATCCGCAATCGCCGAAATGGAAGGTGTGCTGGAGGGGGGGTATGCTATCTCCAGAAGGGCTATAGCGATTCTCCTGCTTCAGGATGATTCCCGTATCGCGGCACTCGTAAAAGAGCACATGGGAGACGGTTACGCGGCAATAGAAGAGATAAAAGAGAGGACAAAGAGAAAGTACAATCAACCGCTGAGCTATGTCATAACCCTTGCAAGGCAGAGGGAGATAAGCAGGATAGTCGAGAGGGCGGTCGCCTCTGTAAAGACAGGGACTGTAGATTTCAAGGATCGGTTGAGCCGTCTCATGATGCACCCCCTTTCAGGAATCCCCATGCTCCTTATAGCGCTTTACGGGCTCTATGAGTTTGTCGGGGTATTCGGAGCACAGGTCTCAGTTGATTTCCTTGAAAATACCATTTTCAGAGAACATGTCAATCCCTTTGTCACAAAAGCTGTCTCTTCGGTCATTCCGTGGAAAATCATTCAGGACCTCTTTGTTCACGACTACGGGATTATTACGCTCGGTATCAGGTACGCCATAGCCATTATCCTCCCCATCGTCACCACTTTCTTCATCGCCTTCTCGATAATCGAGGATACCGGTTACCTGCCCCGGTTGGCAATGCTCATCGATAGGCTTTTCAAAAGGATCGGGCTTAACGGCAGGGCGGTGATCCCCATTGTCCTGGGCTTCGGATGCGATACCATGGCAACGATGGTGACGAGGACGCTGGAAACAAGGAGGGAGCGGATTATCGCCACTTTGCTCCTGTCCCTCGCAATACCCTGTTCCGCCCAGATGGGGGTGATCCTTGCGCTCCTTGCCGGCAGTGCAAAGGGATTTTGGATATTTGTAAGTATTATGACAATAATCTTCCTCTTTGTAGGTTATTTAGCGGCAAAGCTTATGCCCGGAGAAAGACCTCTATTCTACATGGAGATACCGCCTCTAAGATGGCCAAAAATCTCAAATGTCTTTACAAAAACATACACAAGGGTTGAGTGGTATTTCAAGGAGATATTGCCACTATTTATCCTTGCAAGCATCCTTATCTGGATTGGAAGGCTTACAGGGCTTTTTGACCTTGTAATAAAGGGTATTTCGTATCCTGTAAGCTGGATAGGGCTTCCAAAGGAGGCTGCGATGGCCTTCCTCTACGGCTTTTTCAGAAGGGACTTCGGCGCCGCCGGGCTTTATGATCTAAAAAATTCCGGAGCGCTCCATGGTATTCCCCTTGTGGTCTCTATTGTGACCCTCGCCCTTTTTATGCCCTGCATTGCCCAGTTCTCCATAACTATAAAAGAGAGGGGACTGAAGATGGCACTTGGCATGGCTGCCTTTATCTTCCCCTTTGCCTTCTTTGTAGGGTTTTTAGTCAACACAGTTCTCAATGCATTAGGGGTAACCCTATGAAGTGCCAGCTATGTGGACTTGAATTTAAGGAAGAGGATGGGCAGACTGCCTGCAAAGGCTGCCCAATGGCAAGGTCTTGCGAGCTGATTAAATGCCCGAATTGTGGTTATGAGATTCCAAAAGAATCGGGCATTATAAAGAAACTGAAAAGATGGAAGGAGAGGATATATGAAGCTAAGTGATAAGGCAGAGGAGATATTGGAACATCTCTGGATAATGACCATGGAGATGGGTCAGGACATGGTGAGTTTTAAGGAACTAAACACAGACAGGGATGCTTCAGAGGTTAAAGAGCTTCTGTCATTAAACTATATTGATGTTTCTAAGGATGGGATAAGGTTGAGGAGAGAGGGGATGAAGGAGGCTGAGAACGCCATAAGACGTCACAGATTGGCAGAGCGTTTGATGGTGGATGTCCTTGATCTAAAGAAGACCCTTATGGAAGAAAATGCATGCCGGTTTGAACATCTGCTTCACAAGGATGTGGAAGAAAGTATTTGCACTCTACTGGGGCATCCGGCATTCTGCCCACATGGCAAACAGATTCCCGCTGGAAGGTGCTGCAAGAAATCTGAAAGAGCGGCAAAGGCCATTGTCTCAAGCATTGCTGATGTTGATAAAGGGACAAAGGGAAAAGTCGCATATCTCCACACGAGGGATAATAGAAAACTCCAGAAGCTAATGGCCATGGGCTTATTGCCAGGAGTATCTGTTGAGGTAATACAGAGGTTCCCATCCTATGTTCTTAAAATAGGCAACTCACAGATAGCGATGGATGAAGAAATGACAAGGGATGTCTACGTGAGATTGAAGTAGATTACTTAAAAATAACATTTAACTTTGGAGGAAGAAAATGGAAAGGTTTGATTACACAGTAGAGACAAGCAAGAGTTTTGATGAGGCTGTTTCAGCCATTGAGGCAAAAAGCAAGGAGAAAGGGTTTGGGGTGCTTCACATCCATGATGTGAAGGCAACCCTTGCCAGTAAAGGCTTTGATAGAAAGCCATTAAAGATTATTGAGATATGCAATGCAAAATATGCAAGTGAGGTACTGGCTAAGGATATAAAGATATCCCTGATGCTTCCATGTCCGATAAGCGTTTATGTGGAGAATGGAAGGACATACATAAGCGCTCTGAGGCCAAAGGTGATTGATGAATTTTATCCTCACGCTGACATCAAGGAAATAGCAGAAGAGGTCGATAGTATCGTCTTAAGCATTGTAGAGGAAT
>JAMCQB010000120.1:18169-18712 GCA_023382175.1 Nitrospirota bacterium | reverse complement strand
TTCCGGTGGTGACGGAACTGATGGACCCCAGGGACCTGGAGGTCATGGTCAAGTATGCTGATATCATCCAGATCGGCGCCAGGAACATGCAGAACTTCAGGCTCCTCCTGGAGGTCGGCTCTGTGCAGAAGCCGGTTCTGCTTAAGAGAGGTCTTTCCGCCACTATAAAGGAATGGCTCATGTCTGCGGAGTATATCATGTCCCGGGGCAACCACCAGGTCATCTTGTGCGAGCGGGGCATACGGACCTTTGAGACTGCCACGAGGAATACCCTCGATCTGAGCGCAGTTCCCCTTTTGAAGCAGCTCACCCATCTTCCGGTGGTGGTGGATCCGAGCCACGGTGTGGGGAAATGGGATCTTGTTGCTCCCATGGCAAAGGCTGCAGTGGCTGCCGGAGCCGACGGACTCCTCATCGAGGTGCATACCAATCCAGAAGAGGCCATGTCCGACGGGGAGCAGTCCCTGAAGACCGATGCCTTCAAGAAATTAATGGAGGAACTGAGACCTATAGCTGCTGCGATGGGATGCCCTCCCACAAAGG
>JAMCQB010000120.1:0-18159 GCA_023382175.1 Nitrospirota bacterium | reverse complement strand
CAGCGTTACAGGCTTTGGGAGGAACGGGTCTAATCTCCTTAAGGCCAGGGAGCGGGGAGTCATCGATTCTTTTGATCTGGACCCGGTGAAGGCCTCTGCTGATTCAGACCTTGTCCTCTTTGCGATGCATGTGGGTTCCTTTACAGAGACCGCAAAGAAAATAGCCTCTTCCCTCAAAAAGGGCGCTGTGGTAACTGATGTGGGAAGCGTGAAAGGAAGCCTTGTATACGAGATGGAGAATATTTTATCCCGGCAGGCATCCTTTGTGGGAGGGCATCCCATCGCAGGGGGCGAAAAATCAGGGATCGAAACCGCTGATGCTGAACTCTTTCAGGGTCGCCGGTGCATCATAACTCCCACTGACAAGACTGATAAGACAGCAATCGAGATGCTGGTTACCCTTTGGCAGTCCCTCGGCGCCGAGGTGGTTGCTATGAGTCCTGAAGAACACGACAGGGTTCTGGGAGCGGTAAGTCATCTCCCCCACATCCTCGCGTATGAGATGGTGAACGCGGCTGATGAGATCGATGAATCCTGCCTTCAATACTCCGGCACCGGCTTCAGGGATGTTACCAGGATCGCATCCAGTTCCCCTGAGTTGTGGCGCGATGTCTGCATGCTCAACAGGGAGAACCTCATTCATTTTGTTGATGTCTTTATCAGGAGGCTTGAGGCGGTGAGGGGTTATATGATGAGCGCTGACGCGGAATCCCTGGAAGAGGATTTCAGGAAAGCAAAAACGCTGAGGGATGGGCTTGGACAGGATTGAGCTGACGGGCAAAAGATATCTCAGAGGCGAGTTTGTTCCGCCCTCTGACAAATCCATATCCCATCGGGCGGTCATATTATCCTCCCTTGCAAAGGGCAGGAGTTCGGTAAAGAATTTTCTCCGGGCCGAGGATACCCTGAGCACGGTGTCGGCCTTCAGGGCCTTGGGAGTAGAGATAAAGGAGAGGGGAGACGAACTCCTTATCCATGGCAAGGGGATTCGCGGCCTTAAAGAGCCGGGAAATGTCATTGATTGCCGCAATTCCGGGACGACCATGAGGCTCCTTTCAGGAGTTTTAGCGGGCAGTTCTTTTTTCTCTGTCCTTTCCGGAGATGACTCCCTGAGGCGAAGGCCTATGCAGAGGGTCATCGCCCCGTTGCGGGAGATGGGCGCAGAGATTTGGGGAAGGGATGGTGACAAGTACCCGCCCCTGGCGATCAGGGGTGGCGCGCTGAAGCCGGTCCGCTACTCTCTGCCCGTTGCCAGCGCACAGGTCAAGTCCGCCATCCTCCTCGCCGGCCTCTCTGCTGAGGGAGAAACAGAAATTGTCGAACCCTTGCAGTCCAGGGACCACACGGAGAGGATGCTGCCTGCCTTCGGGGCAGAGATTGCGGTGAAGGGGCTTTCGGTAAAGGTAAAAGGCGGTGCAGAATTAAAGGGAAGGGATACCATTGTCCCCGGCGATTTCTCCTCAGCGGCCTTTTTCATGGTGGCTGCCCTTGTCATGAAAGGCTCGGAAGTCGTCATCAGGAATATAGGAATAAACCCCACAAGGACCGGCCTTATGAATGTCCTGAAGAGAATGGGTGCGGACATTGCCGCGGAACATCTCAGGGAGATCTCCGGTGAGCCGGTGGCGGATATCCGCTGCAGAGGGGGCAATGAATTGAGGGCTGTCAGCATAGGGGGTGACGAGATCCCCCTGCTCATCGACGAGTTCCCCATACTCTGCATTGCTGCGACCCGGGCAGAAGGAGTCACGTCCATTGCCGGTGCAGGGGAACTCAGGGTGAAGGAGTCCGACAGGATAAAGGCCATAGCAACGGAGTTGAGAAAGCTCGGAGCCGATTTGGAAGAGTACCCCGACGGGATAAGCATAAAGGGGAAGGCGGCGTTGAGGGGCTGCGAAGTCGAGACGTACGGCGACCACCGGATCGCCATGTCCCTCTCCATAGCGGCGCTTATGGCGGAAGGGACGACCATTATCAATAACGCCTCCTGCGTGGACATATCGTTCCCGGGTTTTTTTGAGGAATTGAAGAGACTTGCGAAGGACTGAAGCATGATCCTGGATTTGCGCTTCACGCTTTACGCCTTACGGTTTACGGCTGAGCATGGGTAAGGTCATTGCCATAGACGGGCCATCCGGCGCGGGGAAGAGCACCATTGCGAGGATGCTTGCGGAGAGGCTGGAATTTGTCTATCTCGATACAGGGGCTCTCTACCGGGCTGCGGCATTATTTTTTTCCATGAAAGGGATCAGGCCGGATGATTCTGATGCAGTTTTGGCTGAAGCCCTGAAGTCTGCCGGGATACACTTCGACAAGGGGAAGGTAATTCTTAACGGCAAAGACGTTTCCCCTGACATAAGGACTCCCGAGGTGGGGCATTACTCTTCTGTCTTTTCGGCACGAAAGATAGTGAGGGACTTTCTCCTTGGCGTTCAGAGAAAGGCATCCCTCGGGAATGACCTGGTGGTGGAAGGCCGTGATACCGCCACGGTCATCTTTCCGGATGCCTGGAAAAAATTCTATATGGACGCCTCTGTGGCAGAGAGAGCGAAGCGGAGGTTCCGGCAGTTAAAGGAGATGGGGTTGGACGTCACCGAGGAGAAGGCCGAGAGGGACGTCATCGAAAGGGATGCACGGGATCAGGGCAGGGCTATAGCTCCCCTTACGAAGGCAAAAGATGCTATTATATTGGATACTACGGACAGGAGTATTGAGCAGATACTCGAAACAATCCTCGATATCATAAGGTCCGATCCCTAAAAGAAGGCATGGAAATACTGATCGCAAAGGGCGCCGGTTTTTGTTTCGGGGTGAAGCGCGCCATTGATATCGCCTTTGCCATGGCCGATAAAAAACAGGAGGGGATATATACCTTCGGTCCCGTAATACACAATCCCCAGGTCGTCGAAAAACTGAGGGAAAAGGGGATCGCACCCACGGATGACATTTGCAAGGATGATATAAAGGTCCTGATCATCAGGACCCACGGCATACCCCTGGATCTTATGGAGGGGGCCTCGAAGTCTGGATACGAGATCGTTGATGCCACCTGTCCCTTTGTGACAAAAGCCCAGCATTATGCTAAACTTCTTAATGATGACGGCTACCAGGTCATCATCCTGGGGGACAGGGATCACCCTGAGGTCAGGGGACTGATGAGCTATGCCGGTGACGATGCCCTTGTTATTGACGGGAAGGAAGAATTGCCGGAACTGAAGAGCAGGGTCGGCATTGTGGTCCAGACGACCCAGCCGGTGGATGGACTAAAGAGGCTTATGGGGAAGGTCATCGAACGGTCACGGGAGATAAAGGTCTATAATACCATCTGCAATTCCACAGCCCTCAGGCTGAAGGAGACGGAGGAGATGGCAGGCGAGGTGGACGTCATGGTTGTGGTGGGCGGGAAGAACAGCGCCAACACCACACAGCTTGCGAATCTCTGTGCCGCCCGGCCGGTGAGGACACACCATATTGAGACCGCGGAGGAGCTGAGGCCGGAATGGTTTGACGGCGCCGGAAAAGTGGGGATCACCGCAGGGGCGTCAACCCCTGATTGGATCATAGATGAAGTGAAAGAAAGGATTAAAGATATAGGAGGGGAACAGGGTGATGGAACTTAGAAACAATGAGATGGAACGGCTCTATGCAGAGTCCATTCATCAGATCGAAGAAGGCTCCATTCTGCAGGGAAGGGTGGTGTATGTGAAGCAGGATGGAGTCATCGTGGATATCGGGTACAAGTCAGAAGGGTTTATCCCTGCCGAGGAATTCTCTCCCGAAGAGCTTTCCGGCTTGAAGCCCGGTGATACTATTGAAGCATATGTGGTGGATATACAAGACTCCGATGGCGTTGTCGCCCTTTCGAAAGAGAAGGCAACAAAGATAAAGGCGTGGGATATCCTCGAAGCCGCATACCAGAAGGGTACAGTGGTTGAGGGCAACATCTGCGGCAAGACCAAGGGCGGGCTGAACGTGGACATCATGAACATCAAGGCATTCTTGCCAGGCTCACAGATCGACATCAAGGCGGTGAAGGAGATCGACAGCCTCATCGGCAAGACCATGGGCTTCAAGGTCCTGAAACTGAACAACAAGCGTTCGAATATTATTGTTTCCCGCAGGGCCGCACTGGAAGAGGAACGTCAGAAAAAGAAGGTCGTTACTCTCACGAAGCTGAAGGAGGGTTCCCGCCTTGAAGGCGTGGTAAAGAATATCACGGATTACGGCGTGTTTGTGGATCTCGGCGGCATTGACGGACTCCTCCATATCTCGGACATTTCATGGGGAAGGATAACCCATCCCTCTGAGTTTTTCGCTGTGGGTGACGCCATCGAAGTGGTGGTGCTCAAGTATGACGAGGAGCAGGAACGGGTGACCCTGGGATATAAGCAGAAGAAAGCCGACCCGTGGCTCACCGTGGATGAGAAGTATCCCGTGGGTGAAAAGGTGAAGGGTAAGGCAGTGAGCATTGCTGATTACGGGGCCTTCGTCGAACTTGAAGAAGGGATAGAGGGGCTTGTCCATGTGTCAGAACTGGACTGGGCGTCAAGGCCGAAACATCCCTCGAAATACCTCACCATAGGCGAGACAGTGGATGCGGTTGTCCTGAAGGTGGATAAAGAAGAAAGACGCATATCATTAAGTATCAAACAGCTGAAACCCAGTCCGTGGGAGCTCGTATCGAGCCGCTACAGCGTCGGTCAGAAGGTCTCGGGAAAGGTCCGGAGCATCACCGAATTCGGCGCCTTTGTCGGCCTTCCGGAAGGGGTGGACGGGCTCATACACATATCCGATATCTCCTGGACAAAACATGTGAAGCATCCTTCCGAGGTTCTGAAGAAAGGACAGAAAGTGGATGCTGTGGTGCTGAGCCTTGAACCCGAAAAGGAGAGGATCGCCCTGGGGCTGAAACAGGTTACCCCTGACCCGTGGCTTAAGGAGATACCGGAAAGATTCAAGCTGGGGGATGAAGTCAGGTGCAAGGTCCTGAAGTTCACTGATTTCGGTATATTTGTGGAGATCGAGGGAGAGGTCGAAGGGCTGATCTACTCGTCCGAGGTGGTGAAGAAGGAAGAGCCGCTGAAAGAGGGGGACGAGGTTCCGGCCAGGATCATCAAGATCGATGCTGAAGACAGAAAGATCGGTCTCAGCATGAAGCATGTGAAGGGTGAACAGGCGTGAAGAAGGTCCTGTTCATTCTCCTGGGCCTTATTCTTGTAATGGCCTTTCTCAGCCTCATGATCGCGCTCCTGCATAAGGGCGTGCCCCTGGGGGAGAAAGTGGCCCTTGTGCGCATCGAAGGCCCGATCATAGATTCGAAAAACGCGGTAGACGAGATCAAGGACTATACGAAGGATCCTTCCATTAAGGCCATCGTCCTGAGGGTGGACAGCCCCGGGGGAGCGGTTGCGCCTTCCCAGGAGATATACGAAGAGGTGAGAAAGGCTACGGCAAAGAAAAAGGTTGTGGTTTCCATGGGATCCCTCGCAGCCTCAGGGGGATACTACATCTCTTCCCCTGCATCGAAGATTGTGGCAAACCCGGGAACCCTCACCGGCTCCATCGGCGTGATCATGGAGATACCGAATATCGAGGGCCTCATGAACAAGGTCGGCGTGAAGACAGAGGTGATAAAGAGCGGGAGGCACAAGGATATAGCATCCATGTTCAGGGGCATCGGCAAGGAGGAGCGGGTGATTCTCCAGGGAGTTCTTGACGACGTCCACGAACAGTTCATAAAATCCGTTGCCGAGGGCAGGAAGATGGTCCTCGAGGACGTGAGAAAAATCGCTGACGGAAGGATATTCACGGGAAAGCAGGCGCTGGCCATCGGTCTTGTGGATGAACTGGGAAACCTTGAGGACGCAGTAAAGGCGGCTGCAAAGCTTGCGGGAATAAAGGGTGAACCCGAGGTGGTGAGCAAGAAAGAAAAAATCTCGTTCCTGGAGTTATTGAGGGGCAAATTCCCCAAGGAACTTTCGGACTTTTTCCCCGCAGTGAAGATAAAGTATGTTTTTTCACCATAGAGAAAAGGTTAAGGTTAAGGATAAGGTTAAGAGGAAAACCTCAGCCTCAACCTCAAATCTTGAACTTTAGAGGAGGGTGTATGACAAAATCGGTGCTTATCGACAAGGTGGCAGAGAAAGTGGAGGGCCTTACCAGAAAACAGACAGAGATTATTGTGGAGACGGTCTTCGAGGGGATAAAAGAGGCCCTTGCCAAGGGGGATAAGATCGAGATACGGGGGTTCGGCAACTTCAGGCTCAAGCAGAGGAAACCGAGAAAGGCCCGGAACCCGAAGACAGGGGAAAGTGTGGATGTTCCTTCCAAAAGGGTGCTCCATTTCAAGGTGGGCAAGGCCCTGAAGGACGCCCTGAACGCGCAGTAGAAAAGAGCAAGAAATGTATAGCTGACAACTAGAATTAGAGGTTGACATATTTTAGAGTTAGGTATATCAAAGAATATAGTTTCAGGCGCTTTAAGCTTAATAGGGAATCCCGTGCGGAGAATATCCAATTCGGGAGCGGTCCCGCCGCTGTAACCGGGACGAAAGCCGACTGAGCCACTTGGGGATAGCCCCCGGGGAAGGCCGGTGAGTAGGATGAACCGGGAGCCAGAAGACCTGCCTGATAACGACAGTGAATGCGTAACGTGTAACGAATAAGCCTTCTCGCGGATAGAAGGGAGGATGAAGTGAAACAGGGTGCAATCCTCAGGGCGATGGCTCTGAGGATTTTTTATTTATGAAAAGGACCTTGCCTTTTCTGAACCATGACGTTCAGGATACCGGACCGCAGTATCTTGAAGACCTGGCCACAGGGTACTGGTTCTCAGAGGTCCTCTTTGCCGCCGTGGAGATGGGGCTCTTCTCTCTTCTCGAACCAAAGGGAGCAACAGATCAGGAACTTGCCGGGGCGATCCACGCAAATCCCGGCAGCCTTCGACGTTTCCTGCAGGCCCTCGGTGCAATGGGACTGGTGACGAACGACGGCCGACGGTATTTCAATACAAAACTTTCCAGCGACTATTTGGTAAACGACAAGGCGGATTACCAGGGGGATTCCATCCTCTGGCGGAAATACCTTCATTCGAACTGGAAGAGGATCTCCGACTGTCTCAAGACGGGCGGTCGGATCGATTACGCTGCTCGGGACAGCCGCTCTGAAAGAACTCAACGCATAAGAAAATATATCCGCGCAATGGACAACATCGCAAGAATCAAAGGCAAGGAAATCCTCGGATTTTTCGAGGATGTGCCGATGAAAGGGAAGATACTCGATGTGGGTGCGGGCTCGGGGGCCATTGCAGCGGCATTCCTTGAGCGGTTCCCGCTCACGAGCGCTACCCTTCTTGATCTTTCCGAGGTCCTTGACTATACAAGGGAAATGGTGGGAGGCAAAGCCTTCGATGGGAGGATTCGCTATTGTCCGACAAATATTCTGGAACCCTGGCCCGTGAGGAAGAGGGGCTTTGATCTGGTCATCCTTTCCAACATTCTTCATGCCTATTCTCAAAGGGAATTACCCCACATCCTGATGTCGGCCTCCGACTGTCTGAAAAAGAACGGCGTTCTCCTGATTCATGATTTCTTTTTGGAGCATTACCCTGAGAAGGCGGCGCTCAGTGATCTGAATATGTTCATCAACACGTTCAATGGCAGGGTTTTCCCGGGGAAGTCTGTTCTGAAAAGCTTGAATCGTCTGGGTCTCTCCTGCACGGACCCGATCTCGCTGGAGACCGACACAGCTGTTCTCTTTGCATCGAAAGATAAGGCGAACCTCAGGTCTCTTCATATTGATACAAAAAGCCTCCTGGTTTCAAGAATCCTAACCATGGGTTTCAGGAAAGTCTACCGCTTAAAGACGTCGGACATCCATATCTCCGACTGGACAGACCTTCGGTGCCGATTTGGATGTGACAGATACGGAAACCCACACTGTCCGCCGAACAGCCCGACGTCCCGGAAAACCAGGGGCATCATAAAAAACTACCGCTCTGCGTTACTCCTCGAAGGGGAACCGCCGACAAGAGAGTTCCAGCTGCGGGTACTGGGGGCTGAAAGAGAGGCGTTCAGGGTGGGTTTTTATAAGGCCTTTGCATATTGGGCAGGCCCCTGTTCCCTCTGCAGTTCCTGCACAAAAGACGGGACATGCCGCAACACAAAGGATGCACGGCCGTCCATGGAGGGCGCAGGCATAGATGTGTTCGAGACAGTAAGGCGGGCAGGGCTTGGACTCAGAACATTGAACAGGAGAGATGACTTCGTGAAATATTTCGGTCTTCTCCTTCTGGAGTGAACTCTATGCGCATTCTCATGGTGCAGACTCAGTCAGTGGAGGGATTTTCATCGGAAAAGGTCTATTCCATCGGCATTGTCTCCCTCGCAAATCGCCTGATCGATTGCGGCCACGAGGTAAGCATCATCGACATGAACCTCCATGCAGACCCTTTTAAAATGCTCAGGGAGAGACTCCTGACCTTCTGTCCGGATGTTGTCGGGTTATCCCTGAGGAATATCGATCCGCTGGGCAATAAGACCACTTCCCTTATCCCGCATTTTATAACGGCCGTCCGCCTTGTCTCATCGGTCCTGCCGAAGGCATGGATCATTGCAGGCGGGACCGGCTTTTCCCTTTTTCCTGAGCGGCTGATGCGGGAGCTGCCAGAAATTCACTATGGTCTTATCGGAGAAGCCGAGCTGACCTTCCCTGCGCTCCTTTCTTCTCTCGAAAACCCGCCCCCTGTAAAAGGGCTCTGTGTGAGGAAGGGTGAGAAAATAAGGATCACTTCTCCTTCCCGCGATTTTAATATGGGCCACTATATCTCTCCTGACAGGAGTCTGCTCGATCCTTCCTTCTATCTTGATATCAATTCCTATGTCCCTGCCGTCGGTATCGAGACGAAACGCGGATGCCCCTTTGGATGCGCCTATTGTGTCTATCCTAAGCTGCAGGGGAAGAGGCTCAGGTGCAGGCCTCCTGCAGCGGTCGTGGATGAAATGGAGCTCCTGCATAAGGAGTACGGCATCGGGAGCTTCCATTTTACCGACCCTGTTCTGAATATTCCCCGCGGCCACCTGGAAGAGGTCTGCCGGGAGATAATCAGCAGGAACCTGAAGGTGCGGTGGGACGGCTTCATGAGGGAAGACCATCTGAATGAACGGAATGTGTCCCTCTTTGAGAAGGCAGGGTGCGAATGCTTTTCATTTTCTCCGGACGGCCTCTGTCAGGAATCCCTTGGGGTGCTGGGGAAAAGACTCGATGAATCGGACATTCTGAAAGCTGCCGGGATGGTCTCGAAAACAGATGTGATAAGCGTATACCATTTTATGGTGAATGTGCCCGGGGAGACTGAAACGACCGCTGAAAAGGGAATTCGTCTCCTGGAGCATCTGTATGATCTGCACAGCAGGAAAAAGAATCTGGGGACGGTTGTGCTGAACAATATCCGCATCCTGCCCGGCACAGCGATCGAAGCATGTGCAAGGGATCAGGGAATCATAGGTCAGGGGACCGATCTCCTCTATCCGACCTACTACAACCCGCCGCCCTTTGATACGTTGCGATACAGGCTGGAGACGCTCCATTTCTGCAGAAACACATTCATATGGCAGGAGATTCAATGAAGATACTCTTACTGGAACATCCGAGGAGCATTACGCCTGAGCGGTGCAATGACATCGCAAACACTCCCCTCTCTTCATGCCTTCTCACCGGTTATGCTGCCGGGATGCTGAAAAGAAAGGGACATGAGGTCGATATCGTCGAAGGATACCTTGACGGACTCACCTATGAGGAGATCTGGAATATCCTGGATGTGCTGAAGCCGGACATCCTCGGTGTGCATATGGTCTACCACTGGAAAACGGATTTGGCCCTCTTCGGTTTTCTCGAACGGGTGAAGAG
Organism: Nitrospirota bacterium; assembly: GCA_023382175.1. Classification (GTDB taxonomy): domain Bacteria; phylum Nitrospirota; class Thermodesulfovibrionia; order Thermodesulfovibrionales; family UBA9159; genus JAMCQB01. Next base: position 8,254 of record JAMCQB010000120.1, on the reverse strand, counting down.
CGAAGGGCTGGCCTCTACGATAACCGTCTATGGATTTTATCCCACCATCGCCTTTGAAGATATCCTGAAAAGAGCTCCGGCAGTCGATTCCGTTATGGTCGGTGAGCCGGAGATGCCCTTTGCCGATCTTGCCGGATCCGCCTCACATGGAGCACACCTGCCCCCCATTCCCGGGCTGGCAGCGCGGGACGGATCAGGGGGTATAAGGTGTCTGAAGCAAAGACCTGTGGATGACCTTGATCTTCTCCCTTTCCCGGTGCGCACGGAAGCGCTGTACCGTTTGCCTGAGGTGAACCTTCTCGGAAGCAGGGGATGCTATGGAAGGTGCACCTTCTGCTCTATCAATTCTTTTTATGGCCCGGGATCACCCTGGCGGTGGAGAAGCCCTGAAAATATCATTGAAGAGATCGACGGGATAATCTCAGAGAAAGGGGCAACGGATTTCTACTTTACCGATCCGAACTTCTTCGGTCCGGGCTGGAGGGGTCAGGAAAGGGCTTTGCGCATCGCCTCCCTCCTCAAGCCGCGAAACATCCGGTTCGGCATAGAGGCCCGGGTGAACGATATTCACGATGAAGTGATCGGCCCGCTGGTGGAGGCAGGCCTCCGCCACATCCTTATCGGTCTTGAGAGCGGGAAGGACGACTCCCTCAGGAGAATGAACAAAATGACCACGGTGGCCCAGAATGAACGGGCGCTCAGGATACTCAGGAAACACGGTATCGAGCCGAATGTCGGGTTTATCATGTTCGAGCCTGACTCCTCGCTGGAGGATATCCGGATTAATTTCGAATTCCTCAGGAGAAACGATCTCCTGAAAAACCTTTCGGTCACCGCAAACGTACTCTATCACCACCAGATCATTCTGGAGGGGACAGAGGCGTATCACCATCTCAGAAAGGAAGGCCGCCTCGAAACAGGGCCATCTTCTTCCTATGAAGGCACTGCTTATTTCAGGCTCCCTGAAGTGGCTGCGCTCGCCAATATCATGAGGCAGGTCACGAATATCCTCTTCACCTGCATGGAGGGTATCTGGAGCGGAAAGATCATTGAGCCCCCGGGCGCACGGGAAAAATATTCAGAAGTGAACCGCATGCTCGTGAAAGTTTTTGGTGACAGCCTCCGGGCTCTCGAAGGAGGGGAGCGGTTTGACGAGGCGCAGACAGCATCGGTGGTTCGGGAGACCGAGAAGGAGATCACCGGGATATTAGAGATTGTGTGTAGATGAATTCTGATAATTAAAATTAGAGGTTGACAGAAATATAATTCAGGGATATAAAATATATAGCATTCAGGCGTTTTAAGCTTAATAGGGAATCCCGTGCGGAGAATATCCAATTCGGGAGCGGTCCCGCCGCTGTAACCGGGACGAAAGCCGACTGAGCCACTTTTCCGATCTATCGGGATGGGAAGGCCGGTGAGTAGGATGAACCGGGAGCCAGAAGACCTGCCTGATAACGACAGTGAATCCGTAATGCGTCACGCGTGACGTGTAACGAACAAGCCTTCTCGCGGATAGAAGGTGGGGATGAAGTAAAACTGGGTGCAATCCTCAAGGCATTTTTGCCTTGAGGATTTTTTTTGGCCCAAACACAGCGAGGTAATTTTGTGAAGGAGGAAAAATGACACAACTGGAAAGAGCGGCAGGGAAGGAGATCACAGAAGAAATTAAGACGGTCGGATCGGCCGAAGGAGTTGACCATGAGACCATCAGAAAACACGTGGCCTCCGGGAAGATCGTCATTCCTGCCAACAGGAACAGAAGGCAGAATATCGTCGGCATCGGCAAGGGACTGAGAACGAAGGTAAACGCGTCCATCGGGACATCGACTGACATCGCCAATATTCGAATGGAGGTGGAAAAAGCGAGGATAGCGGAAAGACACGGGGCCGATACGCTGATGGATCTGAGTGTGGGCGGTGACATAGCCGGCATCAGAAAGGCGATTATGGATGCGATACGCCTTCCCATAGGCACCGTTCCCCTCTACGAGGCATTTGCCATCGCTATCGAACAATACGGAGCGGCTGTCAATATGCCTGCTGAACTTCTGTTCGAGATTACTGAGAAACAGTGCGAAGAAGGTGTCGCGTTCATGGCGATCCATTGCGGCATCAACAGAAAGACCGTGGAGATGCTCAGGAAGCAGCATTACCGCTACGGAGGGCTTGTATCGAAAGGCGGTTCTTACATGGTCGCATGGATGGAGCACAACAACAAAGAGAACCCCCTTTATGAGCATTTTGACAGGGTAGTGGAGATACTGAAAAAGCATGATACCGTTCTGAGCCTCGGAAACGGGTTCCGCGCCGGTGCGATCCATGATGCAAGCGACAGGGTCCAGATCCAGGAACTGCTCATCAATTGCGAGCTTGCAGAGACCGGCAGGGAGATGGGGTGCCAGACCATGGTGGAAGGTCCCGGCCATATACCGATCAACGAGATAGAGGCAAATATCATCATGGAAAAGAAGATGAGCGGGGAGTCGCCGTTTTATATGCTCGGTCCCATTACCACCGATATTGCACCGGGATATGACCATATCACCGCTGCCATCGGCGCTGCCCTTTCCTCGTCGTATGGCGCGGATTTCATATGCTACGTAACACCTTCGGAACATCTGGGGCTGCCCTTTCCCGAGGATGTGCGGGAGGGGGTTATCGCCTCCAGGATCGCGGCCCATGTAGGCGACATGATAAAGCATAAAAATATGCATGCAGATAAAGTGATGTCAAAGGCGAGGCGTGACATGCAGTGGTCCACCCAATTTTCCCTGGCGATTGATGAAGGACGGGCAAGGGAGATAAAGGCCAAGAGGGGCAACGGCGACGAGCATTCATGCACCATGTGCGGGAAGTTCTGTGCGAACGATATATTGCATGGGATGTTCGAGAGGGATATGGAAGGGTCAGACAAAAAGTAGATGGCAGAGAGCAGGGATACCTCTGAAAATAAAATGATGCAAGGGGAGCTCGAAGTGGACGTGATAGAGAATACGCTGAAAAATATCAGACCGGTAAATGAAGCATTATATGCAACGGCGCAGAAACATCTCGACAACCTCACCAAGCCCCCTGGAAGTCTCGGCAGGCTCGAGGAGTTTGCACGGAAACTCGTGGCGATCACCGAAAACAGGAACCCCGTTCTCGACAAAAAGGTCGTCTTCACCTTTGCCGGGGACCATGGAGTGGTTCATGAGGGAGTCTCTGCCTATCCAAAGGAAGTTACCGCCCAAATGGTATTCAACTTTCTGAGGGGCGGGGCGGGCATCAATGTCCTTGCGCGTCATGCCGGGGCCGAAGTTATTGTCGTTGACATCGGCGTTGACTATGACTTCGGGGAGGTCGAGGGCCTTGTGAAGATGAAGGTCATGAGGGGGACAAGGAATTTTCTCAAGGGTCCTGCAATGACGAGGGAAGATGCCGCAAGGTGCCTTAAGGTGGGGATCGAGCTTGCAAATGGATATGCCGGGAAGGGGTATAAGATCTTCGGCACCGGCGATATGGGGATAGGCAATACGACACCTTCAAGCGCCATTGCAGCGGTGCTCACCGGCAGGCCGGTTTCCCGGGTCACCGGCAGAGGCACGGGCATATCGGAAGAATCCTTGAACAGGAAGATCAACGTAATTGAAGATGCGATACGGCTCAACAAGCCCGATGCTGCGGATGCTGTTGATGTCCTGTCAAAGGTCGGCGGCGCCGAGATCGGCGGCATCGCAGGATTAATTCTCGGAGCTGCCTCAAACCGCATCCCGGTGGTGATAGACGGCTTTATATCGACGGCAGGCGCACTCATCGCCTACTGCATGGAACCGGGGACGAAGGATTATATGTTCGCCGCCCATAACTCCGCAGAGATAGGACACAAGGCGATGCTCGAGAAGATAGGATTGAGGCCCATCCTTGATCTTGACCTGAGGCTTGGAGAGGGAACAGGGGCGGCGCTCGCAATGGTGCTCATAGAAGCGGGGCTGAAGATATACCGGGAGATGGCGACCTTCGGCGAGGCCGGGGTCTCCGATGAGATCGTGAATTAGATGAGACAGATGCTCCTTGCAATTCAGTTTCTGACGATCATCCCTGTAAAGGTCAGGGGTGAAGTCGCTGAAAAGGACCTCGTTGCCTCGACGATATTCTTCCCGGTTGCCGGAGCTCTTCAGGGTCTCTTGATGGCGGTAACAGCGCTGGCAGGGCTGCAGGTCTTCCCGCCTGAAGTCGTGAGCGGTCTCGTCATTTTGGTCCATCTGCTTACCAATGGCGGATTTGACCTGGACGGGCTCATCGATACCTTCGACGCCCTGGCTGTCAAGTCGGCCGGCGACCCCGCTAAAGACATTGAAAAGAGGCTCGCGGTGATGAAAGACAGCACAATCGGTGCGATGGGGGCGATTGCGATGGTGATGACCATCCTCTTGAAGTTCTTCCTCCTGAATGCTTTGTTCCATTCGGTTCCGCTGACGGTAACCTTGTGCATGCTCTTTCTCATGCCTTCATTTTCGAAATGGGTCACGGTCCCTGCAATGAGTCATGGCATTTCTGCCCGGAGGGACGGGCTCGGCCGTATCTTTCTGGATAATGTGAGGCTCTTCCATGTCGCCCTTTCAACACTGCTCATATTCACCCTGTATCTCTCGGCCACCGCATTACACCTTTACAGGATCTACGGCATGAGAAGCATAGGGTTACTGGCCGTCCTCTTTCTTTCCCTCTATCTCTTCAGTCTTCTGTCCGTCTCCCTTTCCCTCAGGAAGTTCGGCGGACTTACAGGGGACAATTTCGGAGCAATGAGCGAGATATCGGAAATACTTTTTTTAATGGTGGCATCGTCGTGGTTACGATACTCTGCCTGATAAGGCACAGTGAGACCGGGTGGAGCGAGATGAGACGCTCTTCCATAAAGCTCCTGAATGGAGATGTCAATGGCTAAGGCGTTGATGGTACAAGGGACGGGTTCCGGCGCAGGCAAGAGTCTTGTTGTCGCCGCCCTCTGCAGGATCTTCAGGGATATGGGGGCGCGCGTCGCGCCCTTCAAAGGGCAGAACATGGCGCTGAATTCGTACATCACCCTTGACGGTGGAGAGATCGGCAGGGCCCAGGCATTGCAGGCAGAAGCGTCGAGGATAGAACCTACCGTTGACATGAACCCTGTGTTGCTTAAGGTCTCGGGCGAAACGGGTTCACAGGTGATCATACAGGGAAAGGTCTTTTGCACTATGAAGGCTCAGGAATACTACGCATCCAAGGCGCGGGCCTGGGATGCGGTCAAACAATCGTATGACAGGCTCTCGGAAAAGTATGAATTGATAATCATGGAGGGTGCGGGAAGCCCCGCCGAGATAAACCTCATGAACTCCGATATCGTCAACATGTCTGCTGCGAAATATGCGAAGGCGCCGGTGATCCTCGTCGGCGATATCGATAAAGGGGGTGTCTTTGCTTCCCTCTACGGGACAGTGAAGCTTCTCGGAAGGGACAGCAGATACATAAAGGGGTTCGTCATCAACAAATTCCGCGGCGACCCCGAGATACTCAGACCCGGACTCGAGATGATAAGAGAGAGGACAGGCAAAGCGGTGATAGGAGTCCTTCCCTATATTAACGATATCTCGCTGCCTGAAGAGGACGGACTTGCGCTCCAGAAACAGTCGTCCCCCATCAGGCGCCGGCCTTCAGGGGGAGTAATAAAAATCGTTGTAGTAGGCCTGAGATACATTTCGAACTTCACCGATTTTGATCCCCTTGCCTGCGAACCCGGTGTCGAGATCATTTTTTCTCAGAACCCTTCGGACATCGAAAACGCGGACCTTGTGATCCTTCCCGGCACAAAGAATACCGTCAAGGACCTCCTCATGCTGAGGGAAAAGGGGCTCGATGAAAGCATCAAGCGGGCGTATTCAAGAGGCGTTCAGGTAATGGGCATGTGCGGAGGATTCCAGATGCTCGGGAAAAGAATAGTCGATCCCCACTGCATAGAAAGCTCCCATGGAGAGATCGAGGGCATAGGTCTTCTCGATGTGGAGACTTCATTTCAGCATGAAAAAACGACCTGCCGGGTAGAAGCGGAATTGGCTGACAGCTCATGGCTCATGGTTCATAGTAATAAAAATAACGCACTGTCATCTGTGAGCTATGAGCCGCTGCGGGGTTACGAAATCCATATGGGTACGAGCAGCGGAAATATCGGATTGTTCAAGGTAAAGCGCCTTTTGCAAACAGGAGACCGGGTTTCCTATGAAGGGCCTGTTCCTGACGGATCAAAGAACGGCAACTGCTGGGGCACCTACCTTCACGGCATATTCGAAAACGATGCATTCAGGCATGGAATTCTGGAGAGCATCAGAAAACAGAAGGGCCTGTCTCCGCTGACATCTGCCCTGAACTACGGTGAGGTTAAGGAAAAGGCAATCGACCATCTTGCGGGAATCGTCAGAGAAAACATTGACATGGATTTTGTGAGGAGGATAAGCGGCCTGTGATACAAGCACAGGAATTGATTTTTGCACTTATGCTGGGGTGCTCGTTGGAAAGCCGTATATCGGGGAGCCGGGGAAAGAAGACCATCTGTCATCCGATGAAGAGGCGATCCCTATTGTGCAGGTCGCTTCCGCAATCGGTGCCGGGATCACTGCAACCATACTGGGGATAAGAACCTGGTTATGATGGAACACGGAGGAAATATTTACGCTGCATCCCGGGAAACAGGGATCCCGGAAAGAGAGATAATCGATTTCAGCGCGTCGATAAATCCCCTGGGAGTTCCTGCTTCCGTGGTTGCGGCAATAAGAAAAGGCATCCGTGACCTGCCGAACTACCCGGAGGCGCATGCCGAACCGCTTGCGGTGCATCTCAGTTCATCCCTTGCTCTTGACCGCGAGTCGATTATCTGCGGAAACGGCAGCACGGAGCTGATATACCTTGTCGCGCGGGCATTGAATCCCGGAAAGGTGCTTATTCCGGCGCCGACCTTTTCTGAATATGAGAGGGCGTGCAAAATCAGTAATACGTTACAAGTTATGAGATATGAGTTAAAGAGAGAAAACAACTTCGACATAAGCCCAGACGGATTCATTAAAGCAATGGAAACAATGATGGATCAGAAATCCGGAACCGGGAATGCCGAACCCGGCTCGTCATGCGTCACGCATCACTCGCAACGGTCTCACATGGCATTCCTCTGCAACCCCAATAACCCGACGGGAAGATTGATCGGGAAGAAGGAACTTCTGAGAATTGCCGGTGCCGCAGAGAGAATGAAGTGCTGCCTCGTTGTCGATGAGGCCTTTATAGATTTCTGTCCCGGGGAGTCCGTAGTCAGTGCGGTGGCGGGCAACCCCTATCTGATCGTTCTGAGGTCACTGACAAAATTTTTTGCCCTTTCGGGTTTGAGGATAGGGTACGGCGTGTTCCCTCCGGCCCTTGCCGGGCTGATAAGACAGCACAAGGAACCGTGGACAGTGAATACCCTTGCATTAAGGGCAGGGATCGTTGCTCTGCGCGATGAGGCTTACAAGAAAGAATCGACAAAGGTAATGAGGCGGGAAAAAAGATTCCTCGAAAAATGTTTCAGGGCGTTGGAGATCGGATTCATGCCGTCCTCTGCCAATTATTACCTGTTACAAATAGAGCGAGCTCATGAGGCGGTCGCTGTTCTGAAGAAGAAAGGGATACTGGTGAGGGACTGCTCGAATTTCGCAGGGCTGGATAAATCATATATCCGTGTTGCGATAAAGTCCCGGAGAGACAATGCCGCACTGATAAGGGAGCTTTCACTTCTATGCAGGGAATAGTGATAGCGGGAACCCACAGCGGCTGCGGTAAAACGACCGTCACCCTCGGCATGCTTGCCGCCCTGAAAAAGAAGGGGCTGAGGGTCCAGCAATTCAAGGCCGGGCCTGATTTTATCGATTCAGGTCTCCACAGGCTCATAACAGGCAGGCCTTCACGGAACCTTGACCTCTGGATGTGCGGGGAATCCTATGTCAGAAAGAGTTTTCACGTGACCTCTCGGGATGCCGACGTCTCGGTTATCGAAGGAGTGATGGGTCTCTATGACGGTATCCTGAGCACCGCATCCCTTGCTGATAAACTCGGTCTCCCGGTAATCCTCGTGGTCGATGCTTATGGCCTGGCGGAGAGCGCAGGTGCGATGGTGAAGGGATTTGCGGGATATGCGAAGGGAACACCTCCCCTGACTCCCCTCCTTGCCAAGGAGGGGACGGGGGAGATGAATTCCGGAATCACCTTTGCAGGC
>JAMCQB010000021.1 GCA_023382175.1 Nitrospirota bacterium | reverse complement strand
GTGGGGGAACGCAACCCTTTCCCCTTCTTCCTTGAGGACCGAGACGACCCTCATCTTGTGCTTGGGCGTCATCCTCGCAAAGGTCACCTCTTTTTCAGAAAGCCTCTCCCTGAGCTCCCTGTCGCTCATTTTCGAAAACTCACTCCCTTCGATGACTACGGGATTCCCTTTCACAAGCCCTATCTCCCTTGCCACTGCAAGGGCAGTCCTGCTGGCGTCCCCCGTGATCATGATCACCTTTATCCCTGCATCATGGCATTTCTGCAAGGCCCCGGGGACTTCAGGCCTCGGGGGATCCTCAAGACCGATCAATCCGACAAAAACCATGTCCCTTTCGAGTAACGAGTGACGAGTAACGAGTGACGAGTTTTTATCCTCCAACTCATCACGCTTTCCGCATAACGCGTTACGGTCTTCAATCTCTTTGTATGCAAAGGCAAGGACCCTCAGTCCCCCGTCCATCAAAGAATGGTAGCGGGCAGTCACCTCTGTTCTCAGGGCAGTGTCCAAGGGGACTTTCTCTCCCTTCATGAGCACACCGCTGCAGAGGGGAAGAACGTTTTCCATGGCGCCCTTTGTATAGGCAAATGTCCTGCCTCCAATTTTGTTCACGGTGGTCATCCTTTTCCGCTCTGAATCAAAGGGTATTTCATATACCCGCTCTGGCCTTACCTCTCCAATGATCTCCCTGGCGCTCTTGAGAAGTGCGATCTCGGTGGGGTCCCCCTTATACTGGCCGTCAACAACCTTGGCGTTGTTACAGAGGTGCGCTATTTCCATAAGGATCCTCTCTGTGGTCGGTCCGCTGTCCATGGTCCATATTTTTTTTACTTCCATCCTGTTCTGGGTGAGGGTTCCTGTTTTGTCAGTGCATATCACGGTCACCGAACCAAGGGTTTCCACAGAGGTGAGGGTCTTTATCAATGCCTTCTTCCTTGCCATCCTCTGGCTTCCCATGGCCAAGGAGAGAGTGACCGTTGGAAGGAGGCCTTCCGGAACCAGGGCAACGATCACGCCTATGGCGAAGATGAAGTTTTCCCAGAAGGTCCTCCCCATGGTTTGGCCTATGACAAAAAAGAGGAGACCCGTTATCGTGGCCATGAAGGCGATGATCCTTGTGACCTTCACGATCTCCTTCTGAAGGGGGCTCAGCCCTGATTCCACAGCGCTGGTGAGGTGGGCAATGCGTCCGAACTCTGTCCTCATCCCCGTGGCAAACACGATGGCCTTTCCCGAACCGCTTACCACGGTCGTGCCTGCAAAGGCGATGTTCCTGCTTTCCATGAACTCCCCGACGCACAGATCATGTTGCAGAGGAACCGGTTCTGATTCCCCTGTGAGAGGCGCGTTATTTGCCATGAGACCTATGCTCTCGATCAGTCTTGAGTCCGCCGGCACCTTGTCTCCTTCAGAAAGGACGATCGCATCCCCCGGCACTATCTCCCTTGCCGGTATTTCCCTTTCCTTCCCTTCCCGCATCACCTTCACAAAAAAAGGCAGGAGGAGTCTGAGCTTCTCGATGGACTTCTCTGCCCTGTACTCCTGGACAAAGGTGAATATGGCATTGATCACGATCACTCCCACGATGGCCAGTCCGAGGGTGAGCATGCCTTTCCCGGGGTGCAGGTACTCCGATAAAAAGGCAAGGCCTGCCCCTATCCAGAGGAGTATGGCAAGGAAATGGGTGAACTGCCGGAGAAATTTGAGCCATAGAGGGGTCTTCCTTACCCCTCTGATCTCATTGGGGCCAAACTCAAGAAAGCGTGCCCTGGCGTCTTCTTCAGCAAGTCCGCTCTCTGAGGTCACAAGGGTGCTGAGGACCCCCTCCCTGGGGAGATTATGAATCTTCATGTCGGGGCTTCAGGATTATGAGGTCACACGGGGTCTCCCTCAGAACATCCTCCACAGGATTGCCCTTCAGGATGGATGCAAGCAGGCTCCTTTCGCTGGCCCCCATTATAATGAGGTCATGCCTTTTTGAGGCGGCCTCGATGGTGATGCTCCGGGCTGTGGCTCCGGGAGCAAGCCTGCTTTCGAAATCGATCCCGTATTTCCTCATCTGCTCGATGAAGGCAGCAACGTCTGCAGGCACCCTCTTCTCCCATTGTGCAGGGGTGAGATGCACCTCTCCGTGAAAGAACTTCGTCATCTTTTTCGGGACGTGGAGGACAAAGACCTTTGACTGAAACCCCTGGGCCATCCTGGCAGTGAAATAGGCCCTTTCCTTTACACAGTTGATCCTTGCCTTGAGGGGAACAAGTACCTTTACCGGATGGACCCTTCCCGTATGAACTACCCTCACCATGGCCACCGAACAGGGGAGAGTCAGGAGCAGGCTCCGCGCCACTGTCCCCGTATAGAACCTCCTCTCGATGTCCTGCCTTCGTGTCGAGGCAAACACGATACTGATTCCTTCATGACGTACGATCTTCCCGATCTCTTCCACCGGTGAGCCGCAGGAGGTGATGCTTTCCACCTGAATTCCCGCCTCCCGCGCCTCAATAAATAACCGCTTCACGGCATCTTCGGCCCGATCGATGCTTCTCTGAGGAAGGTCCGCACAGGCGACAAAGCATACATAAAGCTTTGCCCCGCCGGCCCTGGCAAGGGTCAGTGCGTACCGCGCGGATATCTCTGAATTCAGGTGCTCGTTTACTGCTGCCAGTATTCTGGAGTACATGCTTAATTACAGAATATCACACAACGGAATCAAATCAAATGTTGAATAACTGCCTGCAGAAAGAGTACAGAGGAGAGAATAAAAACAACTTAATGCTTCTTTTGTCATTCCTGCCCCTGCTTCCGCAGGGGCAAACTTGTCCCCCTGAAAACGGGGAGCGGGAATCCAGAAAGACACTGGATTCCCCCGTATCAAGTACGGGGCAGACTAAGTCAAGCCCGGAATGATATCGCTTATGGACGTCGCCATACTTATGAACTTCTTAGTAGCTGTTTTGTGACACTTGAAGCATTCGTGTTTGGGCGGATGCTTTGCCTTCAGCGGGGCTTCCTTTCCCGGCCCGTGACAGCCCGTGCAGACTGCTGTGTCGCCTGTCACCATATGGCGACTGTCTGCAGGGATAAGGGGCGGAGGCACCCGCTTCCCTGATACGGCATAGAGCAGTCCGAGGACCACAAGGACAAAAACAATGAATATCAGCGTGTTCTTCACTGCGTATCACTCACTCCTTCCTCGAATATCCCGATCTTCCTCAATCTCCTGTATCTCTCGTCAACAAGTTTTGAAGGCGTCTTGGTCTTCATTTCCTCCAGGGCTCTCATGACCGTTTCCGCGATCCTCTCAGCGGTGAAGGCGGGATCCCTGTGGGCGCCGCCGAGGGGTTCGGGGATCACCTCATCAATGACCTTGAATTTGAGAAGATCGTAGGCAGTGATTCTGAGGGCTTCCGCAGCCTTTGAAAATTCCTCGGGACCGATTTCTCCGCTCTTCTTCCACAGGATTGCGGCACAGCCTTCAGGGGATATGACCGAGTATACGGAATGTTCAAGCATATAGAGCCGGTCAGCCACCCCGAGGGCAATAGCGCCCCCGCTCCCCCCCTCGCCGATGACCACCGAAATTATGGGGGTCTTGAGCCTGGACATCTCCATAAGGTTCGTGGCAATGGCCTCTGCCTGCCCCCTCTCTTCTGCGCCAATGCCGGGGAAGGCGCCCGGCGTGTCAATGAAGGTGAGGATAGGCCTCCTGAACCGTTCAGCGAGTTTCATGAGGCGGAGTGTCTTTCGGTAGCCTTCGGGATGGGGCTGGCCGAAATTCCTGTAGATCCTCTCTTTCGTGCCCCTCCCCTTCTGGTGCCCGATGATCATGAAGGTGACATCCTTTATCCTTCCGAACCCGCCGACCAAGGATGGGTCATCTGCAAACCTTCTGTCGCCATGAAGCTCGATGAAATCCCTGGCAATGAGGGAGATATAATCAAGGGTATATGGCCTGTCGGGGTGCCGCGCGATCATGGTCTTCTGCCAGGGAGAGAGGTTCGAAAAAATCTCCGACCTGCGCTCCTTTGCCTTTTTCTCCAGTTTCTTTATCTCCGAGGTGATATCAAGATCCTTCCCGTCGGAGAGACGCTTCAGCTCATCGATCTTCGTCTCCAGTTCCTCCAGGGGTTTTTCGAATTCAAGGTAATATTTCACCCCAGTTTTACCATGCCCTTTCCGAGAAGCCCTTCGATCTTTTCCACCAGCGCCCCGGAAGATTCCACCCTGAGGCCTGTGGCGATGATCGCACAGGACCCATTCACCTCTATCCTGAGGTAAAGGAGACATTTCCCGGTGGAGGACGACAACAGCTCCTTGAGCGCCCTGAGATTTGCCGGAGGCAATGCATTCTTCTGCAGCGTTATTTCCATTTTTTGTGCACCATTCCGCGCAATCAGTTCCTCAAGCTTCGTAACCTCCCTGGACACAATTTTAATCCCTTTCTCGGTCTTATCAACGGTTCCCTTCACCGCCACCAGACTTTCCTTTACCAGGACATCTGCCATAGTTTTATAAAGGTCGGGGAATACAATGGCTTCCGCGCTTCCCTCTTCGTCCTCAAGGGTGAGGTATGCCATGCTTTCTGACTTGCCTTTGGTCTTGATCTTCTTAAGGGCGCTCACCACTCCTGCCACCTGAACCTCTTCCTTGTCCGCACTGTCCTCCAGTTCGGACATCCCCTTGATCTTCATTGCAGAAAGGGCTTCCCGGTACCGCGACAGGGGATGACCGGTGATATAAAAGCCCAGGGCATCCTTTTCATATCTGAGGAGCGTCATCTCGTCCCACTCCTTCTCTTCCCCGCCGACGCCTTCGACAAAAATATTCTGCTGATCAAAGAGGCTGCCCATGGAGGCATCGCCGTTTGCGGCGTTGTTGAACATGGCCAGCGCCCTAGCCCTGAGCATGCCAAAGGAATCGAAGGCCCCTGCTTTGATGAGACTCTCCACAACCTTTTTGTTCACCTTCCTTCCGTCCACCCTCCGGAGAAAATCTTCCATGGAGGCGAAAAGCCCGTCCTGCTCCCTCACCTCGAGTATGGACTCGGTTTCAACAAGTCCCACTCCTTTGACCGCTTCGAGACCGAAACGTATCGCTTTCCCGGTCACCTTGAATTCCTTGCCGCTCTGGTTGATATCCGGGGGCAAAATGTCGATGGACATCTTTCTGCATTCCGCAATGGACTTTACGATCTTGTCCGTGTTGTCCGTATCAGAGCTCAGGGTGGCTGCCATGAACTCCACGGGGAAGTGGGTCTTGAGATACGCGGTCTGGTAAGCGATATAGGCATAGGCTGCGGAATGGGACTTGTTGAAACCGTACCTGGCAAAGGGTTCCATTTTTTCGAAGAGCCTCCGGGCCTTCTTCTCAGGTATCCCGTTGGCCACGGCACCCTTGACGAAGTCCTCCTTCTGCTTCTCCATCTCTTCGGCCTTCTTCTTCCCCATGGCCCGCCGCAGAATGTCGGCCTGTCCCATGGAGAAATTCGCTATCTTGTTGGCAATCATCATAACCTGTTCCTGGTACAGGATGATTCCATAGGTCTCATCCAGGATCTCCTTGAGCTGGGTCAGTTCGTAAGAGATCTTTGCCTCCCCCTTTTTCGCCTTGATGAAATCATCAATCCACGCCATAGGGCCAGGACGATAAAGGGCAACGAGGGCAATGAGATCTTCGAAGCGGTTTGGCTGCATCCGCACGAGGATATCCCGCATGCCCGCACTTTCGAGCTGAAACACCCCCGTTGTATGACCGGAACTCAGCAGACGGTAAGTCTCGGCGTCATCCAGGGGAATAGCCTGAAGAGAGAATTCAGAACCGTTGGACCTGATATACCCGATAGTCTTTTCGATAACCGTAAGGGTTTTAAGCCCGAGGAAGTCAAATTTCAGAAGTCCGATGGCTTCCACCGACCCCATATCGAACTGCGTTGTGATGGTACCGTCTGCAGGGTTTTTATAAAGAGGGGCATACTCGGTGAGGGGTTCCGGAGAAACCACTACTCCTGCGGCATGGGTCGAAGCATGTCTGCAGAGCCCCTCCAGCCTCTTTGCGATATCAAGTATTTCCTTAACTTTAGAGCTCTTATCATATATTTCCTTAAGTTGTGGTTCAAGTTTGAGCGCCTCATCAATGGTTATGTTCAGGGTGTTGGGAACCAGTTTTGCGATCCTGTCCACCTCGGCGTAGGGGATGTCCAGGGATCTCCCCACATCCCTTATTGCGGCCTTTGCAGCCATGGTTCCAAAGGTAATTATCTGAGCGACACGGTCATCGCCGTACTCCTTCGAAACATAGGATATCACTTCGCCCCTTCTGTCTTTGCAGAAATCCACGTCAATATCAGGCATGCTTATTCTCTCGGGGTTCAGAAACCTTTCGAACAGGAGATTGTATTTTATGGGGTCGATCTCCGTTATCCCAAGGCAGTACGCCACAAGGCTCCCCGCTGCAGAGCCCCTGCCGGGACCCACGGGAATGCTGTTTTTCCTGGCATAGTGTATAAAGTCCCAGACTATGAGAAAATAGGATGCATAGTTCATCCTGTTGATGATATCCAGTTCGGTTCTTAACCTGTTTTTGTATACCTCCGGGGAGTTATCGCCGAACCTCTCCCTCAGACCTTCCAGGGCCAGTTTCTTCAGATATGCCTCAGGCGTCCCGTTCTCCACTTTGTACATGGGCAGCAGGCTCTCCCCGAGTTTGAATTCCACATTGCACCGCTCCGCGATCTGCCGGGTTGCCAGCACAGCGGCAGGTATCGCGGCAAAGGCCCTCCTCATCTCCTCTGCAGACTTGAGATAGAACTCATTGGTTTCGAACCTCATCCTGTTTGCGTCACTCACCGTTTTCCCTGTCTGGATGCAGAGGAGAATATCATGGGCACGGGCGTCTTCCTTCCTCAGGTAGTGGCAGTCATTGGTTGCGACGATGCCGATATGGAGTTCATCGGCAAGCTCCACAAGCTTCCGGTTCGCCTTCTCCTGGACCTCGATACCATTGTCCTGGACCTCGATATAAAAATTCTCCGGACCGAGTATATTCTTGAACTCCAGGGCGCTCTGCCGGGCCTTCTCCATCATGTCCCTGCTCACATAATACGGGACTTCCCCCTTCAGGCAGGCAGACAGGCCGATGAGTCCTCCGCTGTATTGGGCAAGGAGGTCCTTGTCGATCCTCGGCTTGTAATAGAATCCCTCGGTATAGGCCTTCGAAACAAGGCTCACAAGATTGCGGTATCCGTGATTGTCCCTTGCGAGAAGGATCAGATGAAATGAGGTCTCAGGCGCGCCCTCGCCTTTCTTTTCGAAACGGCTCCCCGGCGCTACATAGACCTCGCAGCCGATGATAGGCTTTATCCCTGCCTTCGTGACCTTCTTGTAAAACTCTATGGCTCCGAAGAGATTGCCGTGGTCGGTCATGGCCACCGCAGGCATCCTGTACTGGGACGCCAGTTCCACCAGTTCATCGATCTTGATGGATCCGTCCAGCAGGCTGTATTCCGTATGGAGGTGGAGCGGCACGTAATCAGAATGTTGATGCATACAAAATATTAACCGATGGAGACTCTCAAGTTCAACTTAAAAACTTGAGGCACTTCCTTCATCCATGTATCCGAAGACCTAAGCTTTTTCATAGCTTCTCGTATGATACCGTTCTATTTCTTCTGCGCGCCAACTCACTGCTATAATGCATGCCGAGAGTGGAAGCATTTTCCTTAATCCAATCAGTCAACTCGGTCTCTCCTACAGGAGGTGAATTTGTATAGAGTAAGCCACCCATCAAACCTTCGATTTCATCACGGGTGATCGTTACATCTCCCAGGAGTTTGCCAACGAGTGAACCAACAAAGTAACCTATCGCGGGCGGGATAGAAATAATCGGTCTGCGCTTTCCTATACTGTTCCCTATTACCTCCACCAATTTCCTGTATGTAAATGTCTCGGGACCGATGGCATCAATGATGCAATTCTCTGTTTTCTGCCCCTGTTCAACTGCCAATTTTGCCAGATCGTCAACATAAATTGGCTGCACACGGTAATTCCCGTCGCCAAATACCCCAAACACAGGGAACTTCCTCAAAAGCCAGGCAATGTTGTTTATGAGAATGCCCTCTTTTCCGAATAAGAGAGCAGGCCGGAGTATCGCATACGATAAGCCGGATTCCTTTAATGCGCCTTCCAGTTTTGCCTTGTCCCTGAAATATTCGAAAGGAGAGTTTTCCGAAGGGTTTGTGATACTCACATGAACGATCCTTTTGATGCCGGCTCCTTTCGCTGCATCGAATAACTTCAGAGTATTATCTACTGCGCTGGAATAAGTGAAGCCCGGATAATTAAACCTGACCCAGTAGGTATTATAGAGAACCGATGCGCCGCGCAATGACTCGATGAGCTTTTCGGGATGATCGAAATTGTACGGGTAGGCATTTACTCTCCCTTTAAACGGATTCTCCCGGTTAAGGGAATTCGTAATGGTGCGTACTTCATGCCTTGCATCGAGCAAGCGTCTTGCGATGTATTTTCCTGAAAACCCGAAAGCACCGGTTACTATATGAACCTCACGAGAGTTCACCATTTTTGCCATATTTTTTTTATTATATCAACTCATTCTGTGTGTGTGACATTCCGGATGCTTTGCTATATAAGTTGAGTAAAGGGGATGTTACGGAGGGGGAGGTAGTTTTTCGTTGCCACTGATTGAGTTATGTTATACTTAAGTCGCAAACTTGACTTTATTTAATCCGACAGTTTATACTTCCCGTCGAGGAAAATTATGGGAACTTACACAACATACCGTCCACACAAGATAAAGAGGAAAAGGACGCACGGCTTCCTGGAGAGGATGAGCACAAAAGGAGGCAGGAAAACCTTGCAGAGAAGACGGGCAAAGGGACGCAAACGGTTAGTCGTTTAACCCCTTTACCCTTCCCCACGGGTCATCGACTCTTGAATCCCCTGAGCGCATTCAAAGTCAACCTGTGCACTGTGCGATAGGGGTTTTGCCTGTAACCCTCTGGTGAGGCCGGGAAAGAAACGATGGCGAAAATATTTATTCTGATACTGAGAGCTTATAAGTATCTGCTTTCGCCTCTTCTTCCGCAAAGGTGCAGGTTTTTGCCCACCTGCTCAGTCTATTCCATGGAGGCGCTGCAAAAATACGGAACCCTGAAAGGTCTGTATCTCTCCCTTCGGAGGATACTGAAGTGCCACCCTTTTCATCCGGGTGGCTACGATCCGGTGAAATAATATGGAAATGGATAAAAGAACACTGATCGCCGTTGTGTTGGCAATTGTGGTGCTGATAGGGTACCAGTATCTCTCCGCCCTATTCCAGCCCCAGCAGCTCACTCCACCGCCTCCAGCGAAGGATACGGTGGCTGGGTCCGTGAAAAAAGAACCTCCACCTGCTGCTACCGTTCCTCCGGTTGTCGAAGAGCCGTCTCAGGCAAGGAATGTTACGGTAGAGACAGGGCTTTATTCTGCGACACTCAGCTCAAAGGGAGGTACGGTCAGGAAATTCACCCTGAAGACATATAAGGATAAAACCGGGACGGGAGTTTCTCTCCTGCAGGCTCCGGGTATGTATCCCCCTCTCGCACTGGGAGAAAAGGAAGATTTCGGTCTCTCCAACGTCAACTTCTCGTTAAAAGGCGCTGATCTTAACCTGAAGGGTTCAGAGTCGGGGACAGTCACTTTCGAATATGCCACACCGCAGTTTTCCGTCAGGAGGACCTTCACGTTCTATGGCGACAGATACAAGATTGACCTTAAAGACGACGTCCAGGGCCTCCCTGAATACTGGGTGACCCTCGGCTCGAATTTTGGAATTTACGACGCAAAAGATGAATCAGCGCCTCACATAGGTCCTGTCGTTCTTAAGGACGCTGACAGAATTGAACTGGTGACAAAGAAACTGGATGAACCCAAAGTTTACAAGGAAGGGTTAAAGTGGATCGCCCAGGAGGACAAGTACTTTTTTGCATCCATTGTCCCGTCCGGTCAGGTCCTCGAGGCAAAGGTCTGGAAAGTGCAGGATTCTCCGGTGGTTGCCCTGAAGGTGAAACCCGGAGTCAGCACTTACATTGTCTACGCGGGCCCCAAAGACTACGACAGGCTTCAGGAACTGAAGGTCGGACTTGAGCATATTGTGGATTTCGGGTTCTTCTCCATTCTGGCAAGGCCCCTTTTCTGGATACTGAAATTCTTCTACCGATTCATGGGAAATTACGGGTGGGCCATCGTCCTCCTCACCATCATCGTCCGGATACCCTTTATCCCCCTTCTCAATAAGAGCCAGAAGTCCATGAAAAAAATGCAGGAGATTCAGCCTAAGCTCACCGAACTGAGAGAGAAGTACAAAAAGGATCCCCAGAAACTGCAGAAAGAGACCATGGAAATGTACAAAAAATACAAGGTGAATCCCATGGGTGGTTGCCTGCCCATGCTTCTGCAGATCCCTGTTTTCTTTGCCCTCTACAAGGTGCTCATGATCGCCATCGAATTAAGGGGCGCGCCCTTTATGCTCTGGATAACCGACCTGTCGGCAAAAGACCCCTATTATGTGATGCCCATCGTCATGGGCGTCACCATGGTCATACAGCAGAAGATGACCCCTACTTCCCTCGATCCGAAGCAGAACAAGATCATGATGTTGATGCCGGTGGTCTTCACCTTCCTCTTCCTCAATTTTGCCTCCGGCCTGGTGCTCTACTGGCTTGTCAATAACGTTCTCAGCATAATTCAGCAGTTCTTCACCAACAGAAAACTGGCCAGAGAGTCTGCCTGAGAAATGGAGAACCCCGCGGCAAGCTGCAGGTTATCTCAATGCAATGAATCACCTTCTTGTTATATTCGCTCGCTGACCATTTCACTCCTCTCTTCGGGATGAGCGCGAAAAATTGCACTCGTGCCGCCGTCCCCTGGCGACGTTCCGAAAACGAAAAAAAATCGCAAGACATCGAGGGGTTAGCCAGTTGACATTAAAAGTTGACATTAAAGAAGTTTTCATATATCGTAGTGTATATGGCGGCTAAACTCGGCCAAATACTGATCACTTCGAATATCATCTCCGAGGAACAGCTCAAACAGGCGTTGAGTCTCCAGAAAAAGGAGGGGGGAAGGCTCGGCACCAACCTCGCAAAACTTGGGTACATCAGCGAGGACAAGCTGGTCTCTTTTCTCTCCAAGCAGTTCGGCGTGCCCGCCATAAACCTTTCAGAGTACACCATTGACCCCGCTGTCGTGAAACTCATCCCCCTTGAAATGGCGAGAAAATATCTCATCATGCCCATTGCACGGGTGGGCGCCACCCTTACCATTGCCATGGCAGATCCCTCCAATGTCTTTGCCATTGATGATGTGAAGTTCATGACGGGATACAATGTGGAAGTGGTCGTTGCTGCGGAATCCGCCATCATCAGCGCCATTGCCAACAATTATTCCAAAGGAGGAGACAGCCTGGTGGCTTCAAAAAAGACCACCACGTCTCAGGCGGTTCAGGCGAGGGACTACACACTTACTGACGACGAGATGGAAGGAACTGAGGGTCCGCCGTTTGGTATGGAGGAAGGGCCGAGCGTGGATGTGGAAGAATTCGACAGGATTGTGGGAAGCGCCCTGGACACCATTGATGTGGTGGAAGAGAGAGAAGATGCAGAGGTCGTCAAAGATGTAGAGGCGCCCATCGTCAAGCTGGTGAACGGAATATTCATAAATGCCATAAAGGCCGGAGCGAGCGATATTCATCTGGAGCCCTATGAAAATTCCATGAGGGTGAGATACAGGGTGGACGGCGTTATGTATACGGTGATGAGCCTTCCCCCGAAGATAAGAGCGTCCCTCACCTCCAGGGTGAAGATCATGTCAAGGCTCGATATCGCTGAACGGAGGCTCCCCCAGGACGGACGAATCAAGCTGAAACTCGGAAAGAAAAGAGAGATTGACTTTCGCGTTTCGACATTGCCGACGCTGTTTGGTGAGAAGACTGTTCTCAGGCTCCTCGACAAATCAAACCTCCAGGTAGACCTCACGAAACTGGGGTTCGAGAAAAAGCAGCTTGATGACTTCATGGAGGCCATCGAGAAACCTTACGGTATGGTCCTCGTCACTGGCCCCACCGGAAGTGGAAAGACCACAACTCTTTACTCTGCGCTGAACCATCTCAACAAGCCGGGAATCAACATCATGACCGCTGAAGACCCTGTGGAATATAACTTCATGGGCATAAACCAGGTTCAGGTGAAGGAAGAGATAGGCCTCACCTTTGCGTCATCCCTCAGGTCGTTCCTGAGGCAGGACCCTGATATCATCATGGTGGGAGAGATCAGGGACTTTGAGACGGCGGAGATCGCGGTCAAGGCGGCCCTCACCGGACACCTCGTCCTGAGCACGCTCCATACCAATGACGCGCCGAGCACTATAAGCAGGCTTCTGAACATGGGTATCGAACCGTTTCTCGTCTCGTCATCGGTAATCCTTATCCTGGCCCAGAGGCTTGCGCGCAAGGTATGTCAGCAGTGCAAGGAAGAGGAAAAGGCGCCTCCTCAGGCTCTTGTCAAAATCGGTTTTTCTGAAGAAGAGGCAAAGACGCTCAAATGTTACAGGGGCAAAGGCTGTTCTGCATGCAACAATTCGGGATACAGGGGAAGAATAGCCCTTTATGAGGTGATGCCCATCAGCGATGAAATCAGGGAACTGATCCTGGAAGGGGCCTCTGCAAACGAGATAAAGAAAACAGCCGTTCGGCTGGGGACAAAGACCCTGAGGATGAGCGGCCTGACAAAGATTAAAGACGGCGTTACCTCCATTGAAGAGGTATTGAGAGTAACTTTTGGAGATTAGGGGATACTAAATGGCAACATTATATGATCTGCTGAAGCACATGATTGAAAGTGGAGCATCCGACCTCCATATCACCACCGGATCGCCGCCAAGGCTGAGGGTTGACGGGAAGCTCCTGAGCATGGATCATCCTGTTCTGAGCCCTACCGACACAAAGGCCCTCTGTTACAGCATCCTGACGGACGCGCAGAAGCACCGTTTTGAGGAGAATAATGAACTTGACCTTTCCTTCGGGATAAAAGGACTCAGCAGGTTCAGGGCGAATATCTTCATGCAGCGGGGCGCAGTGGCAGGCGCCTTCCGAACCATTCCCTTCACCATCAGGACATTCAATGACCTTATGTTGCCGGAAATCGTCAATGAAATGGTAAAGAAGCCCCGGGGGCTCATTCTCGTAACAGGACCAACGGGAAGCGGAAAATCCACCACCCTTGCAGCCATGATAGACCGTATCAATGATGACCGGTACGATCACATCATTACGGTGGAGGATCCCATCGAATACCTCCATGGCCACAAAAAATGCCTCATAAACCAGAGAGAGGTGAATGCCGACACCGTATCATTCAAGGCAGCCCTGAAATACGTGCTCCGGCAGGATCCTGACGTGGTGCTGATCGGTGAGATGCGTGACCTGGAGACTATTGAAGCGGCATTAACGGTCTCTGAAACAGGACATCTCACTCTGGCAACCCTGCACACGAACTCAGCGGTCCAGACCATTAACCGAATTATCGACGTCTTCCCGTCCCATCAGCAGGAACAGATAAGGGTTCAGCTGTCCTTCGTTCTTGAGGGAATACTTTCCCAGCAGCTTCTCCCCAAGAAAAGCGGGCACGGCAGGGTGATGGCAGTGGAGATACTCGTGCCGAATCCTGCCATACGAAACCTTATCAGGGAAGATAAAGTGCACCAGATCTACTCCCAGATGCAGACCGGACAGTCAAAGTCAGGAATGCAGACCATGAACCAGTCCCTCTTTGAACTGTATACAAAGGGGTTAATCTCATATGAAGAAGCCATGGGTCGCTCGATGATACCCGAAGAGCTGCTTACCATGATTCAGCGGGTATCGAGCACTTCGAAAGGGAGGGGATAGCAATGCCCACAACATTTCAGTGGTCGGGGAAAACTATGAAAGGCACCATCGAGTCAGGAGAGATGGTGGCCACCTCGCGGGATGATGTTATTGCACAGCTCAGGCGGAAGAGCATCACTGCCACGATCGTCACCGAGAAGGCTGCAAAGAAGGGGTTACTTGCCGGCTTTGGAGGAGGCGTCAAAGACAAGGATATTGTGGTTTTCACAAGGCAGTTCTCCACCATGATAGACGCGGGCTTGCCCCTTGTGCAGGGGCTTGAGATCCTCTCCGAACAGGTCGAAAGCAAGACGCTGGCAAAGGCCCTCACCGTAATAAAGGCGGATGTGGAGTCCGGTTCCACCTATGCTGACGCCCTCAAGAAACATCCCAAGATATTCTCGGAACTCTATGTGAACATGGTGGCGGCGGGTGAGGCAGGGGGTATCCTTGACACCATCCTGAACAGACTTGCCGCGTATATCGAAAAGGCCATGAAGCTGAAGAAAAAGGTCAAGGGCGCCATGATCTATCCCGCCGTCGTCAGCACTATTGCTGCCGGGGTTATCGCTGTCATTATGATTTTTGTGGTCCCTACTTTTGCGAAGATGTTCTCTTCCATGGGAGGTACCCTTCCCGGGCCGACACGTTTGGTTATTAATATGAGCAACTTCCTCGCCGGAATCGGCGGTGTGATCGTCGGGGGAGCGATAGTCGGAATTGTTGTTTTTATCAAGCAGGTGAGAAAGACCGAAAAGGGAAAGAAGATCATTGATACCCTTCTGCTGAAACTCCCCATCTTCGGCACGATCCTCAACAAAGTCGCTGTGGCAAAATTCACCCGCACGCTGGGCACCCTCGTGAGCAGCGGTGTGCCGATTCTCGACGGTCTCGAGATCACCGCAAAGACCGCAGGCAACAAGGTGATCGAATATGCGGTCATGGACGTGAGAAAGGCCGTGGCGGAGGGAAAAACCCTCGAAGAACCCCTTGCAAGGGCAAAGGTATTCCCTCCCATGGTTACCCACATGATAGCGGTGGGAGAATCCACGGGTGCCCTGGATGCCATGCTCAGCAAGATTGCGGACTTTTACGACGATGAAGTGGACAATGCAGTCGCTAACCTCACCGCCATGATGGAACCTCTGCTCATGGTGTTCCTCGGCACAGCCGTCGGTTTCATCGTTATCGCCATGTATCTCCCCATCTTCAAACTGATTACTCTCATAAAATAGTCCATGGAGGATGCTGCCCTTTTCAAACGCCTGAAGGCCCTGATCATACTCAGGGCCTTTTTTGTTACCCTCCTCCTCGGAACGTTCCTCGTATTCGAAATAGGGTTTTACCGCTTTCCCTATCCCCGGGCAATCCTCTATATCATCATACCCCTCTCCCTCCTGTCGATTCTCTATACCATTCTCCTCTACCGGGTAAAAAATCTCGCCGCCTTTGCATACTTCCAGCTGTCCGTGGACGCATTGTCGGCCATCGCGCTTATCCTCGTGACAGGGGGCATCGAGAGCTGGTTCACTTTTGTCATGTTATTAACGGTCATCGCATCAGCAATAACCATGAACAAAAGGGCAGGATTTATCACCGCCACCCTATGCAGTATTCTTTACGGCCTGATGATCGATCTTCAGTTCTACCGGATTATCCCCGTCGCCTACGATCTTTCGGTAAAGGAAAAAGATTTCCTGTATAACATCTTCTCGCACATTACCTCGCTCTACCTCACCGCTTACCTCACCGGATACATGTCGTCAAGGCTGGAAAAGACATCGCTAAGGCTCGCGGAGAAGGATTCTGACCTGAGAGACCTTGCCTATTTTAACCGGGAACTCATTGAGGGGCTCCCCAGCGGCCTGCTCACCACCGACCTTCCGGGAAAGATCCTCATCTTTAACCGGGCAGCAGAAAACATCCTCGGGATTCCACGGTCCTCTGCGGTGGAGAAGAACATCATAGAGATATTTCCCTTTATCAAGCCGCCCATGGAGACACAGAGGAGTGAAGGGCTCATTACTCTGAACGGAAATCTTCGCACCATCGGGCTTACCATTTCCGGGTCCACGGACAGCAGTGAACACAGGACGGGGTATATCTGCATTTTTCAGGATATCACCGAACTGAAAAATCTTGAGGCAGAACTGAAGCATAAGGAGACACTTGCCGCTATCGGTGAACTTTCCGCAAATATGGCCCATGAGATACGGAACCCCCTTGCGTCGCTGAAAGGCTCCATAGAGATGCTCAAAGAAGGGACTCTCACCAAGGACCACGGGGAGAAGCTCATGAATATCGCCCTGAGCGAGATGGACAGGCTAAACAAGATCATCACCGATTTTCTCACCTATTCAAGGCCGAAAGATCCCGAATTCTTCAGGTTCGACCTTCACACCATGCTTGACGAGATCATTGAGCTTATCAAAAGCGCAACCATGAATACCGAGAACATAACAATAAAGAAAGACTTCTCGGGAGAGAACGTTATCGTTGCGGATCCCCAAAAACTTCGCCAGGTTTTCCTGAATCTCGGGATGAACGCCATTGAATCCATGCCCGGAGGGGGAGAGGTGGCCATAAGCACCAGAAATCTCAAGGACGCAGTCCTTATCTCGGTAAAGGATTCCGGCGCAGGCATTCCCCGGGAAAACCTGAAGGATATATTCTTTCCCTTTTTCACCACCAAGGATAAGGGCACCGGCCTCGGCCTCTCCATTGCATACCGGATTATCGAAGAACACAACGGCAAGATCACGGTAAAGAGCGTCCCGGGACAGGGAACGACCTTTGCGGTAGTATTGCCCGTTACCCCGGAACGTCCCCATGCACAGGACCGGACAGCGAAAGGAGGTCTCATCAAGACGGGCACGTCCTAACCTGTCCATCCGACTGAGAGATACCCATGGAAGAACGGAAAAGCAAGATACTGGTCATTGAAGATGAAAAGAACATGCGCGAGATCCTGAAGATCCTGCTCGAAGGGGAAGGATATGAAGTATCCACAGCCAGGGACGGGACAGAGGGTCTGGGATGGTTGAACCGGGATATCTTTGACCTGATCATTACCGACATAAAGATGCCCGGCGTTGGCGGCTTCCAGATCCTCAAGAAGGCCCAGGAGATCTCACCGGAAACGCTTGTGGTTATGATGACCGCCTTCGGCACCACCGAGTCGGCCATCGAGGCCATGAAGTTCGGCGCGTATGACTATATTCACAAACCCTTCAAGATCGATGAGATCCGGCTGGTGGTAAAAAATGCTCTTGAAAAGCGGAAATTGAGGGGAGAAGTCTCAATCCTGCGAGAAGAACTGCAGACAAAGTATAAACTGGAAAATTTGGTTTACAGAAGCGCGAAAATGCATGAACTCCTCAATGTACTGCATAAGGTCGCACAGAGCAATGCCAATGCTCTTATCACGGGGGAGAGCGGAACAGGCAAAGATTTTATCGCAAAATTGCTTCATGATCTAAGCCGCCGACAGAAAAACAATTTTGTTTCCTCTAACTGTGCAGCTTTTCCGGAGGGTCTCCTTGAAAGCGAGTTGTTTGGACATATGAAGGGTGCATTTACCGGCGCAGTCGAAAACAAACAGGGTCTCTTTGAAATAGCTGATAAAGGGACTCTGTTCCTGGATGAGATAGGGGAGATGCCCGTTAATCTCCAGGCTAAGCTCCTCAGGGTTCTCGAAAACGGTATCTTCAGAAGGGTTGGAGGCACAAGCGACATAAGGGTCGATGTGAGGATCGTCGCCGCAACGAACAAGAACCTAACGGAAGAAGTCGCGTCACATCGGTTTCGTGAAGATCTCTTTTACCGGCTGAATGTTATACATCTGCATATCCCCCCTCTTAGGGAGAGAAAAGAGGATATCCCCTTACTCATTGAGCATTTCATCAAGAAATTCGTGTCAACTGAAAAGAAGATATCGCCAAACGCAATGAATCTTCTTATAAATTATTCATGGAAAGGAAATGTAAGAGAACTGGAAAATGTTCTAGAGAGAATTCTTCTCATGTCTGCAGATAAAGAGGAAATATCAGTCGAGGACTTACCATCAGAAATAGTAATATCCTCACCTGCAACAAAGGCAGTTCCTGAGTTGACAAAAGAAGGCTTCGATCTTGAAGCATTCATAGCGCATATCGAGAAGCGGTATCTCCTTGAGGCCCTTACCCTCGCCGACGGGGTGAAGACCGATGCGGCAAAGCTCCTGAACCTTTCCTTCCGCTCCTTCAGACACAGGCTGCAGAAGTACGGGATAAAGTAGTCTGCAATCATTTCTCCCTTCCGCGAACGGGCAGCGGGATCATGATGGCACAGGGTTTGAGGTCAGGATCACTGGAATATATCGAGAAAGCGGCGCCTGGTTACTGAAAGTGTTCAGGTAATTCTTTCCGGGTGCGTATAGACATTGAACCGGTTGCCCCGCATAAATCCGACAACGGTGATGCCCCTCTTTTCCGCAATCTCCACCGCAAGATTGGTGGGCGCTGTGCGCGTCGCAAGAATGGGAATGCCCCAGCGGGAGCATTTGGAAGAAATCTCCGAGGATATCCTCCCGCTGGCAAGCAGGATCTTCCCCGAAAAGGGAATATTTTCGAGGAGCGCATAGCCTATCACCTTGTCCACTGCATTGTGCCTGCCGATGTCTTCGGCAAAGCACAGGATAACCCTCCCGTCAGAAAGAGCCGCGCTGTGGATACAACCTGTAAGCTTGTAAAGCTCAGACCGAGCCTGGAAATCGCTGAAAATATACCTCAGGCTGTTCCTGTCGATGGTGAAAGGGTCAGTTATCATTTCTGCGTCGATCTTTTTCTCGAAGGTGACGCCGCCCACACACCCCGAGGTAATGGTCTTCCCTTCGGTCACAACCTCCCCTTCCGCAGGCACATCCACCAGGATCTCATCGCCGAAGAGAATGCTCATCCTGTCGGCACACCAGTTACCCCTGATGATCCCCTCGGTCATTAAAAGACCGACCACGAGCTCCTTTACCATGTGAGGCGTGCAATAAAGAGCGATGATCACCTTTTTTTCGAGGGCAACAAGATCCTCCATGTCCTCGAAAGAACCATCGGTGTGCTTGCGGATTCTTCTCCTGACAGCGCGCTCCATGGTGGATTATAAATATTCCGGAGCAAGACCGTCAAATTTCCATCCGCCGCTCATGATATGGAGAGTGTCCAAGGTAACGTCAAAGTCCTCTTTTTGGGTTGTCATTCCGGCTTGTCCGGAATCGTTCCCTTATTTAAAGCCTGTTTAAGAAGAATTCTCGACAAGCGAGAACGACATAAGGACAACTAAGCGGCAATTTTATAGACTTTGACGCTACCCTTGGGAGTGTCTATTTCTATTGAATCCGTCAAGGGTAACTGATATAATTAAGGAAACCTCTATATGACTTTTTCAGCAGATGCACATAAAAAGATATAGATACCGCCGCCGCACAAGAGAATACCCGCCCGAAAAGGCATCTTTCCT